>JBLMXZ010000064.1:0-9144 GCA_050258015.1 Deltaproteobacteria bacterium
GGTTGATTTTGCAAAGAAGAGAAACCCGTTATAGGCAAAATCAAGGGGGATATGATGGCATTGGCGATCAAGGTCTACGAGAGAGAGCAGGGGGTTTTTGTCGTGGCGCTCACGGGGGCGCTCGACACATCGACGTATGAAGAGCTCGAAGAGAAGGTCAGGCCGTTCCTGATGGAAACGACCCGGGCGCTCGTCTTCGATCTCAAGGGCCTTGAGTATATCAGCAGCATGGGCGTCTCCGCCGTCCTGAAGGCGAAGAAGGCGATCGAGGGATTCGGCAACAGCTTTCTCATGATAAACATGCAGCCTCAGATCAAGACGGTCTTCGAGATCATCAAGGCGTTGCCGGCGATCGCCCTCTTCGAGAGCCTCGAAGAGGCGGATGCCTACCTGACCGAGATGCAACGGCGCGCGCGGGAACGCGCGCAGGAGGAAGGCCGCTCTTGAGGGGTAGACTTCGGGGTTGATTTTGCAAAGAAAAGAAACCCGTTATAGGCAAAAGGTGCCCCTTGCCTAAGCTTCGCAGGCTGCGGGGTTGATTTTGCAAAGAAAAGAAACCCGTTATAGGCAAAATCAAGGGGGAGGTATGTTTTTGAAGTGGAGCGGTCCCGAGCGCCGGCGGTTCAAGAGGGCGGTCCTCGTCGCCGAAGCCGACATCAAGATCGTGCAGGTTTCCGATGGGAGCGTGCCGGTGGCCGGGACGCGGCAGGTGCGTGTCCTGAACATCGGAGAAGGGGGGGTGGGTTTCACCTCCGAGACCGAGCTGCCTTTGGGCGCCGATCTCGAGGCGACCCTTCGTTTCGTCCTGGGCGGCCGCCGGGAACGCGCGGTCACGTCCCGGGGCCGGGTTTGTTATTGCCTCCTGATGGGGGACTACAGCACGTATCAGGTGGGTTACGAGTTCACCGAAATCTCCGAGGCCGACAGGAAATTCCTCGCCGATTATGTCCGTTCCGGAGACGCGGCAGCCGGTTGATCCCATGAAAAGCGGGCCTTCCAGACGGGGGTATGGTTTTTTTGTTCTCGCCCTGCTTGCCCTCGGCTTCGTCATTTATTCCCATACCTTCCACAGCCCTTTCCAGTTCGATGACGAGCACACGCTGCTTGAGAACCTGGCCATGCGGCATATCCACAGCCTGGCCCCCATCTGGCGCTATTGGCCGACGCGCTTTTTGACGTTCTTGTCTTTCGTGGGTGATTACCGCCTGCACCGGCTGGACGTGGTCGGTTACCATGTCTTTAACCTGGCCGTCCACCTGGGCGCGGGCCTTCTGGTCTGGTGGCTGGGCCTGCTGACGTTCGCCACGCCCGCCCTGAAAGACGGCAAGGCCGCGCGCCAGGCGCCCCTCATTTCTTTCTTTGCGGCCCTCGTCTTCGTGGCGCATCCTCTCCAGACCGAAGGGGTGACCTATATCATCCAGCGCGCCGTTTCCCTGGCGGCGTTCTTCTATCTGGCTTCGCTCGCCCTCTACGCGCGCTCCCGGCTGCTGGAGGCGGGCCGCGGGCCGGCGGGAGCGGGGCTCTTGTGCCGGGGAGGATCGCTCGCCGCCGCCGTCGCCGCCATGTTCTGCAAGGAGATGAGCATCACGCTTCCCCTGGCCGTCTGCCTCTATGAATTCAGCTTTTTCAGGGACCGCAACTCCTGGCGGCGCGTCGTTGTCTATATGCCGCTCCTCTTGGTGATCCCCCTGACGATGGGAATGACGCGCTCCGTCGATTTCCTCCAGATGCGGCGCGTATCCGAAGCGCCGCCCGGCATAGCGCCCTTCACGTATTTGTTGACCCAGTTGCGGGTCATCGTCACGTATCTGAGATTGCTTGTTTTGCCCGTCCATCAGAACCTGGACTATGATTATCCTCTCGCGCACAGCCTTGCCGACCCCGCCGTCCTGGCGAGCCTGCTGCTTATCGCCGGCCTGCTTGCTCTGGCCGTGTTCTCGTTCCGCAACCACCGCCTCATCGCCTTCAGTATTTTCTTTTTTTTCCTCGCCCTCGCGCCGGAATCGAGCATCCTGCCCATCCGTGACGTTATCTTCGAGCACAGGCTTTACCTGTCCATGGCGGCCTTCGGTTTCTTCCTGGCATCGGTCCTGTATCGCTTCGTGGGATCAAAGAGCCGCCGATGGATGGCCGTGATCGGCTGCGTTCTCCTCGCCTGCTATTCGGTCCTGACCTTTCACCGCAACACCGTCTGGGCGGACCGCCTGACGCTCTGGGATGATACCGTTAAAAAGTCCCCCCGTAAGGCAAGGCCGCGCTTCAACCGAGGCTATGTCCATCAAGACAGGGGAGAGCTCGATCTGGCCATCGCCGACTACGGCAAAGCCATAGAGTTGGATCCGGATTACGCCCAGGCCTACAACACGCGCGGGACGGCCTACGGGGATAAGGGCGCTCTTGATCTTGCCCTCGCCGACTTCAACAAGGCCCTCTCCCTTAATCCGCGGGATCATGAGGCCTACGTCAACCGCGCCGCCGTCAACAGCGAAAAGGGTCTCACCGACCTGGCCCTCGCCGACCTGCGCAAGGCCGAGGAGATCAAGCCCGATTATGTCCGGATCTACCACAACAGGGGGTTGATCTATAAGCAGCGGGGGGATTTTGACAAGGCCCTTGCCGAGTTCGACAAAGCGATCGCGCTCAAGCCCGATTTTGTCGAAGCCTACCTCAACAGGGGGAACCTCTACGGCGCGCGGCGGCAGTTCGACCGCGCCCTCGCGGATTTCGACACGGCCCTGGCCCTCGATGCCGGCTGCGCGCCGGCCTATGTCCAGAGGGCGATGGTCTATGCCGTCCTGGGAGATTATGCGCGCAGCCGCGCCGATCTGCGCCGGGCGCAGGCCTTGGGGGTGGCGCCGGATCCCCGGGTGATGAAAGAGCTTGAAGAGCTCGCCGCGGGCAGAAAATAGAACCTGGCGGGGTCATCCTGCGGGGAACAATGTCTCCTCCGCGGTCTGGGGCTATGAACATCCCTCTGAAATCCCTCAAGGTCTTCGTCGCTATCTTCCTGGTCCTGGCCGTCGCGTCGGCGGCCTTTTTCCCGTCGTTGAAGAACGGTTTCGTGAACTGGGACGATCCCCTCTATGTCCTGGAAAACCCGGCGATCCGGTCGTTCTCCGCGGACAACATCCTGCGCGCCTTCGACTCTTTTTTCGTCGGCAACTACCAGCCGCTGACCATCCTCTCCTACGCGTTGGATTATCGTGTCCACGGCCTGCGGCCCGGCGGCTACCACGCCACGAACCTGTTCGTTCATCTGGCGAATTGCCTGCTGGTCTTTGGGCTGGCTTTGCTCCTCGGCGGGAGGGTGGGGGTCGCGTGCCTGACGGCCCTGTTGTTCGGTATCCATCCCCTGCATGCGGAGGCGGTGGCGTGGGTGAGCGGCCGCAAAGACGTCCTGTATGCCTTTTTCTTTTTCGGAGCGCTGCTGTGTTACGTGCGCTACCTCAAGAGCGGCGGGGACAGGCGCTGCTACTACGCGGCCCTCGTCTTTTTTCTTTGCGCGCTTTTATCGAAGGCGATGGCGGTTACGCTGCCGCTGGTCCTGTTCCTTCTTGACCGCTATGCCGGCAGGAAGGAGGGGCGGCTTGTCTGGGCGGACAAGGTGCCGTTCTTCGTCCTGGCGCTGATCTTCGGCGTCGTCGCGTTGTCCGCCCAGCACGCGGCCGGCGCGGTGCGTCCCGGCGGGGCCGCGGCGCTGGCCGACAAGATCCCCGTGGCGCTCTTTTCGGTCCTGTTCTATCTTTACAAGACCGTCTGGCCGGTCTCCTTAAGCAACCTGTACGCGTATTTCGTCGTCCCCAAGGGCTCGTTCGCCCTTTTTTCTTTCCTGATCCTGTGCGCCGCGGGAGGCGTCGTCCTTTTGTCGTGGCGCGCGCGGCGTTCCCGTGTCTTTGTTTTCGGCGGCCTCTTTTTTCTCGTGACGCTTTTACCCGTTCTGCAGTTCGTGTCCCTGGGCGCCATCATCGTCGCCGAGCGTTACATGTATGTCCCCCTTTTCGGGATAGTCTACGGCTTGAGCGAAGGGATGTCCCGCCTCTGTCCGCGGGGATGCGCCCGCAGGCGCGGGAGCGCGTGCCTGGCTCTTGCGATACTCGCGGCCGCCGCCCTGGGAGCGCTCACGTGGGAAAGGTGCGCCGTCTGGAAGGACAGCGGCACGCTTTGGCGCGACGTCCTGGCCCACTATCCGCGTTCTCCCATCGCCCTCAACGACCTGGGCACGTTTTACGCGGGCGAGGGGCGTCTCGAAGAGGCCGCCGGGTTGTTCCGGGCGGCCGTCGCGGTCGACCCCGTTTTCGCGGACGCGAACAATAACCTGTGCAAGGCCGAGACGCGTCTGGGGAGGACGGCCGAGGCGCTCGCCGCGTGCGGGCGGGCGATAGACGTCGATCCGCGGCATGCCGAGTCGCATGTCCTGCTGGGGCTGCTCTATTACCGGCAGGGCGACCTGGAGGCGGCGGCTGCGGCGTTCGGGGAGGCCCTTGCCGTTGACCCCGGATGCGCCGCGGCCTATAACGACCTGGGCATCCTGGCCGCGAAGGCCGGCCGCCGGGGAGAGGCGGCCGCCCTGTTCAAGACGGCCTTGGCGCTTGAGGCGCGCAATCCCGAGGCGCGGCGCAACCTGGCGCTGGTCGCACAGACGCCCGCTCCGTGATATGCCGCCGGTCGGTTTTTCATCTTTCCGAAAACGCCATGCTATAATGAAGCCCGGGCATCGATATCCGGTGCCGTGCGAGAGGTGTCTGAATGCGGGTTGTCCTCGTGGACCTCAACAGCAGTTTCTATGACCGTCATTGGGCCTACGCCCTGACGGCGACCCTGCGCCGGCGCGGCGTTAAGGACGTGCATTATCTCGAGCTCGCGCCCAAGCCGCGCTCCGTCAAGGCCCTCGCCGCCCTCAAGCCCGGCCTGGTCCTCTACAGCGCTTTTTCCTACAGCGTGCCCGACGTCATCGCGTTCGACGCGTGCCTGAAGTCCGCGCATGCGTGCACATCCGTTCTGGGCGGCCCCGGCCCGACCTTCGGGGAGATCGATATCGCGCGCACGACCCTCGATGCCCTGTGTTTCGGAGAAGGCGAGACCGCCCTTGGGGATTATCTCGACAGCGGGCTCAGGTCCGGCAGGAACATCGTTACGAAGGAAGATCCCGTGGTCACGCCGGCGCCGTTGATCGACCTCGCCGCCGAGCCGATGCCCGACCGCAGCATCGTCTATGGCGCCGATCGTCTGTTGGCCCGGACGCCCAACAAGGCTTTCATGACGGGCCGCGGCTGCCCCTACAGCTGCACCTATTGTTTTAATCATGCCTTCAACGGGATGTTCGGCCTGAAGCTGCGCAAACGCTCCGTCGACCAGGTCATCGAAGAGATCTGCTGCGTCCGGGACCGCTACCGCCTGGACTTCGTGTCGTTCCAGGACGATACTTTTTGTATCGACAAGACGTGGCTGGTCGATTTCGCCGAAAAGTATCCCCGCCGCGTCGGCCTGCCCTTCGCGTGCAACGTGCGGCCGAATCTCGTCGATGAGGACGTCGTGCGGATGCTCAAGACGGCGGGGGTCCGGGCCCTTTCGTGGTCGGTGGAATCCGGCAACGACACGGTGCGTAACGAGGTCCTGCGGCGCGGCGTCAGCAAGGAGCAGATGGACCGCGCGGCGTCGCTCTTTCGCCGTTACCGCATCCCGTACCGCCTGGCGAACGTGATCGGCATCCCCGGCGAGACGGCGGAACAGGTCGCCGAGACGGTCGATTACAACGTCCGCCTGGGGTCCGCCTTCGCCACCGCCAACATATTCACTCCGTATCCCAGGCTGGAATTGACGCAGTATGCCGTCCGGCACGGCTATCTGGACCCGGCGCGCCTCGAGCGTCTTCCCCGGAATTTCTTCGTCGGTTCCGTCCTTAACGTCAGCCGCCGTTTCGACGCCTATCTCGTCAAGACGTACTGCCTGCTGCCGTTCTTCGTCTGGTTCCCGGTCCTCTGGCGGCGTCCCGGCGTGCGCCGTTTTCTGTATGCGTTGCCCCGGGTCCTCCTGCGCCCGGTCTACGAAATGGCCTACCTCTTCGCCTGCAAGGTCATCTACGGTCTGCGAACGTCGCCGGCGGTGGCTCTCGCCATGGCCTGGCGTTATATCAAAAGCCTCGTCTAGCGCTTGGAAAGAAAAAAGACGCAGCCGTGGCGTCCGGCTGCGTCTTTCGTCTGTCGCCTTATTCCCCGAAATACGTCTGTTAGAGAAGAATCATGCTGGAGGAGGGAGTCGAACCCTCACGGGTGTGAACCCATCGGTTTTTGAGACCGACGTGTATGCCATTCCACCACTCCAGCGGAATATTCTTGAGGGCCGCTCGGAAGATCTATTTCCCTCCTTGTGCCTTAAACCACTGGAGCATCTCCAGCGGAAGGGGGAAGACGATGACCGACGATTTCTCCGTGGACATGTCCAGGAGCGTCTGCAGGTAGCGCATCTGCAGCGACATCGGCTGCTTCTGCAGGATCTCGGCGGCCTGGGAGAGTTTCTCGGAGGCCTGATATTCGCCTTCGGCGGAGATGACCTTGGCGCGGCGTTCGCGCTCGGCCTCGGCCTGGCGGGCCATGGCGCGCTGCATCTCCTGCGGCAGGTCGACGTGTTTGATCTCGACGTGCGAGACCTTGACGCCCCACGGGTCGGTCGCCTTGTCGATGACGGTCTGCAGCTCCGCGTTGATCGTCTCGCGCTCGGAAAGGAGATCGTCCAGGGTCACGCGGCCGAGGCTGCTGCGCAGGGAGGTCTGCGAGATCTGGGAGGTCGCGAAGTGGTAGTCCTCGACCTCGATGATGGCCCGGTTGGGGTCGATGGCGCGGTAGTAGACGACGGCGTTGACCTTGACCGAGACGTTGTCTTTGGTGATGATGTCCTGCGGCGGCACGTCGAGCGTGATCGTGCGCAGGTCCACGCGCACCATCCTGTCGATGGGGAAGAGCACCAGCACGAATCCCGGCCCCTTGGGTTTGGCGAGGATGCGGCCGAGCCGGAAAATGACGGCGCGCTCGTATTCGTTGAGTATCTTGAGACTGTTGAGGATGTAGACCGCGACGATGATGACGACGACAACGGGAAAACTCATAGCGCACCTCCGGATGGGTCCTGCCGAGTCCTTATTTTGACACGACGAGCTTTATCTTGTCAACGGCCGTGACCGTGATCTTTTCGCCTTTGCCGATCTTTGAGCCGTCCCGGCTGACCGCGGTCCAGAGCTCGCCGTTGACAAAGACCTGCCCTTCGGGGGCGATGTCCGTTTCGGCCGTTCCCGCGGCGCCGACCAGGGCCTCGGGGCCCGTCTGGGCCTTGGCCCGGTGGGCCTTGACGACGCGCGAGGCGAGGAACAGGACGATCCCCGCGATCGCGACCACGAAAGGCAGGATGACGCCCAGGGAGACCTTGATCCCCAGGAACGGCGAATTAAAGAGCATCAGGGATCCCAGGACCATGGCGAGGACGCCGCCGAGGGTCAGCAGGCCGAAGGTGGCCGGCGTCAGGGCTTCCGCGACAAAAAGAACGAGGCCCACCGCGATCAGGAGGACACCCGCGTAATTGACGGGCAGGATCGCAAAGGCGTAGAAGGCGACGATGAGGCAGATGACGCCGGCGATGCCCGGCAGGACGACGCCCGGATGCGTGATCTCGATGAAAAGGCCGACGACGCCCAGGAGCATGAAGATGTAGGCGATGTTCGGATGGATGATCGTGCTCAAAATGTTCTGGCGCACGCTCATCGGCTGCGTGACGAAGCCCGCGCCGCGGGTGCGGAGGGTGACCTTTTTGTCGAGCACGCTCACGACGCGGCCGTCGAGCTTTTCCATCAGGTCGAAACGGTCCAGGGCCGTCAGGTCGATGACGTGGAGCTCCAGGGCTTCTTTTTCGGTCGCCGAGACGCTCTCGCGGACGGCCTGCCTGGCCCAGGCGGCGTTGCGGCCGCGGCTCTTGGCGATCGTGGCGATCCAGGCCGTCGTGTCGTTGAGGATCTTGTCCTGCATGGGGTCGGCCGTTTCCTCGGCGGCAGGCTCTTTGGCCGCGGCGCCTTTTTTAGCGGCCGTCTTTTTATTATCGGTCAGCTCCTCGGCCTTTTTGAGCGCGCGCTCCGCCGGCGGAGCCTCTCCTACCGTTACGGGATGCGCCGCGCCTATGTTGGTGGCGGGGGCCATGGCGGCGACGTGCGCGGCCAGCGTGATGAAGACGCCCGCCGAGCCCGCCCGCGCGCCGCTGGGGGCGACGTAGACGACGACCGGCAGGGGCGCGTTCAGTATCCCCTTGACGATGGCGCGCGTGGATTCCAGGAGGCCGCCGGGAGTGTCGAGCTCGATGAGGACGCCCTGGTATTCGGCGGCGCCGGCCGTGCGGATACCCTCCAGGATATAGTCGGCCGTGACCGGACCGATGATCTTATCCTCTATTTGGAGCAGCAGGAAGGGGCGGCCGGCCCCGTCGTCGCCCGCGGCCGCAGAAAGGGGGGCGAGGGGCAGCAGGGAGACGAGAGCGAGAACGAGGATCTTTCTCATCGCGCGAATTCCTTTTTGACGAGAGGAAGACGCAGGAACAGGATAAGGAAACCGTGGTAAAAGAAGGAGATGATGTTCTTCAGCTGGATGGAGATGGAGAGCGCGATCTCGGAAGTGATGTGCAGTACCCCCAGGAATATCAGCATTTTCGTCAGAATGATCCAGCCGGAAAAGTAGACGAGCCACGCGCGGGCGGCGTCTGCCCGGAAGAGGATGCCGGCCCCCAGGAAAAAGGAGACGCAGCTGCTGGTCACGACGAAATAGAGCTCGCCTTCCGGCTTGGCATGGCCCAGCCGCGCAAAGAAGGGGATAGAGAGGAGCGTGATGAGCCCGATGGCCACTTCCGTAAGGCCGATGATGGGGATGATATTGAGCAGGGTGTGGCGGACTTTTGGGGGCAAGGTTGTCATTGAGCACCAAAATGTCACATTCTAGCGAAACCTCTCGAGCAAGGGGCGAAGCCCGTTGCGATGAGAGGAGATTATGCAAAATGTCACATTCTAGCGAAACCTCGGCGACGCCCGTTCCGAAGTCCAGAAATCTTTCGTTCTGCCGCGGAAAAATGGATCAGGGAGCGGGGTCGAAGCCTCGGCAAAATTTCCGAAATTTT
>JBLMXZ010000065.1:0-3181 GCA_050258015.1 Deltaproteobacteria bacterium
CGAAGGGAATGCCGAAATCCTTGAGAATGGCCAGGGACTCCCTCATCGTCTCCAGATCCGAGGTGCTGCCCATGATGACGGCGACTTGCGGCGGTTTCATACTATGCCCTCCTTCACGGTCGTATCAAGTAACAGGTATCAGGTGACAGGTAAAACCAAAAAACAGGATCTTAACTAAAAGAAAATAAGAACAAGACTTGGGTTTATCGTAACGCCCGGTCTCCTTTTTACTGATTGATTTTACTTTCGTACCTGCTACGTGCTGCCTGTTACCTGCGAACGCGTATGCCTGACTTATGGTCTTAGGGCGCGCCGGCCGATGTCCGTGCGGTAGTGCGCGCCGTCGAACGTTATCATCTTCACGGCCTTATAGGCGGTCCCGACGGCGTCTTTGACCGTCGCGCCCAACCCCGTCACGCCCAGGACGCGGCCGCCGCTCGTCACGACCGCCTGCGGCGTCCTCTTCGTTCCCGCGTGGAAGACGACGACGTCCGGCATCTTCGCGACGGCATCCAGGCCGCGGACGGGTTTGCCTTTTTCATAATCGCCCGGGTAGCCGCCCGAGGCCATCACGACGCAGGCCGCGGCGCGCGCGTCCCACGACAAAGAGACCGGGGGCGCCTCGGGATCCAGCGTCCAGAGCATCGCGTCCACGAGATCGCCCTCGAGGCGCGCGAGCACCGCCTGCGTTTCCGGATCGCCGAAACGGACGTTGAACTCCAGGACCTTGGGCCCCTGCCGGGTCACCATGATCCCGGCATAGAGGATACCGGTGTAGGGCGTGCCGCGGCGCGCCATCTCCGCGATCACGGGCCGGACGATCGTTTCCATGACCTGCCGCATCAGGGCGTCCGTCACCACCGGAGCCGGTGAATAAGCGCCCATTCCGCCGGTGTTGGGGCCCTCGTCTTTATCAAAGACGCGCTTATGATCCTGCGACGACGCCAGGGGGATGACGTCGCGGCCGTTCGTCAAGACGAGGATGGAAGCCTCTTCGCCCTGAAGATATTCCTCGACGAGAAATGTCTCCCCCGCCTGTCCGAAAACCTTCTCATGCACCATCAAACTGATCGTAGAACCGGTGTGCGAAGGCGTCGGGGAGATGATCACGCCTTTGCCGGCGGCTAAACCATCGGCCTTGATCACGAGCGGATGAGGCAACCGGGAAGGATCGTCCCGTTCGATGTCTTCGGGGCAGGTATAGCGGCGGAAGCCCGCCGTCGGCACCCCGCACGCGCGCATAACGTCTTTTGCAAAATTTTTGCTTCCTTCCAGCCTCGCCGCCTCGCGGGAAGGCCCGAAGATCTTGAGCCCCGCGTCATTGAAAACATCGACGATGCCCTCAACGAGCGGGATCTCCGGCCCGACGACCGTCAGGTCGATCCGCTCCTTCCGCGCGAAGCCGAGGAGCCCCTCGATATCGCCGGCGGCGATGTCCACGCACGCGGCCACCCCGGCGATGCCGGCGTTGCCCGGCGCGCAAAAGACCTTTGAGACACGCGGCGATCGCGCGATCTTCCACGCCAGCGCGTGCTCCCGGCCCCCGGAACCTACCACCAATATCTTCATCTCGACGATCCACCCGTCCATGGTCCACGGTCCGTGGTCCATGGAAAAACACAAAAACAACCCCTTGTTTTTACTATGGTCTATCGACCATGGACGATGGACCCTTGCCGATAAACTTCTAAACCAGCGCCACACCGCCGACGCCGGGGATGATCTCGCCGATGATCGCGGCCGCCACGCCGCTCTTGGCGAGCGCGCGCACCAGCGCCATCTTGACGGCGTCCCTGACGACGAAGACCATGCCGATGCCCATGTTGAAGGTATGAAACATCTCTTTGTCGTCGAGCCGCCCGAGCTCCCGTATCTCCTCGAAGATGCGCGGCACCTGCCAGGCGTTTCGGTAAAGGACCATCGTCGCGTCCGCCGGCACGATGCGCGCCGCCTTGTCCGGGAACCCGCCGCCCGTGATATGGGCGATGGCCTTGATCGCCGGCTGCTTGCCGTTGAACTTCTTTAAGGCCTCCATCACGGGCGACGTGTAGATGCGCGTGGGCGTCAGGAATTCCCTGGCCCGGCCGTGGAGCTCGCGGGTCGAGAAGACCTTGCGCACGAGGGAAAAACCGTTGGAGTGCAGGCCGCTGGAGGCCAGCCCCACCACCGCGTCGCCCACGTGCACGCGGTGCCGGCCCAGGATGCGGTTGCGCTCGACGATCCCCACGCAAAAACCGGCCAGGTCGTAGTCGCCGCGCTTGTACATGCCGGGCATCTCCGCCGTCTCCCCGCCCGCGAGCGCGCAGCGCGCCTGCTTGCAGCCGGCCGCGATACCCCGCACCACGTCCTTGAGCACCGCCGGTTCCAGGCGGCCCGTGGCGATATAGTCGAGAAAGAACAGCGGTTCCGCCCCCGAGCACAGGACGTCGTTGACGCTCATCGCCACCAGGTCGATGCCGACCGTATCGTGGATGCGGGCCTGGATGGCGATCTTCAGCTTCGTGCCGACGCCGTCGCAGGAAGAAACGAGCACCGCGTCCTTCTTCTTCATCCGGGCGACGTCGAAAAAAGCGCCGAAGCCGCCGATGGACCCCATGACCTCCTTGCGGGGACTGGCGGCCGCGGCGGCCCTGAAGACGTTCACCAGGGCGTTCGCCTTGTCGATATCCACTCCGGCCTTCTTATAGCTCCACGGCATGGAACACCTCTAGGAAGAACACGGACAGGTCTTCTCGAACGCGTGTTTGTCCGCCCGGCCGAACCGGACGGGATAGGCGCCGCTGAAGCAGGCCACGCAGTAACGCTCCCGCGGCAGCCGGACGGCGCGCAACATCCCTTCCATGCTCAGGTAACCCAGGCTCTCTACGTCGAGATACCGGGCGATCCGCTGCATCGAATAGCGGTTGGCGATCAGCTCCTTGCGGGAGGGAAAATCGATGCCGTAAAAACACGGGAAGCGGTGCGGCGGGCACGAAATGCGCATGTGCACCTCCCGCGCCCCCGCCTCGCGGAAATTCTTGACCCGCACCCGGGATGTCG
The DNA here is from genome assembly GCA_050258015.1 of Deltaproteobacteria bacterium. GTDB lineage: Bacteria > Omnitrophota > Gorgyraeia > Velamenicoccales > Velamenicoccaceae > JBLMXZ01. The sequence goes on from JBLMXZ010000065.1 coordinate 3,040, forward strand.
TGCCCCGCACGATCGAATCGTCGACGATGACGACGCGCTTGCCCTTGACGACCTCCCGCAGGATATTGAACTTCACCTTGACCCCCAGGTCCCGGATGTGCTGGTGCGGCTGGATGAAGGTGCGGCCCACGTAATGGTTGCG
>JBLMXZ010000066.1:0-8007 GCA_050258015.1 Deltaproteobacteria bacterium
ATAAGACGCAGCGTCCGCTGGAGAGGGTACGGCGGCACAAGGAACGCCGTCGCTCCGAGCCGCTCGAAGACGCCCCGCATGCCGGTCTTGCGGGTCTGCACGATGACCGGCACGCGGCCGAAAGACCGGCTGGCGCGGACCTCCCGAAGCAATTGGTAGCCGCTCATGCCCCCGCGCAGGACGACCGACATCACGATAAGGTCCACCCAGCCGGACTTGAGGACCGCCCGCGCCTCCGCCCCGCTGTGCACGCATTCGGTGAGATACCCGATGGCCTCCAGGCGCGTCTTCAGGTTCGTCGCGCGCATGATGTCCCCGTCCACGATCAGGATCCTCTCCTGTTCCCCGTGCGGCGCCGCGCCCGCGACCGCGCCCAGGCGGCCCCGGCGCAGCGAGATCTTGTGGATCTTGCCCGTCACGAACCGGTGCGGACGGCCGTAGACCTCGAACGCCAACGGATAGGGCCGGTTGCGGGGGCCCTGGATATAGATGAAGATCTGGCGGCGGTTGATCAGAAGGGCGATCCACCGGCCCTTGTAAAGGAAACGGAAACGGACCTCGCGCCAGTCGCGCGGCAGGCTCGGCGACAGCGCGATACGCTCGTCGAAAAGCTCGAGCCCGGCGAAACACTTCATCGCAATGTAAAGGGACCCTCCCATCACGCCCGTATGGATCCCTTCCGGCGTGGTCCCTCCCTGCGTGTCGTAGATGTCGGACTTTAATACCTCCAGGAACCACTCCCAGGCCTCGGTCTCGCGGCCCAGCACGTTCGCCAGGTGGCAGTGCACGACCTTGCTCAGCGTCGAGCCATGGGAGGTGCGCCGGACATAGTAATCGTAGTTCCGGCGCAGCATGTCCGCGTCGTAACGCAACCCCAGCCGCGACAGGAGCGCGGCGATCTTGCGCTGGGAGAAAAGATAAAAGATCATCAGGGCGTCCGCCTGCTTGGCCACCTTGTAGGCGTTGGGCGACTTGCCTTCGGCCTTAAGGATGCGGTCGAGACGCTGGATATTGCCGTATTTTTTGCGGTAGGCCTCCCAGTTAAGCTCCTTCAGGCCGAAGTAGCCCTCGAACTGGCCGATGATACCGTCCTTGTTCATCGGGATATGCATCCGGCGCGTGATGTCGCGCCAATGGCCGAGGGCGGCCTCGTCGATATCCAGCCGGCGCCTCAATTCCTGCTGCCGGTGCGCCGGCAAAGCATGGAGGGCCTCGATGGCGTCCGTCAGCGTCGCCACGATCATCAAATTCGAGTAGGCGTTGTCCCGGAAGCCGGGACGCGAGGCGTTGGGCAGTTTCTCGTGGAATTCATCGGGCCCCATCAGGCCGTCGGTGTGATACCGGCCGTCCTCCTCCTCGAAGGAACACAGGCTCGCGCCGAACTGCGCGACCGAAAGCATCATCTCGGCCCCGCACTTTTCCATGAACGCGGTATCGCCGGTGTCCTTCCAGTAGCGCCAGACGTTGTAGGCGACGGCAAAAGAGACGTGCCGCTGCAGGTGGCTGTGGTCCGGCCCCCACTTGCCCGACATGGGGTTCAGGTGCACGATCTGCGTCTGCTCGTCCCCCCGGGCGCTGCTCTGCCAGGGGAACATCGCCCCGTGGTAGCCTTCCTTGGCCGCGTCGCGCCGGGCCTGTTCCAGCCGCCGGTAACGGTACATGAGCAGCGCCTTCGAGATCTCGGGGGCGTGCCAGTTGTAGAACGGCATCACGAAAAGATTGTCCCAGAAGATGTGGCCGCGATACGCCTCGCCGTGCAGGCCCCGGGCGGGAACGCTGGCGTCGATAGAGACGTTATGGGGCGAGGCGGTCTGCAGAAGATGGAAGATATGCAGCCGCAGGATGCGCCGGTACGTCACGTCCCCCTCGATGCGGATGTCGCAGCGCTTCCAGAGGCGATGCCATGCCTTTTTGTGGGGCGCATAGAGCGCGAAGAAGCGCGGACGCTTCCGGACGGCCTCCACCGCCGCGAGCAAAGGGTTCGGGATGTGCGTGTCGCGCGAGGTGTAGAGCGCCACGACCTTCTCGACGACGACCTCCTCGCCGCGGCGGACGTGAAGCCTGAAATCCTGGTAGATGCCGCGGCTGCCCTTGTGCACGAGGTGGCTCTCCGGCGTCACCTCCTGCTTGCCGACGAAGAACCGCGTGCAGCACGCCTCGGCGATGCGGATCTGCGATTCGGCGGTCCTGACCGACAGATACACGCCCTGATCGTCGATCATCCCCTGGGCGTCGGACCGCAGATGCTTGGCGTTGAGCTGCCGGTAACGCGCCACGCCCGCGTTCAGGACGTTGCCGTCGAGCCCCGAGCGGACCGTCACCACCCCCTCGTAATCCTCGGGCGTAAAAGCGTAGCGCACAGCGGCCAGGTGGCGGTTGTCCATGCTGACGATACGGCGCGTCTCGATATCAAAGACGTGGCCGCCGCCATCCCGCAGGCGGATCCGGCGGGTCAAGGCGCCGTTGCGCATGTTCAGCCCCTGATAATACGTGAGGATCGCGGCGCTCGAGGGAACGATCCAGGGGCCGGTGCCGGCGCGCAGGTGGAGCGGCAGCCAGTTGGGGCAGTTGACGAAATCCTCGTTATAGACCGTCCTGCCCGCTATGTGCGTCGGCAGCTTGTCGTAGACCCCGGCGAAATACGTCCCGGGGTAATGGATGCGGTCGGCCGCCGCTTCCGGCGCCGCGCCCCGGGTCCCGAAGTACCCGTTGCCCAGCGTGCACAGGGCCTCGCGCAACGCCTCCTTGGCCGGCTGGAACGTCTGATAGGTGAGCTTCCAGGACGACGCGAAGTCGCGCCGCCGGGCCCGCTCAAGATCGATGATCAATGATTTTTTCAAACAATCTCCTTACGTCTTCGGGGGCGGCCACCTGGAAGTGGGCGCAGGAGGCCTGGGGGCGCGCGGCGACGAGGATGCCCGCGCCCCGGGTGCGCAGCGCCCGGAAGGCGTTCTCGTCCGTCACGTCGTCGCCGATATAGACGACCGACGCCTCGCTCCAGGATATCCCGAGGGCCTCGACGATCCAGCGGACCGCCTGCCCCTTATCCCAGGGGATATTGGGCAGGATCTCGAAGACCTTCTTGCCGTTCATCAGGCGCAGCCGGGGATGCTGCCGGACGATCTCCCGCACGCGGGACGCGATCGCCGGAAGCTTTTTTTCGTCTTTCAGGAGCCGGTAATGCACCGCGACGCTGATCTTCTTCTTTTCTATCAGCACGCCTTCGATGCCCTTGAGCTCTTCGGACAGGGTCTCGATGACGCGGCCCACGAGACCGATCGCCTCTTCGGCCCGCGGCTCGATCCGGGCAAAGCCCGGCCCCTTGATGTCCAGGCCGTGGCTTCCGGCGTAAAAGATGTCCTTGACGCCGACCAGATGCTCCACGTCCTCGCGCATGCGGCCGCTGACAACGGCGACCGTGTGGACCTTTGCCAGGCGTTCGACGCTCGCGCGCATCTGCGGCGCCAGGACCGCCAGGTCCGGGCGCGCGACGATGGGCGTGAGCGTGCCGTCATAATCCAGGAACAGGACAAGGCGTTTCCTGCCGAAGAACGCCTCCTGCGGCAGCCGGGTATGGCAGGGATTCACGATCGGGCCGCTCGCGTGCGCCTTGGACCCGGGGACCACGGAAGGCCTCTTGCCGGCGCTCCACGCCTCGAACAACGGCATAGGCGTCCTCTCGAACCAGGCGGCCATCCAGGCCGGCGTGATATCCCCCAGGTCGCGCACGACCGCGTCCGCGCCGTTCTCCAGCAGAGCATCCGCGTTCCTGGCGCGGGCGACCCCCAGGACAAGACCGAAACCGCCGTTGCGGCCCGCCTGGACGCCGGAAACGGCGTCTTCGACCACCGCCGATTCGGCCGGCTCCGTACCCAGGTCCGCCGCCGCGGCGACAAAGATATCGCCTTCGGGCTTGCCTTTGAGCTTGCGTTCGACGGAGACGACGCCGTCCACGCGCGCCCCGAAAAGATCCAGCAGCTTCACCGATTCAAGGATGGGCTTGCAATTCTTCGAGCTGGAGGCCACGCCGATCCCGACGCCGGCCTCCTTCAGGGCCCGTATCAAAGCGACGCTCGTCTCAAAGACATCGGCGCCGTCTTTTTCCAGGAATCCGTTGAAAAGATCGTTCTTTTTGTTGCCCAGCCCGCAGACCGTCTCTTTATCGACAGGGTCCGCGGGATCGCCGTAGGCGATATGGATATCCCGGGACTCCAGAAAACTCTGCACCCCCTTATAGCGGGGCTTGCCGTCCACATAAGGAAGATAATCTCCCTCATGCGTGAACTCACGAAAGGGCTCTTTATCCCGTTTTTCCCGCAGGCGCAAGTACTCGTCGAACGTGGCCTTCCACGCCCGGGCGTGCAATCTGGCGGTATCCGTGATAACGCCGTCCAGGTCGAAAATGACGGATTTTAGCTGCGTCTTGCTCATAAAAGCGTTTCTAAAACGGCCGTTAAAGACGGCCGGCGTTGATTTTCACCCACCCAAGATAACAATAATCCGTCCATCCTGCAAGGATTAATGAAAAGACGGCGGTCAGCGAACGAAGGTGCTCAAGCGGACCCACCAGGCATGTATGTCGCCTTTTTTTGCCCTGAGCCATAACTTCTTGGCGCTTTTAGTCTTAAGAAATCCTGGGGCTTTCTTAGTGAAGCGGGCGGCCTGGGGATAGCCGTGCTGGGCATACTCGCACGCCTGGATCAGGCACTCAAGGATGTCCGCATCGCGCGCGATCAGGCTCTCCTTTGTCCTTTGCCCGCGGTATTCGGCATGCATGCCCCCCAGCTCCTTACGGAACACCGGCGGCAGGCCCCTGATCTGCTCTAAAAAAGCCTTGTCCTCCGCGGCCGTACCGTCGATATACCGCTGCGCCATCTTGTGAAGGTCCGTGATACGCGCTTCCTGGAGGTCGCCGAAGAGCGTCATCAACAGGACACGCTCGGCATCCGCCTTCTCCAGGCGCGCCAGGACATAGCCGATAAGGGCGCAGCGAAAGCTGTGGTCCGCGACAGATTCCGCGGGATGGATACCCAAAACGGACCAGCCGGAGCGCGGCGTGCGCTTGAGCAGGCCCGCTTCCAATATCAGGTCAAAAAGGCTCTTCATGAACTCCCCTTTCTCTGGCGCTGGATCTCATAGCCGAAGATGGCGCACGCCATGGCCACATTGAAAGAGAGCGCCGCGCCGGCCATGGGGATACGCGCCCGGATATCCAGATGCTTGTCGATGCCGTAGCGCACCCCCTGCCCTTCGGATCCCAGGACGAGAGCCAGGGGAAAGGGCAGGGACAGCGCCGTTAAGTCCTGCGCCTCCGGTTCGACGACGGCGCCCATCGCCCAGAAGCCGGCTTTTTTCGCGGCGAGAAGCGCCTGCGTCAGGTTGGCCACGCGGGCGACCGGAACGTAATTCTCGGCGCCCGAAGCGACGTGGAGAACGGTCTCGTTGACCTCGCACGACTTGAACTCCGGGATGACGACGGCGAAGCGCCCGAAACAGGCCAGGACCCTCAGGATGACGCCCAGGTTCTGGGGATCGTTGATGCGGTCGCAGAAGACGGGCGTCGTCCCCGGGGAGGAGAGTATGTCCCCCAGCGCGGCATAACGGTATTTCTCGACGTAGGCGATGATCCCCTGCAGGTCCTTCTGCGGCCGAAGCCGCGCGAACTCCTTCGCCGTGTGCCGCGTCACGGTGACGCCCTTTTCATGCAAGAGCTTCTTGATGTCCTCGTGCGGAAAATCCTGCGTCACCGCCACCCGGCGGATGCTCTGCGGGTGCGACCGCAGACGCTCCCGCACCGAGTTTTTGCCATACAAGATCGTCTCTTCCTTGGCCATATCTTCCTACCTCTTTCTGATCGCGGACGGAAAGACCGCTTCACGTTACGTTTGCCCGGGGAACGCTCCAAAGAACGCGCGCGACCCGGCCCCCTGCCGGCCGGAGAGGCGCCCGCATGCCCGCTTCATTGACCGTAAGCGCTCCTGCGCGCTGGCGGACCGATCTCCCCGGCCCGGCGCAGGACGCGCTGCACGACGACGGGTCCGATCAACTCGTGGATGATCGTCGCGCCGAGGATGATGTTGATGATGATGGGGGCGATGTCGGAAAATCCCGCCTCCTGCCGCATGACAAGGGCCAGGCCTATCACGATGCCGCCCTGGGGAATAAGCCCGCCCGCGGTGTAACGCCGCACCGATTCGGGGGCCCGCGTCAGGCGGGCGGCGATCGCCGTGCCCGCGAATTTGCCCAACGTCCTTAAGGCCACGAAAAGAAGCACGAACCCGCCGTAGCGCCCCAGGACCAGAAAATCAAGGTGCATGCCGCTGATGGTGAAGAAAAGGACGAAGACGAGCTCGTCGGTATAGCGCTCCAGGATCCGGAAGATCGTGTGCCGGCGCGGATTGGTGTTGACGACGGTCGCGCCCATCACCATCGTCGTCAACAACTCGTCGATACGAAAATAGCGGGCCGTGCCGTAACACAGCCACAAGACCGCCAGCAGCAGAACGATCATCGCCCCTTCGGTCTCCCGCCGCACGAGAGGCGTCAGGACGTTCAGCAGCAAGCCGAAGAGGACGCCCAGGACGGCCGACAGCAGGAGGGCGCCCAACGGCGCCAGGACGGACGACGACCACGAAAAAACGCCGTGCACGATCAGGAACCGGGAGAGGACGATCGCGAAGCTGTAGTTCATGATGCCCAGGGCGTCATCCAGCGCGGCCACCCCCATGATCGTCGAAGCGACCCGCCCCTTGGCGCCGTATTCATGCATGATGGCGAGGTTCGCCGTCGGGTCCGTCGGAGAGGCCAGGCAGCCGAGCAGAAGGCCCAGAGGCAGGATAAGGGCGGGACGTCCCCCGGCCCACAAAAAAGGCAGGGCGAGCGCGAAACCCAGCGTCACGGCCAAAAAAGCCCCCTCCGCCTCAAAGAACGTGATGCCCAGGATCTGGATCCCCGACGCCCGCAGCTTCCTCAAGAGCAGCGTCCCGCCCACCGAGAACGTGATCAGGCTCAGGGAGATGTTCGTGATGGTATCGGTGCCGGCGACGAAAGCGGGCGGTATCAGCGGGAAGAGGCGCGGGTTCAACAGGACCCCCGCGACGATGTAACCGGTCACCTTGGGCAACCGCAGCATCTTGAAAGCTTCACCCAAGACCCAACCGGCCGAAAGGATGATGCCCAGTATCAGGATCGTCGTCATAGTGGCTCCCGTATGCGGCCCCGCTACGGCATTCTAATTCCATGCCCGCGGACAAAAATCGTGTTATAATGTGTCCCTGCGATGATCCCGGCGTTCGGTGACATGCGCCGGCCGGAATCCCGAACTTAACCCCTTGCCCCAGGATGGGGCCTGCGTCCCAAGATCCGTTTAGCCGCTGCCTCTTCTTCTATTTCTATGCGTTTCTTTCGCCGCTCGGCCCCAACCGTGGCCCCCTCTTCCAAAGGAACCGGCCCTTTCAACGCCTCCGTCGTCGTCCTGACGCTCCTGGCGCTCGCTTCTCTGGGCACCCTCCTGCGCTTCGGCAACCTCACCCCGCGGATAGGCGGAAGCTTCTTCTTCGCGAGCAGCGACCCCCAGCTTCAGGAAGAAAAGCGCATTTCGGAAAAATTCCAGAGGCAGGACAGCCAGCTCATCGTCAGCGCCGAAGGGCCCGTCCGCGACACCCTCTACGCCATCCGCATCGACGAATTGACCCGCGACGTCGCCGGGCTTGAGGGCGTCACCAGCGTCCTGTCCGTGACCAACGGCCCCAAGGACGTCCACGACGCGCTGGAGAGCCCCCTGTGGCGGCGCCTGCTCGTCGCCGAAAACGAGAACGCGACCAACCTCATCGTCCTGCTCGAAGGAAGCATCTCCGCCGACCTGGTGCCGACCATCGAAAAGATCCTCGCCGACGCGCAGAAAAAGGACTTCAAACTGCGGCTCTCGGGCGCGCCGTATATCGTCCAGATCATTCAGCGCAACCTGAGACGCGACTTCAGGACCTTCAGCTTCTTCGCCTTTATCCT
>JBLMXZ010000067.1:0-7174 GCA_050258015.1 Deltaproteobacteria bacterium
GACTTCGGGGGTGCTGGTCGGACGCATAAGTCCGACCGTTTAGCACGGCCGCCGAGATGTGAGGCGGCCCGGGTCTAAGGTAAAACAACCCGTTATAGGCAGGAGGATCCCTCGTCTCGACACCCGGAAATTTCTGCGCATTCGCCCGGACGCTTCGCGCCGACGAATGCTTGAAAATTTCCCGGGCAGACTTCGGGGTTAATTTTGCAAAGAATAACAACCCGTTATAGGCAAAATTAAGGAGGAGAGAGAATGTCCGTACGTATCCGATTGAAGAAGTTGTCCGATACCGCGAAGAAGCGGTACAATTTCCGCATCGTGGCCATCGAGGACAGCTATCCGCGGGACGGCCGCGTCATCGAAGAGCTGGGTTATTACGATCCCGCCAAAAAGCCGGCGGCGGTCTCCTTCGATAAAGCGAAGATGGATTCATGGATCAGCAAGGGTGCGCAGCTTTCGCCCACCGTGAAGAACATCGTCAAAAAAGCAGCCAAGGGCTGAAAGGCACAACAGGACCGGAGGCAAGAATGGCACCTGACCAGTTGATCCTTCTGGTGGCCCTCTTCGCGATCTTTTATTTCGTGATGATCCGGCCGCAGCAGAAACAGCAAAAAGAATACAACCAGATGTTGAAGAATCTCAAAAAGAACGACCAGGTCGTGACCTTGGGCGGCGTCCATGGGACCATCGTCAACGTGAAGGAAAAGACCTTCGTCGTCCGCGTGGACACCGAAACGCGCCTGGAGATCGACAAGACCGCCGTGGCGCGGCTGGAGAAGGCGGCGTCCCAATAGGAAAAAGAGTCGGGAGCTTTTAAGGAGTTTTAAGCTATGGCTAAGAATCTGCTCTTGAGGTTCATCGTCGTTGTGTCCGTTATCGTCGCGGCCGCGTTCCTCGCCTTTCCGCTGGAAAAACGTATCCGCCTGGGGCTGGACCTGCAGGGCGGGATGTACCTGATCATGCGCGTCGATACCTCTAAGCTCGAAGAGGACGCCCGTCAGGACGCCGTCGACCGGGCGCTCGAGATCCTGCGCAACCGTATCGATGAGTTCGGCGTGCGCGAACCCGTCGTTCAGATCCAGGGCGAGGACCAGATCGTCATCCAGCTTCCCGGGATGACGGACCGGACGCGCGCCCTTGACCTCATCGGCCGCACGGCGATGCTGGAGTTCAAGCTCGTCAGCGACGATCCCAAAGCGCTTTCGGATGCCGTTGCGGGCAACGTCCCCGAGGGCTACGAACTCAAGGATTACCAGGGAGACAAGCTTTTGGTCAAGGCCGCCCCGGAACTGACGGGGGAGTGGCTGGAGACCGCGGACGTGCGTTTTGACCAGGGTTCTTTCGGCCAGCCGATCGTGGCGATGAAGCTCAAGGGGGAAGGTGTCAAACAGTTCGCCGATGTCACCCGCCAGAACGTCGGCAGGCTCCTGGCTATCATCCTGGACGGCAAGGTCTACTCGGCCCCCCGTATCAACGAGCCCATCCCGAGCGGCGAGGCGGTCATCTCCGGGCGTTTTACCCCGGATGAGGCTAAGGACCTGGCGATCGTCCTGCGATCCGGCGCCCTGCCGGCCCCGCTGGTCATCGAGGAAGAGCGGACCGTCGGTCCTCTCCTGGGGCAGGATTCCATACGCAAGGGGATCGCGGCGTGCGTCGTGGGCGTCTTTCTCGTCTTTTTCTTCATGGTCTTCTACTACGGTTTCTCCGGCACGGTCGCGAACCTGGCGCTTTTGCTCAACGTCCTCATCATCCTGGGCGGACTGGGGCTTTTTGGCGCGACCCTGACATTGCCGGGCATCGCGGGTATCCTGTTGACGATCGGTATGGCCGTGGACGCGAACGTCCTCATCAACGAACGCATGCGCGAGGAGCTGCGATCGGGCAAGACCCTGCGCATGGCGATCTCTCAGGGGTACGAGAAGGCCTTTTCCGCCATCCTGGACGCCAACGTGACGACGCTCGTCGCCGCGTTCTTCCTCTTTCAGTTCGGCACCGGCCCCATCCGCGGCTTTGCCGTGACCCTGACCATCGGTCTGTGTGCGAGCCTGTTCACGGCGGTCGTGGTGACGCGCCTTGTCTTCGATTTCCTGATGCACCACCACGGCCTCAAGGGTCTGCGTTTCCGCAGCTTCTTCAAGGAAGAGCACCGCATCGACTTCATCAACAAGCGTTTCCTCGCGGCGGCCTTCTCCGGCATCCTTTTCGTGGCGGGGATGGCGGCCCTGGCCTCGAAGGGCAAGGAGGCCTATGGCATCGAGTTCACGGGGGGGCAGGTCCAGGAGTATATGTTCCGCAACCCCGTGTCGGTCGGCGAGGTGCGCGGCGCCCTCAAGGAGATCGGCATGGGGGACATCCGTATCCAGCAGGTCAAGGATGAGCCGCGCGAGATCATCCTGAGCGGCGGCGAGGACACCGCGGGCGCGGTCCAGGGCGCCCTGCGGGCTGGCCTTTCGGGCAATCCCTTTGAGATCATGCGCATCGAAAAGATCGGCCCCACCGTCGGCAAGAGCCTGCGCCAGAAGGCCGTCTTCGCCATCCTGTACTCTCTGCTGGGGATCCTTCTTTATGTGACGATACGTTTCCGGCATTTCGACTTCGCCGTCGGCGGCGTCATCGCGCTGCTGCATGACGTCGTGTTGACGATGGGCTTCGTTGTGTTGATGGGCCGCCAGGTCGATCTGTTGATGGTGACGGCGCTGTTGACCATCGCCGGCTACTCGATAAACGACACGATCGTGATCTACGACCGCGTGCGCGAGCTGATGCGCATCAAGCACCGCGCGTCCCTGCGCGAGGTCATCAATCTGGCCCTGAACCAGACGCTGCCCCGCACGGTCCTGACGACGGTCACGACGCTGTTCGTCGTGCTGGCGATGTTCGTCCTGGGGGGCGCCATCCTTAATTCGTTCGCGCTGGCGCTTCTTTTCGGTTTTACGATCGGTTGCTACTCGACGATTTTCGTGGCCAGTCCTCTCGTCCTGGTGTGCCGGAACTTTTTCCAGCCGGGGCGCCGCCGCTAGGGTCCGCCGTTTCCCTTTGCCTGGGGGCTCGCGTGACGGATCGTCGCTGAACACCAACCCCCGGGTGCCGCGTGTTTCGGTCGTTCAAGTTCTATGTCGGGCAGTCGATAGACATCGGGCCGTTCTGCCGTTCTTTGTCAGACCTGGGCTATACCCATCAGGGACGGGTCCAGGAGGAGGGGGATTTCGCGCGCCGGGGAGGGATCGTCGACGTCTATCCCGTGACCTTCGAGCTTCCGGTGCGCGTCGCATGGGACGCGACGACCATCCAGTCGGTCAAAAGCTTCAGTCTCGAGACGGGGCAGGGGCTCTGGGAACATACCATCGTCATCGTCCTGCCCCGAAGCCGCACCCAGAGCCATGTCCCGGCCGGTTCTCCGGGTGTGGCGCCGCTGGCGAACTTCGTCGATATCCAGAAGGGCGATCTCGTCGTGCACCAGCAGTACGGGATCGGACGCTTTCAGGGGATCGAGAAGATCGCGGGGGCGGGCGGGGAACGCGACCACATGGTCATCCGCTATGCCGGCGAGGATAAGCTCTTCGTTCCCGTGGACCAGATGCATCTGGTCCAGAAATACGTGAGCTTCGGCGGACGTAAACCCGGCCTGCACCGGCTCGGAGAGGGGGAGTGGCGGCGGATCCGCATGCGCGCCCAGCGCGCCACTATCCGCGTGGCGCTGGACCTGCTGAAGCTTCAGGCCATGCGTAAGACCCTGGGCGGTTTCGGCTTTTCGCCGGACAAGCCCTGGCAAAAGGAGTTCGAAGCGACCTTTCCTTTCAAGGAGACCGCGGATCAGGACGAGGCGGTCCGCGCCACAAAGAAAGACATGGAGGGCGCGTACGCGATGGACCGTCTCCTGTGCGGAGACGTCGGTTACGGCAAGACGGAGGTCGCGATGCGCGCCGCGTTCAAATGCGTGATGGACGCCAAGCAGGTCGCGTTCCTGGTGCCGACCACGGTCCTCGCCGAACAGCACACCCAGAATTTCGTCAGGCGCCTCAAAGATTTTCCCGTGCGGGTTGAGATGCTCAGCCGCTTCAAGTCCGCCGCCCAGCAGAAGACCATTATCGCGGACCTGGCGCGGGGCGCGGTCGATATCGTCATCGGAACGCACCGCCTGTTGTCCGCGGACATCGCCTTTAAGGACCTGGGGCTCGTGATCATCGACGAAGAGCAGCGCTTCGGCGTCAAGAGCAAGGAGCGCCTCAAGGAGATGCGCTCTCTCGTCGACGTCCTCACCCTGACGGCGACGCCCATCCCGCGGACGCTCTACATGTCGCTGATGGGCGCCAAGGACATCTCGACGATCAACACCCCGCCGGAGCGCCGTTCGGCCGTCGCCACGCACGTCGTGGCGCGCGACGACGCTCTCCTGGGCCAGGCCCTGGCGCGGGAGCTGAAGCGCCGGGGTCAGATCTTTTTTGTCCATAACCGTATCGAGGACATCGCGGAGGTGGCCGCCCAGGTCCGGCGCCTCGTGCCCTCCGGGACGCGCGTCGTCGCCGCCCACGGCCGGATGCCCTCCCGGATGCTCGAACGGGTGATGGTCGATTTTTTGAACGGCGCCATCGATGTTCTGGTCTCCACCACCATCATCGAATCGGGGATCGACGTCCCGAACGCCAATACGATCATTATCAACAATGCGGACTGCTTCGGTCTGGCGGACCTGCACCAGATGCGCGGACGCGTCGGGCGCTTTACCCGCAAGGCCTACGCCTATTTCGTCGTGGACGAGCGCAAGCCGTTGACGCCCGAATCGAGGAAGCGGCTCGAGGCCATCTACGCCTACAGCCAGCTGGGCGCCGGTTTTAAGATCGCGATGGAGGACCTCGAGATCCGGGGCGCCGGCAACCTGCTGGGCGTCCAACAACACGGGCATATCGCCCAGGTCGGTTTTGACATGTACTGTCGCCTTCTGCGCGAGGCGGTTACGGCATTGAAACACAACTTTCCATCGGGAGCATGATGCGACCTTTCGTCTTAGGGATCATTATTTTCGCCTTATCGGTTTCGGGGGTCCGGGCCCAAAGCGTCGACAAGATCGTGGCCATCGTTAACGCCGACGTCGTGACCGAACAGGATCTGGCCGTCTTCATGAAGGTGGCGGACGTCGACTACGAGAGTCTGCCCGATCAGGACCCCGCGGCCATCAGGCGCCTGTTCCTGGATCGGCTGGTCGAAGACCAATTGATCCTGCAGGCGGCCAAATCCCAGCAGGTCAGGGTCGATGAGAGCGCCATCGAGGCGCGCATCGAGGACATGCGCCTGCGCGTGGGCGGCGCCGCGGCGTTCGATCAAGCCCTGCGTCAGCAGGGGATCACCCTCTCCGAGCTGCGCAAGAAGCTGAGCGAGCAATATCTCGTTTATATGGTCATTCAGCGCGAGGTGCGGTCGAAGATCCAGGTGGCCCCGCGCGAGGTGACGGAATATTACGAGGAGCATGCGGATGATTTTCTGGTCCCCGAATCGGCCGTCGTGGATTCGATCTTCGTAAAAGAACAGGCCGAGGCGCAGGCCGTGCGGTCGGCGCTGGCCTCGGGCGAGGCCTTCGAAGAGGTCTTCAAGAAATACTCGAAGCGCGCGAACCTCGGGGCGGTGCGCCGCGGTCAGCTCAAAAAAGCGCTCGAGGATTTCGTCTTCAGTCTCGCGCCCGGCGCGCCCTCCGAACCGTACCCTTTCGACGACGGCTATTACATCTTCGTGCTGCGGACCATCGAGCCGCCCGCCCGCCAAACGATCGATGAGGTCAAAGAGGCGATCACCCAGAAGCTCGAGAACGAGAAGTTCGAGCGCGCCTACAAGACCTGGATCGAAGGCCTTAAGGACAAGGCCTATATCTCCATCCGAGAGACATGAGCCTCGCGCGTGTCGCGGTCACCATGGGTGATCCGGCCGGGATCGGTCCGGAGGTCCTGGTCAAGGCGTTGCGTCGTCTGCGCCGCAGCGCGGGGGTGGTTTTTTATGTGGTCGGGGACGGCGCTTTTCTGCGCCGCAGGGGCGTGAAACCGTCGGCGCGCGTGCGTCTTATCGATGCCGCAGAGGGGTCGGCGCCGGCGGCGAGCCTGCGCTATCTGGAGGCGGCGGCGGATCTGTTGGGCGCGGGGGTGTGTTCGGCGCTCGTGACCGCGCCCGTCTCCAAAGAGAAGATCCAGGCCTCGGGGGTGCCGTTCAGCGGCCACACGGAATTCCTTATGCGGCGTTTCGGCGTCCGGCAGGCCGCGATGGTCTTCGCGGGGACGCGTCTGAGGATCGCCCTTGCCACGCGCCACGTAAGCCTGCGCGCGGCGGTGCGTTCGCTCGACCGCAGCCGGATCGCCGTCTGCGGCCGGCTCGCCGCCGGCCTTCTCAGGACGCATTTTGGCATAGCCCGGCCCCGTATCGCCGTCTGCGGCCTTAATCCTCACGCAGGGGAGGGCGGCCTCTTCGGCGACGAGGAGGCGCGTCATATCGTCCCGGCTATCCGCCTGTTGAATAAAGGGTCGCGCGCGGTCTTCAGCGGCCCCTGGCCGGCGGACACCGTTATTCATCACGCCTGCCGCGGCGCGTTCGACCTTGTCCTGACGATGTACCACGATCAGGGCCTGCCCGCTTTCAAGGCGCTGGAGTTCGCCACCGGAGCCCAGGTGACCGCAGGACTGCCCTTCGTGCGCACCTCGCCCGTTCATGGGACGGCCTTCGATATCGCGGGCAAAGGCATAGCCGATGCCGGCTCCATGGAGACGGCCTTGCGTCTCGCCTGCGATCTCCTCCGCACGAGACGGCCATGAACCGTTCTCTGCCTGCCCTTCGCCGTTTCGGCCAGAATTTTCTGACGGACCCCAATATCCGCAGGAAGATGGTCGCGGCACTCGACATCGACCCTCAGGACGCCGTCCTCGAGATCGGTCCGGGGGACGGCGCGCTCACGCGCCCCCTCATGGAGAGGGCGCGCCGTGTCGTCGCCGTCGAGATCGACCGCGGCCGTTGCGCCCGCCTTAAGGAAAGTCTGCCCCGGAGCTCCCGCGTACGGCTCATATGCCGCGATATCCTGGAAACGGACATCCGCGGGATCGCCTCCGGCTGCCGGCGCAAACGCCTCATTGTTTTTGGCAACATACCCTACAATATCACCTCACCTCTTCTGGTCCATCTATCCGGGGCGGCCGCCTCG
>JBLMXZ010000068.1:0-5649 GCA_050258015.1 Deltaproteobacteria bacterium
TTGGCGATACGCGGCGTGCCGCGCGACCGGCGCGCGATTTCCGCGGCACCGGCGGCGTCGATGGGGATGTTGAGAAGACCCGCCGAACGCGTGATGATATGCGCGAGGTCCTCTTCGGAGTAAAAATCGAAGTAAAGGAGTATCCCGAACCGCGAGCGCAGCGGCGCGCCGATCAGGCCGCTGCGGGTCGTGGCGCCGACCAGCGTGAAACGCTTCAGGTTGAACTTGATGGTGCGCGCGTAGGGACCTTTGTCGATGATGAAATCGATCTGAAAGTTCTCCATCGCCGGATAAAGGAACTCCTCCACCACCTTCGAGAGACGGTGGATCTCGTCGATAAAGAGGACGTCGCCCTCCTCCAGGTTCGTCAGTATCCCTATGAGGTCGCCGGCGCGCTCGATGGCGGGCCCCGATGTGGCGGTGATCTTCGTGCCCATTTCCTTCGCGACGATCGTCGCCAGGCACGTCTTGCCCAGGCCCGGCGGTCCGCACAGAAGGACGTGCTCCAAAGGCTCCTGGCGCTGGCGCGCCGCGGTCAGGGCGACGCGCAGGTTGCCGGCGAGCTCCCGCTGGCCGATGAATTCATCCAGCGTCGACGGCCTCAGGGAAAGATTCAGGATGGCGTCTTCTTCGGTCTCGATCCGCTGGGTAAGCGGCGCGGGAACGTCGATGGGACTGTTAAAGGACTGGAATTTCTCTTCCATTGATCTTGCCTAGATTTGCCCGCTCTTACTCGCCCGCAAATCACTCCCGAAGTCTGCGCAGGTAATTTCAATTACCAAGCGTTTAGACGAGGGAGCAACGATCGTGTATTTTTCCCTTACAAGATCAACCCCGAAGCTTGCGCGGAAATTTCCCTCAGAATCGAGGGATTTCACGGTGCCGCGCACCGGGAAATTTCAACGCGCTTAAGCAAGGGGTGCCTCGCCGGACGCCTCTTCCTGGGGCGCCGGGGCGGACGCCGCCGCTGACGACAGGGGGGCCACCTCTCCCTCCTTCGGCGTCATCTTGTCCTTGTTGCGGAAGACTTCGATGTCGCCGAAGACTCCTTTTTGCACGACCAGGATCTCCTTAAGACGGATGAGCTCCAGGACCGCCAGGAACGTCACGACGATCTCGAGCTTGCCGCGCGCGCGCAGGAACAGATCGTTCAGTTTGATGTGGGGCGTTTCCATGAACCTGTGCAGGAGTTCATGGACCTTGCCCTCGACGGTGAATTCATCCTTGATGACCTCGTAGATCAGGTCCTTGGGGACATCCTTAAGGGCCTTGGAGAAGGCGTTGATAAGGTCGAAGAGGCTCGCCTCGAAATAGCTCTCCCCGCTCTCCTCGTCCTGCAATACGGGCGTGCGCTTGAAGATGTCCTGGCGCGCCCGCTCCTTCTGGCGCAACTGCTCGGCCGCCTCCTTGAATTGCTTGTATTCCAAAAGCCGCTTGACGAGGTCCGCCCGCGGATCCGCCTCCTCCTCGGGGTTCTCTTCAGGCAGGCCGGGCTCCTGGGGCAGGAGCATCTTGGATTTGATCTGCATCAGGGTCGCGGCCACGACGATGAACTCCCCGGCGATGTTCAGATCCAGCAGCCGCATGAGCTCGAGGTACTGCATGTACTGCTCAAGGATCGTCGCGATGGGGATATCGTAGATGTTGATCTCGTCCTTTTTGATGAGATACAACAAAAGGTCGAACGGCCCCTCGAAGATCTCGAGCTTTACTTTATAGGACATAGTGTAGTCGATAGCCCGGGCACTTAGCTCATAGCTCGTGGCTCGTAAAACCAAGAACCAAGAGCTAAGAGCCGACAGCCAATGTGCGGAAGCCTCACAGGGGACGGGGCGCCAGGCCCAGGGCGTCGCGGACCGCCTCGAGCGTCGCGTGGGCGCAGGCTGCGGCCCGAACGCGGCCTTCTTCCGTGATCGCTTCCAATTCCCCTTTTTTGGATAAAAGCGCCTGCCGCCTTTCCTGCAGCGGCGCCAGATACCGGGCAAGCCTCTCCGCCAGGTCCTTCTTGCACTCGGTGCAGCCGACCTCGGCCTTGCGGCACGCCTGGGCCACCTGCTGCGCCGACTCGGGGAAAAAGACGTCGTAGTACCGGTGAACGTTGCAGACCTCGGGACGGCCGGGATCGGTCTTGCGGATGCGCTGGGGATCCGTGAACATGCCGGCGACCTTCTTGCGGATCGTCTCCGGAGGGTCGGCCAGCGCGATGACGTTGCCATAGCTCTTGCTCATCTTGCGGCCGTCCAGCCCCAAGAGCCGGGGCACAGGGGTCAAAAGCGGCTTGGGCTCCGGGAAGATCGTCTTGTAGAGACCGTTGAAGCGGCGCACGATCTCCCGGGTGAGCTCCAGGTGCGCCAGCTGGTCTTCCCCGACGGGCACGACATGCGCCTGATAGAGGGCGATATCCGCGGCCTGCAGGACGGGGTATCCCAGGAATCCATAGGTCGCGACGTGACGGTCCTTCAGCTCGCGCATCTGTTCCTTGTACGTCGGACAGCGCTCGAGCCACCCGAGCGGGGTCAGGACCGAGAAGATCATGGCCAGCTCGAGATGCTCGGGGACCTGGGATTGGATGAAGATCGTGGAGGTGGCGGGATCGATGCCGGCGGCGATCCAATCGGCGACGTTGTCGCGCACCGATTCCCGGATCACCGCAACGTTCTCATACTCGCTCATGAGGGCGTGCCAGTCCGCCACCATGAAAAAACACTCGTACTCTCCCTGGAGCCTGACCCAGTTGTCCAGCGCCCCCACAAGGTGACCCAGATGGAGGCGGCCGGTGGGCCGCATGCCGCTTAAGATACGCTGTTTATTCATAGACTAAGGCGGAGCCTGACTCAGGGTACAGCGTTCAGAAAAACAAAACCGAAGATCAGGGCTTCCTGATCCCTAAAAGTATCTTGTCCGGAACTCGACGGCTGCCGGACCCGTCTTTTCTGTACCCCCTGCCCTGTCCCCTGACGTTCACACATCCAGCTTGCGGGCGATCTCCTCAAGCTGGAAGGCATCGATGACGTCGCCCTGCTGTATGGCCTGGAAGCCGGAGATGGAGATCCCGCACTCGAACCCTTCCTGGACCTCGCGCACATCGTCCTTGAAGCGCTTGAGCGCCGCCACCTTGCCCTCATGGACGATCTGGCCGTTGCGCAGAAGGACGATATGGGCCTGGCGCGTGATGCGCCCCTTCTTGACGATGGAACCGGCCACCATGCCGTGCTTGGTCAGATTGAAGACCTTCTTGACCTCGGCACGGCCGAGGAACACCCTTTTGATCTTGGGCGCCAGCATCCCCTCGAGCGCCGCCTTGATATCGTTATATATCTCGTAGATCACACGATAGGTCCGGATGTCGATGCCTTCCTTCGCGGCCATCTCCCGCGCCAGAGGGTCCGGATCGACATGGAAGCCGATGATGATGGCATCCGAGGCCGTCGCCAGAACGACATCGGAGGTATTGATGGCGCCGACCCCTTTGTGCATGACCGCGACCTTGACCTCGGCGTCCTTAAGCTTGCCGAGGGAGTCCTCGATCGCCCCGAGCGACCCCTGGACATCCGCCTTGAGAATGATGTTCAGCTCTTTGACGGCCCCCTGCTTGATCTCTCTGTAAAGGTCCTCGAGATGGATGTGGGCCTTCTGACCGGCCGGCTCCAGACGCTGACGGCGCTGCTCTTCGTGCCTCTGCGCCACGATCTCCCGCGCCTTCTTTTCGTCGGAGATAACGAAGAACTTCTCGCCCGCGACCGGCACGCCCGACAGACCGATGATCTCCACGGGCTTCGAGGGGCATGCCGCCACGATGGGCTGACGGAAGCTGTCGTGGATCGCCTTGACCCGGCCGTAGTGGTGGCCGGCGACGACGAAGTCGCCGCCCTTCAGGCATCCGCTCTGGACGAGGAGGCTGGCGACGGGGCCGCGCCCTTTGCTGAGCTTGGCCTCGATCACGACCCCCATCGCTTCCGTCTCATGGGAAGCCTTGAGCTCAAGCATCTCCGCCTCGAGCAGGATCATCTCGAGCAGGGCATCGATACCTTCCCCTGTCTTTGCCGACACGCCGACGGCTATGGTCTTGCCGCCCCAGTCTTCCGGCACGAGACCCAGCTCGTTCAATTGACGCTTGAGCTTCTCCAGGTCGGCCCCCGGCTTATCGATCTTGTTCATGGCGACGATGATCGGGACGCGGGCCGCTTTCGCGTGGTCCAGCGCCTCGATGGTCTGCGGCATGACGCCGTCATCCGCGGCCACGACCAGGACGACGATATCCGTAACATTGGCGCCGCGGGCCCGCATGGCGGTAAAGGCCTCATGACCCGGCGTATCCAGGAACGTGATGCTGCCCTTGGCCAGGATAACCTCGTAGGCGCCGATATGCTGGGTAATGCCGCCGTGTTCGGAGTCTACGACCTTGGTCCTGCGGATAGCATCCAGCAGAGAGGTCTTTCCGTGGTCGACATGCCCCATGAACGTCACGATGGGAGAGCGGGGCTTCAATAATGCCTTGTCCACCCTTCTGCCGACGGCCTGGGATTCGACGCTGTCCTGCGCCGGGGGCAGCTCCAGCTCAAAGCCGTAGATCTTGAGCACCTCCCGGACGATGGGCTCCCCCAGGCTCTGGTTTATGCTGGCGAACAGCTTGAATTGCGTCATCAACGTCTTGATCAGATCGCCCGCGCGCAGCTGCAGCCGGACCGCCAGGTCCTTGATGGTGATGGGACAAGGCACCTGCAGGACCTTGAGGGGACGCGCCGGAGCCTCGACGGCGGCCTGATCCTGTTCGGCAGGCGCTGTTTCGGCGGACGCGGCAGCGGCGGCTTCCGGGACCTCGACCTCGGCCCCGGCCGGCGACGCCGCCTTCCTTTCTTTTTTCGGGGCGGCGGACCGCGCCTTTCCCCGGCCCAGGTCCTCCTTTTTCCCCTTGAGCGGCACGCCCGTCTTGGCCGCGCGCTCCTCAAGGAAAAGCTTCACGACGTCCTCATCGAGGCTGGTCATGTGATTCTTCGCCTCGATATGACGCTCCTTAAGGCGCGCCAACAGATCCTTGCTCGTCAAGCCCAGCTGTTTAGCGAGTTCATGAACTCTCATGGACATTACCTATGCTTATAGAACGTGAAGGGCCGTCTCATTCCTCTATTTCGCCCTCTTCTTTTTTGTCTTCCTCGGCTGTATCCTGCTGTGCGGCCGAGACTTCTTCGGCGGCACGGGCATCGAGCTCTTTGCGGCGCTCCACCGCCGCCGCGATGATCTTCTCCGCCTTCTTCTGGCCGATGCCCTTGACGGCGGTCAGCTGTTCGACGGTGGCGCCGCCGACCTTGTCGAGCGAGTCAAAACCCGCCTCTATCAGGGCGTCCAGAAGCTTCTCGCCTACCCCCTCGAACGCCATCTCGGCGCGCGCCTTCTTGGCTTCTTCCTTCTCCTTGACGATCTCGGTGCGCGTGCGGATGTCCAGGTCCCAGCCCGTGAGCTTCGAAGCGAGGCGCACGTTCTGCCCGTGCTTGCCGATGGCCAAGGACAGCTGGTCCTCCGCCACGATCACCAGCGCCCTCTTGTGCTCCTGATCGAGGCGGATCTCCGTGATCTTGGCCGGCGAGAGGGCCGCGGTGATATACTCGCGCAGGTCGTCGCTCCAGCGGATGATGTCGATCTTTTCGCCCT
>JBLMXZ010000069.1:0-14551 GCA_050258015.1 Deltaproteobacteria bacterium
TTCCTGCATGCTCAAGGGATACGCCCGCGTCGCCGGCGGGGCCAACCCGCGCCCCAAGCTCTGGATGCGCCTGAGGAACCGTTTCGATAAGAAATTCAGCTTTTTTCCCCAGGTCGCCGGCGTGTACGCCTGCACGGGCTGCGGCCGCTGCGTCGCGGCGTGCCCGGCGAAGATCGATATCCGCAAGGTCCTGAAAAGGCTGGTCGAAAATGCCTGAGACGAACCCCTACCGTCCCATCAAGACCGAGGTCCTCGACGTCATCACCGAGACGCCGACGATAAAGACGCTGCGCCTGAAGCCGTCCGAGCCGTTCTCTTTCCGGACGGGGCAGTTCATCGAGTTGACGGTCCCCGGGGTGGGGGAGTCCCCCTTCACGCCTTCCTCGCGGCCCTCTCAGAAGGACCTCTTCGAAGTGACGATCATGCGGGTCGGCAAGGTCACCGAGCAGATCCACCAGCTCAAGAAAGGCGCCACGGTCGGCATCCGGGGGCCCTTTGGGAACGGTTACCCGCTGGACGAGTTCAAGGGAAAGGAGATCCTGGTGGTGGGCGGCGGCTGCGGCTTCGCGCCCCTGCGCAGTCTCATGTATTCCCTTTTTGATATGCGCGCCGAGTTCAAGAAACTTCTCTTCCGCGGCGGCTGCAAGAACCCCCAGGAATTCCTCTTCCGCGACGAGATCGGCGAGTGGACCAAGAGGAAAGACCTGGACATCGAGCTGACGGTGGACAAAGGGGACGCCACCTGGAAGAGGAAGGTGGGCGTCGTCACGGTGATCATCGACGGCGCGGACATGGACTACAAGACGGGCATCGCCATCGTCTGCGGCCCGCCCATCATGATGAAGTTCGGCACGAAAAAACTTTTGGAGATGGGCTTCCGCGACGAGCACATCTATCTTTCGATGGAAAAGAACATGTCGTGCGGGATCGGCAAGTGCGGCCACTGCCGCGTCGGTTGTTACTACGGCTGCAAGGACGGCCCGGTCTTTCGTTACGACAAAATAAAGAACTTCCACGAGATATGGGATTAGGATGAAGATCAATACGAGCGCCGAACAGCTGCATCAGAGCACGATGGTCCCGGCCCCCCGGCAGGGCAGCGACAAGCGGCTCTATGTCGACCTCGACGTCTGCGCCACGGGTGCGTGCGAAAAGTGCGTCATCCGCTGCAGCTACTTCTATCATCCCGACAACAACGGCATCGTTTCCGTCGCGGAGCTGGCGACCTACGCGCTCGTCTGCCGCCGGTGCGAAGCGCCGCACTGCGTGCCGTCGTGCCCGGTGGAGGCGCTCGAGCAGCAAAAGGACAAGGACAAGCTCCTTATCCGGCACAACATGCGCTGCATCAGCTGCAAGTCCTGTTCGCACGCGTGCCCCTACGGCACGATCTATCCGGAGCTGGTGCCGTTCTTGGTGCATAATTGCGATTTCTGCCTCGATCGCAGGGGAGAGAAGGACGAGCCCCTGTGCATCGCCTCCTGCCCTTACGGCGCCCTGAGCCTGAAGGAGGGCGAGGCGAAAGAGGACGAGAACACCTTTTTGGTCGGCGACAACATCGTGGTGCACTCAACGCACTGGCAGTGGAAAAAAGCATGACATTGGTCCTGGGGCTTTTCCTATATGGTTTTATCCTGACGGCGGTGCTGGGGCTTTTTGCCAGCTGGGTCGACCGCAAGGTCACGGCGCGCGTCCAGTACCGCGTGGGGCCGCCTTTCCTGCAGCCGGTCACGGACCTCGTCAAGCTTTTGGGCAAGGAATCCCTCATCCCCGAAGGGGCTTCCCGGGCGGCGTTCTTCCTGCCGCCCGTCGTGGGCCTGGCGAGCGTCATCCTGGTGTCGGCGATCCTGTGGAGGAACGACCTGGATCCGGCCGGCAGCTTCGTGGGCGACTGGATCGTGACCCTGTACCTCCTGACGATCCCGGCGATCTCCATCATGATGGGCGGGTTCGCCTCGCGCAACCCCCTGGCGAGCGTGGGGGCGTCGCGGGAGATGAAGCTTTTGCTGAGCTACGAGCTTCCCTTTATCCTGGCGCTCCTGGTGCCCGTCATCAAAGCCGGTTTTGACGTCCGCCTGGGCGCCATCCTGAGCGTGCAGGCCGACGAGGGGGTCTTCGCGGGCAGCCTCTCCGGGATCGTGGCGCTCGTCGTGGCGGTCCTGTGCGTGCAGGCGAAGCTGGGGCTTGTGCCCTTCGACATCGCCGAGGCCGAGACCGAGATCGTCGGCGGCCCGCTCATCGAATACTCGGGTCCGGCCCTGGCCGTCTACCGGCTGATGAAGAACATGCTTCTTTTCACGCTGCCGTTCTTCCTGATGATCCTGTTCATGGGCGGCTGGCGGTTCGACGGTATCCATCTTTTCTACGGACTGCTCAAACTGTTGGGTTTGGTGGCCCTGGTGACGGTCATCCGGAACACCAATCCGCGCGTGCGCATCGATCAGGCCGTGCGTTTCTTCTGGGGACCGATGACGGCGCTGGGCATCGTGGCGGTCCTGTTGGCTTTGCGAGGGTGGTAGCATGAGCATCAAACTCAAAGCGCTCCTGAAGTCGCCGTGGGTCTTTCACCTGTCCACGGGCAGCTGCAACAACTGCGATATCGAGGTGCTGGACTGTCTGACCCCGCGCTTCGACGTCGAGCGCTTCGGCATGCTTTTGGCGGGCAGCATCCGGCACGCGGACGTTCTCCTCGTGACGGGTTCGGCCAACAGGAAGTGCATCCCCCGCATCAAAGAGGTCTATGCGCAGATGCCCAAACCGTGCCTCGTGGTCGCCATCGGGGAGTGCTCCCTGTCGCGCGGCATGTTCATCCACAGCTACAACTGCCCGCTGCCGGTCGACAAGATCATCCCCGTGGACGTCTATATCCCGGGTTGTCCGCCGAAGCCCGAGGCCATCATCGCCGGCGTCGTCAAACTGATCGGCAAGGTCCGGGAAAAGGTCGCCGCCAAGAAGTAAGGGAACACAGCCTATGGACAGAGATTCCGTTTTAAGGGATATCCGGGAGCGTTTCAAGGCGGACATCAGCGACGTCTTCGATAAGTCGCCCAAGAGGGTGTACCTGACGATCGCGCCGGCTTCCGTGCGCCGTATCGCGCGGTATCTCTTTAAGGACCTCGGGGCGCGCTTCAACATCGCCTCGGGCACGGACGCGCGCGGCCACATGGAGATCCTGTATCACTTTACGCTGGAGGAGATCAACCTGATCGTCTCCCTGCGGGCGATGCTGCCCAAAGACAGGCTCGAGATCGATTCGCTGGCGCCCCTTTTCGAGGCCGCCAACTGGATCGAGAGGGAGATGAGCGAGTTGCTGGGCATCAAATTCAACGGCCATCCCGAGATGAAAAGGCTGCTTTTGCCGGACGAGTGGCCGCAAGGCGTGTATCCCCTGCGCCGCGATTATAAGGAATGGGACAAGAACGCGATCCGGGACAGAGGCGTGTAAATGGCAAAGACCATCGTTCCCATAGGACCCTACCATCCGCTGCAGGAAGAGCCGGAGTTCTTCACGCTCACCGTCGACGGCGAGACGGTCGTGGCCATCGACGTCCAGGTGGGCTATAACCATCGCGGGATCGAGAAGCTCTCGGAGAGGAAGACCTACGACCAGGTGCCTTTTGTCGTGGAGCGCATCTGCGGCATCTGCTCGACGAGCCACCCCTTCGCCTACACGCGGGCGGTCGAGGATATCTATCCCGTCGAGGTGCCGGAACGCGCCCAATACATCCGCACCATCATCGCCGAGGGCGAGCGCATCCATTCGCATCTTTTGTGGCTGGGTCTGGCCGGCCACTTTTTGGGTTATAATACCGTCTATATGTGGGCCTGGAAGCTGCGCGAGGAGATCCTCGACGTCATGGAGATCCTCTCGGGCAACCGCAACAACTACGCGATGTTCAAGCCCGGCGGGGTGCGCCGCGACATCAAGGCCGAGGATATCCCCGGGGTCCTGAAGAAGATCGATTCGATCGTGCCCACGCTCGTCATGCTCAAGAAGGCCGTGATGGACGATCCGGTCCTGCAGGCGCGCACGAAAGGGGTGGGCATCCTCACCAAGGAGGAGGCCATCGATTTCTCCGCCCTGGGCCCCACCTCGCGGGCCTCGGGGGTCGCCCGGGACGTCCGCAAAGACTCTCCCTACGGCGTGTATGATAAGATCGAGTGGGAGATGATCGTCACGAAGAACGGCGACGTCTTCGATAAGCTGGTGCTGCGGGTCCTGGAGCTTTTTGAATCGATCAAGATCGTCAAGACCTGCCTGACGACCCTTCCCGCCGGAGAGATAGACCTGAAGCTTAAGGACGTCCCGCCGGGCGAAGGCATCGGCCACATCGAAGCCCCGCGCGGGGAGTGCTTCCATTACGTGTACAGCGACGGGACGAACCGTCCCGCGCGCCACAAGGTCCGCGCCCCCACGTTCATGAATCTGCCGACCTACAAGGCGACCGTCGTGGGGGAGACGATCTCGGACGCCACCATCATCTTGGCGGCCATCGATCCGTGCTATTGCTGCACGGAGAGGATGGCGGTGCGGGACACCAAGGGTAAGGTCCTGGGCCGGGGGGAGGACCTCGTGCGCCTCTCGCAGGAGAAGACCGAGAAGCTCAGAAGGAAGATGGGACGATGACGCAACTGGCTTCTTATTTCAAGATCGACGCCCTCTCCGGGTTCATCGGGGCCTTTGTCGGCTTCTTCTCGCTGCTGGCGGTCATCTATTCGTTCGGCTTCATGAAGGGGCGCCCGGGCCTCGGCCGTTATTACCTCTATGTATTCTTGACGGCGGCGGCTTCCCTGGCCGCGGTCTTTGCCAACAATCTGGTCGTCTTCCTCGTCTTCTGGGGTTTTTTGGGGATGCTCCTGTATCTTTTGATCGATTTCGGCAAAAAGGAGCGCGCCCCGGCCACGGCCAAAAAAGCCTTTATCATCATCGGGGGCACGGACGCCTTCATGATCCTGGGGGTGGCGATCCTGTGGTCCCTGAGCGGGACCCTCGACATGGATAAGATCTCGGTGACCCTGGACGGCCGCTGGGCGGTGGCGGCATACCTGTGCCTCGCCGGCGGCGCCTTTGCCAAGGCGGGGGCCATGCCGTTCCATACATGGGTCCCGGATACGGCCGAGGATGCGCCGGTGCCTGTGGCGGCTTTCCTGCCGGCGTCCCTGGACAAGCTGCTGGGCATTTATTTTTTGACGCGCCTGTCCCTTGACGTGTTCCGGATGAACCCCGCCATGAACACCGTCCTGATGGCGGCGGGCAGCATTACCATCGTCGCCGGCGTCATGATGGCGCTCGTGCAGCACGACCTCAAGCGGCTTTTGGGGTATCACGCCGTCAGCCAGGTCGGCTACATGGTCCTGGGGATAGGCACGGGCAATCCCATCGGCATCGCCGGCGGGCTCTTCCATATGCTCAACAACGCCGTTTACAAGTCGTGCCTTTTCTTCGCGGGCGGCAGCGTCGAGAAACAGGCGGGCACGACGGACCTCGACCGCCTGGGCGGGCTGTCCAGGGCGATGCCGGCGACCTTCCTTGTTTTTCTTATCGCGTCCTTCGCCATATCGGGCGTGCCGCCCCTCAACGGCTTCGCTTCCAAATGGATGGTCTACCAGGGCGTCCTGGAGACGGCGCGGGCCGGCGGGGGATTATGGGTCTTGTGGCTTCTCGCCGCGATGGTCGGCAGCGCTCTCACCCTGGCGAGTTTCATGAAATTATTGCATGCGGTCTTTATGGGGCAGCCCTATAAGGGCGGTCCTTCGGACCAGCCTTCGCAGGAACAAAAGGCCCGCCTCGCCCCGCCGGCGAAGGCGGCAGGCCGAGGCGAGCCCGTTCTCCGGGACGCGCCGGCCTTCCTGCTCGTGCCCGGCATCGTCCTCGCTCTTCTGTGCGTCGTTTTCGGCGTCTGGGCCTACCGGGTGCCCCTCAAGATGCTTATTCTGCCGAGTCTCGGCGGCGACGTGGTCTTTTCCGGCGTATGGTCGTCGGGCGTGGCGACGCTGGGGCTCGTGCTGGCGCTTCTGGCGGGCGCCCTCATTTATTTCCTGGGCAACGCCATGAAGACGCGCTCGACCCCTATCTTCGTGGGCGGGGAATCCGCCGAGGGTCATCCCGAGATGCGCGTTTCGGGGACGGCCTTCTACAACACCATCCAGGAGATCGGGTTCCTGAAGACGATCTACGGATGGGCGGCCAAGAAGTTTTTCGACGTCTACGAGATCGGCAGCCGTTTGACCTTCGGGTTCAACAGGGTCCTGCGCTATATTCATAACGGCGTCCTGCCCACGTACCTGTCGTGGTGCCTTTTGGGGATGCTGGTCCTTTTCTACGTCTTTTTCAGGAGCTAGGCTTCTTCATGCTGGAACTGTATATCCTGCTCGTTTTCATGATCATCGGCGCCATCATCGCGGTGGAGGTCAAGGACCTTCTTTCGTCGGTCGTGGCCGTCGGCGCGGTGGGGTTGGCTCTCTGCATGGCCTTTCTGGTCCTCAAGGCGCCGGATGTGGCCATCACCCAGCTGGTCGTGGAGCTTTTGGCCCTCATCATCCTCATCCGGGCGACGCTGAAAAGGGACCTGCCGTTTTCCACGTCCGGCCGCTGGTTCTTCAACACCTTTATCACGGCCGTCTTCATCACGGTATTTCTCATGGCGGCGGTCATGTGCCTGGGTGACCTGCCGGCCTTCGGCCATCCCCTGATGCGGGTGGCGAGCATGTATCTTAAGGAAGGTCTTGTCAAGACCGGCGCGACGAACATGGTCGCGGCGGTCATCCTGGATTTCCGCGCCTTTGACACGCTGGGAGAGGCGACGGTGCTGTTTACCGCCGTCATCGGCGTCCTCGCCATCGTGCGGCGCACCGGCCGCAAGGGCGAGACGGAAGCCGAAGCCGCCGAGGAAGAATAGATGAGCAAAGAACGCGAACAGGGAATGTCGGTCATCGTCAAGACGATCACCCGCCTGACCGTGGGGTTGATCCTTCTGTACGGTATCTATATCCTTCTGCACGGCCACGTCTCGCCCGGCGGCGGCTTCGCGGGCGGGGTCATCATCGCGCTCTCCTTTGTGCATCTGATGCTTGCCTATGGCAAGGACGTGGCATTGCGCAAGCTGCCCAAGGCGGCCATGTCCTTTTTCGAGGGGATGGGGGCGGTCCTGTTCCTCGCCATCGCGCTGTTGGGTTTCAGCGGCGGGTACTTCTTCTTGAATTTTATCGGCAAGGGCGAGCCGTTCCATCTGTTCAGCGCCGGCATCATCCCGCTGGCCAACGTCGCCATCAGCCTTAAGGTCGGCGCGGGGCTCTTCGCCATCTTCGTCGCGCTTGTCCTGTTGCGATACGAATCGGAGGAGAGGAAATGACCGCCTACATCCTGTGTCTCATCCTCTTTTGCGTCGGGCTGTATTGCATTCTGCGCCGGCGCAACATCATCAAGATCATCGTGGGCGTCATCATCGCAGAATATGCCGTTAACCTGTTCTTTGTCATGGTGGGATATCGTTGGGAGGGGCGGTCGCCCATCTTCGCTCCCGATACGCCCATCCGCGACATGGTCGACGCCCTGCCGCAGGCGGTGGTCCTGACCTCCATCGTCATCGGTTTGGCCACGACGGCCCTCCTCGTCGCGCTCGCGATGCGGATCTACGGCAAATACGGCACCTTCGACATCACCAAGATCAAGGAGCTCAGGGGATGAACCCGCAGGCCCAGATCATACCTTTGTTCATCATCATTCCGCTGGCCGGTGCGTTCCTGACGGCCCTTGTGCGCAACCGCCTCAAGGGCGCGCCGGACCTGATGGGGTTCGTCGGCACGCTGGCGCTTTTGGTCCTTTCGTTCATCGCGGTGCGTTTCGTGGCCGCCCTGCCGCCGGCGGGAGTCTTCGAGTACAGCGTCGGCGCGTGGCGGCCGCCCGTCGGGATCGCGCTGGTCATGGACGGCCTGACCTCTTTCATGCTCGTGACGGTCAATCTCGTCGCCTGCCTCATCGCCGTCTTTTCCATCGATTACATGAAGCGCTTCACCTCCAAATGGAAGTTTTACACGCTCTTTCTTTTGATGCTCGCGGGGATGAACGGCGTCGTGGTGACGGGCGACCTTTTCAACCTTTTCGTCTTTTTGGAGATCGCCTCGGTGGCGAGTTACGCGCTCGTCGCCTTCGGCACGGAGAAAGAGGAGCTGGAGGCCGCCTTCAAATACGCGCTCATGGGGACGGTGGGTTCGTTGTTCATCCTGCTGGGTATCGTCTTTCTCTACAGTTTCACGTCGACGTTGAACATGGCCGACATGGCCCGGGTGCTGGCGACCCAGGGACATTCCCCCATCGTTCTTCTGGTGAGCGTCTTTTTCCTGATGGGGTTCGGTCTCAAGGCCGCGCTCGTGCCGTTCCACGCATGGCTGCCGGACGCGCATCCCTCGGCCCCCGCGCCCATCTCCGCGATGCTCTCGGGCGTCCTCATCAAGTCCCTGGGCGTCTATGCCCTGTGCCGGATATTCTTCAACATCGTCGGCATGACGCCCAAGGTTTCGGAGCTCTTTCTTTTCCTGGGGGCGCTCTCCATGGTCATCGGCGTGTTCCTCGCCATCGGGCAGTGGGACCTGAAGCGCCTGCTGGCGTACCACTCCATCAGCCAGATCGGATACGTCATGCTCGGCCTCGGGCTGGCCACGCCCCTGGGGATCATGGCGGGGCTCTTCCATCTGTTCAACCACTCGGTCTTTAAGTCCCTGCTCTTTTTGAATTCGGGCTCTTTGGAGTACGCGACCGGCACGCGCGATCTTCAGAAGATGGGGGGGCTCATGCAGAAGATGCCCGTAACGGGCACGACGAGCCTCGTGGCATCCATGTCCATTGCCGGGGTCCCGCCCTTTAACGGCTTTTGGAGCAAGCTTTTGATCATCGTTGCTGCGGTCGAAGCCGGACGCATGGGATACGCCTTTTGGGCGGTCCTGGCGAGCCTGCTTACCCTGGCCAGCTTTACGAAGGTGATGAAATATGCTTTCTTTGGAACGGTGCGCAAGGCGTGGGAGGGCGTGCGGGAAGCGCCCGTCTTTATGCGTTGCGCCATGGTCCTGTTGGCGCTGATCTGCGTCTTCGCGGGTCTTCTGGTGCTGCCGGCCGCGCGGGACGCCTTCCTGTCCCGGGCCGCCGATGTCCTCACCAACGGGCTCGGCTACAGCGCGAAGGTATTCACAAGCGTGGTATAGCATGAAGAAAAAGATCGTCCTTTTCATAACGGCGTTCATCACGTGGACCCTGTTGACCTGGCCGCCGGACGGCCAGCATCTTTTGGTCGGCGTCTTTGCGGCGGCGTTCGTGGCGTATCTCACGGGCGACCTGTTCATTCAGCGGCCGTATCTGCTGAAACATCCGCACCGGTATCGGGTCTTTTTCTTCGAGTACTTGCCGGTCTTTCTCTGGGAGGTCATCAAGGCCAATATCGATGTCGCCTATCGCGTCGTTCATCCGCGCCTGCCTATCACGCCGGGGATCGTCAAGGTCAAAACGACCCTTAAGTCGGACACGGCGCTGACGTTCCTGGCGAATTCCATAACGCTGACGCCGGGCACGATGAGCGTGGATGTGGACCGGGAGAAGGGCATTCTGTATATCCACTGGATCGATGTGCGGGAGCGGGACATCGACGCCGCGACGCGTCTTATCGTGTCGCGTTTCGAGAAGATATTGAGCAAGATATTCGAATAGCCGTAGGCCCCCCGCAGGGGGGTAGCCTAAGACGTCCTTTTGGGGCAGCCATGAAGATTGACGACAAACGGTTCTCGATGTTGCGCTGGTTCCTGGGCGCGTTGCTCCTGGCGGCGGCCGCCGCGCTCATCATCCTCAGGCCGTTGCCGTTCCTTTTTTACCAGGACCTGCCGTATCTCGGTTTTCTGGGCCGGGCCCTGTACGTCCTCATCCTGGCGTGCCTGTTGTGCCTGTACCGCGTCGGGCGGGGACCGACGGGCGCGGACCGCATCGTCGCCGTCGATATCCTGGGCATCATGATCATCGGTTTGTGCTCGATCCTCACGATCTCCACGCACCGGTCGTGGTATATCGATATCGGCA
This sequence comes from Deltaproteobacteria bacterium, assembly GCA_050258015.1. Lineage (GTDB taxonomy): Bacteria > Omnitrophota > Gorgyraeia > Velamenicoccales > Velamenicoccaceae > JBLMXZ01. The sequence continues at coordinate 10,058 of JBLMXZ010000069.1, forward strand.
TCGCCTGGGCGTTGCAGAGCTTCATCAGCACGCTCGCTTTGTCGAAGTATCTGGAAGGCAAGGGGTTCGATGAATAGCATGCTGGGTCTCGTCTTTGTCGGCGTAGGGTTGTTTTTCGACGTCCTGGGGTGTCTGGGCCTGGTGCGCCTGCCCGACGTCTACAACCGCCTGCAGGCGGCGACCAAATGCGTCACCATGGGCACCTGCAGCATCCTTTTCGGAACGTTCCTGATCGCCGGCTGGACCGCGGCGGGCATGAAGCTGTTGCTGTGCATCGTTTTCATCCTGCTGACGTCGCCGGTGGCGGCGCATGCGATCGCCCGCGGCGCGCACCGCGCCGGGATCAAGCTCTGGGAGGGAAGCGTCGTCGACGCCTATGCCCAGGACAAGGAAGGCGAAGCGTAACCGAGGGCAACTTTTAGGATAGGCCATGCGTTATCCCAAACTCAGAGAACTCGTCGAGGCGATCAAGGCCGTCATCCGCGGGCCGTACACGTCGCGTTTCCCCAAAGAGCCGCACGTGGCGCATCCCAATTTCCGCGGCCGGCCCAAGTATGATCAACACAAGTGCGTCGGATGCCTCGCGTGCGAGGAGGTCTGTCCTGTCGGCGCCATCGCGCATAAGGACACGACACACAAGCCCGCCCGCCGGAAGATGATCCATTACGCGGATACCTGCATCTTCTGCGGCCAGTGCGAAGCGGCCTGCATCGCGGATCATCAGGGCATCAAGCTGTCCAACGAATGGGAATGCTCCTTTTTCGACAGGAAGACCGAGAGCGAGGCGTCGATCGAGAAGGAGCTGCTCCTGTGCGAGATATGCGGCGCCCCCGTCGCGTGCCGGGACCACCTGCAGTGGATCTCCCAGCGTCTGGGAGAACTGACGTTTTCAAGCCCCACCCTCTATCTGTCCCGCTTCGAAGGTCTCGGCATCATCGACGAGAACGTCCTGTCGGCGATGAAAGATCAGGGAAGGTCGGACCGAGCCAAGATCCTCTGCGCGCATTGCCGCCGCGAAACGAACAGGACGCCGTAGCGGCTTCTTTCCCTTTCCCGCAGGGTCTCATTTTTTCATCCCGTTCTTCATCCGTCGCCGAAGAAACGTATACTCCCATGAAGCAGCGTCTTGCGCGCCTGTTAAAAGGAAAGATCGTCATCGTCGGCATCGGCAATCCTTTGCGGGGGGACGACGGCCTGGGGCCGCTTCTCGTCGGGCGCCTTAAGGGCCGTGTCCCCGCGGTGTGTATCGACGCCGGCAGCGCTCCCGAGAACTATGCCGGCGCGGTCATCCGCGAGGAGCCGGACACGGTCCTTCTGATCGACAGCGTTCATCTGGGCGAGGCGCCGGGGAGCGCGGCGCTCCTGGAGGAGGACGAGATCGCCCGCTCGGGGCTCTCGACCCACGATATCCCGCTGTCGATGTTCATCGGTTACCTCAAGAGCCGCACGCGCGCCCGGGTGTTTCTCCTGGGCGTTGAGCCGCAAAGCCTCGCTTTCGGGGAAGGGATCTGCGAGGCCGTCCAGAAGAGCCTGGAGACGATCGCGAAAGACATCATGGAGGTCCTGACGTGCACGAAACCCACCTGATCGAGCCCATCATTAAAGGCATAGCCGAGCACGCGGCCCGGGAGGGGGGAAAGTCCGTTTCCCGGGTGCGGCTTAAGCTGGGACTTCTTCTCGGCGTCAACGAGGAGTCCTTCCGCGAGACGTTCAAGGTCCTCGCCAAGGGGACGCTGCTCGAGGGCGCGCGCCTCGAGTTGAACTTTTTCCCCGGAACCCGCGTCGAGGTCGTCTCTTTCGATATCGAGGAGACATGAGCGCTCTCATCCTGGCCGCCGGCGCGGACCTCAAGAACAGGTTTTTGATCGCCGAGGGGCGGCGGCTTCTTGCCGGACCCGCGCTCGGGGACCTTGGCGCGCCCGGCCCTTTCCTGAGATACAGGCGGGGGATCCGCGCGCGTCTGGGGCGGCGCCGGCCGGCCGTGGTCGCCTGCGACCTGCATCCCGGCTATTTTTCCACGCGCTTCGCGCGGGAATCATGGGAGGGCGTCGCCCGCTTCGTCGGGGTTCAGCACCACCACGCGCATATCGCGAGCGTCCTTTTTGAACACGCGCTCACCGGGCCCGTGATCGGCGTTTCTTTCGACGGTACCGGTTACGGTACGGATGGCCGGGTATGGGGAGGGGAGTTCCTTCTTGCGGCGGGGCGCGGTTTCAGACGCCTGGCGCATCTGGCCTACCTGCGGATGCCGGGCGCAGAGCGCGTCGTGCGCGAACCCTGGCGTATGGCGCTGAGCGTCCTGGGCAGATCCGCCGTGCCTTTTTTGAAGAAGGTCAAGAAGGAGGACCTGCGGTGCGTCCTTGAGATGCTGGACAGCGCCGTCCCGATGCCCCTGACGTCAAGCGCCGGCCGGCTGTTTGACGCGGCCGCCGCGCTCATGGGGGTGTGTCCGTACGCTTCTTTTGAGGCCGAGGGCCCCATCGCCCTTGAGGGCCTGTGCGCGTCCGGCGTCGAGGGAAGCTACGGCCATCGTGTCGGACGGGCCGAAGGGAGCCTTGTCGTCGACGCGCGGCCGGTTTTCGACGGCATGCGCCGGGACCTGAAAAAGAAGGTCGCCGCCGGCGTCATCGCTTCCCGTTTCCATAACGCGATGGCCGATATCGTCGTGCAGACGGTCCGGCGGCTGTCGCGCGAGACCGGCCTGCGCCGTGTCGCCTTGAGCGGCGGCGTCTTCCAGAACCGTTATCTCGCGCTCCGGGCCAGGCAGGGGCTCGAGGGATACGGCGTGCGCGTCTTCACCAACGAACGCCTGCCCGTCAACGACGGGAATATCGCATGGGGGCAGTACTATGTGTCTGGCCGCGCCCGCTAGGGTGGAGAAGATAGAGGGGGACACCGCGCTCGTCGATTTCGGCGGCGTGAAGAAAAGGATCTCTCTGGGGGTCCTCACGCGCGTCGCCGTCGGCGATCACGTGCTCGTTCACGCGGGGTTCGCCATCGGCAAGATTTCCGCCGAGGAGGCGGGGGCGACAGAGCGCGCCCTCGAGGAGCTGCGCGAGGTATTGGGCCATGAGCGATGACCGTATCCGGCTGATGGAGGTCTGCGGTACGCACACCATGGCGATCGCCCGGGCCGGCATCAAACAGCTCCTGCCGGACTCTGTCGCGCTTTTGTCCGGGCCGGGGTGTCCTGTCTGCGTCACCTCCGCGAGGGATATCGACCGCGCCCTCGCGCTCGGCCGGCAGAAGGACGTGACCTTTGCGACCTTCGGCGACATGATGCGCGTGCCGGGCTCCCGCGGCAGCCTTCAGGATTTAAAGAGAGAGGGCCATGACGTGCGCGTGGTCTATTCCTGTCTCGACGCCCTCGAAGTCGCCCGGCGCCATCCCGGCCGCCAGGTCGTGTTCATGGGCGTGGGGTTCGAAACGACGTCGCCGACGGTCGCCGCCACGGTCTTGAAGGCCCGGCGCGCCGGCATCCGCAATTTTTCCGTCTTCTCCTGCTTCAAGCTTATCTTTCCGGCCCTCGAGACGCTTTTGCGGGCCGGGGACGTGCGCGTCGACGGCTTCCTCTGTCCCGGGCATGTGAGCGTCATCACCGGCAGCCGCCCCTATGAAAGGATCGCGCGGCGCTTCGGCAAACCCTGCGTCATAACGGGGTTTGAGCCGTCCGACATCATCGGCGGGATCTCGACCCTTATCCGGCTCATCCGCCACCGCCGCCCCCGCGTTGTGATAGAATACAAGAGGGCCGTTCGTCCCGCGGGCAACCGCAAGGCGGCCGCGCTCCTCGCCACGGTCTTTGAGCCGGTGACGGCGGCCTGGCGGGGTCTGGGCACGATCCCCGACAGCGGCCTGGCCTTCCGGCGCGCCTTCCGCGATTTCGACGCGGCCCGGCGGTGGCCGGTCCGCGCGGCGGCCGTCCGGGAACCGGCGGGGTGCCTGTGCGGGGCCGTGCTGCGGGGTTCAAAGGCGCCCGGGGATTGCCGCCTTTTCGGGAAGAAGTGCGTCCCGGAGCGTCCTGTCGGGCCCTGCATGGTCTCTTCCGAAGGGGCCTGCGCGGCTTTTTACCGTTACGAGGGCAACGCAAAGGGCGCGTTGCCTTTGATGGCACAGATGAAAACAGGATGACACAGATAATGAGGGATGGCGAACGCATAACGATGGCCCACGGCAACGGCGGCCGGTTGATGCACGCGCTGATCGACCGGCTCGCGCGGCGCTTCGCCAATCCCATCCTCGACGAGCGCGCCGACGCCGCGGAGGTCCGCGTCGAGGGGCCGCGTCTCGCGTTTACGACCGACTCCTACGTCGTGACGCCGCTCTTTTTTCCCGGCGGCGACATCGGGACGCTGGCGGTCTACGGCACGGTCAACGATCTGGCGATGAAAGGGGCGCGGCCGCTTTATTTGTCGCTGGCGCTCATCTGCGAAGAAGGCCTTAAGATATCCGTCCTTGACCGCGTCGCCGCCTCCATTGAAAAAGCCGCGCGGC
>JBLMXZ010000070.1:0-7827 GCA_050258015.1 Deltaproteobacteria bacterium
CTATGTGGATCTTTCTCAGACCTTCGACCAATACTCCAAGACGAAAGAGTATGACGACCAGCTTTCGGCGGTCCAGGCCGAGAAGGAGAAGGATCTCGAGCAGATCTCGGATGAGATCAAGGGGCTGGAAGACAAGATGTCCCTTTTGAGCGAGAAGGAGAAAGCCGCCAAGCAGAAGGAGCTCGAAGAGAAGAACAACAAGCTGCGCCAGATGAGCCAGGAGATCGCCCTTGATCTGCGCCGCGAGCGCGACGACAAGCTCAAGGAGATCCTGCAGGACATCGAGAAGGTCGTCCAGGCGTACGCGCAGAAGAACGGCTATGACTTCATCTTCAACGATCGCGTCCTTCTGTACGGCGCCGCCAACGCGGACGTAACGCAGGACATTATCGATCAGCTCAACAAGACCACGAAAAAGAATTAAGTCGTCATGAGGAAGACAATCCGGGAGATCGCCGCCCTCGTTAAAGGCGAAGTCGCGGGCGATCCCAATATCCCGATCACGGGCGCCCGGGGGATCCGCGAGGCCCGCGAGGGGGACGTGACGTTCCTCTCCAATCGCCGCTACGCGCCCCTCTTGAAAGAGACGCAGGCGAGCGCCGTTCTCGTGCCCCTGGACGTGAAGGCGGAGGGCCGGGCGGTGATCCGCGTTGCGGACCCGTCGCTGGCCTTCGCGCAGATCATCGCCGTCTTCGCTCCGGCGAAGCTGCGGCATCCGAAGGGGATCCATAAGAAAGCGGTGATCGCCAAGACGGCGAAGCTCGCCAAGGGGGCCGCCGTCGGCGCCTGCGCCGTGATCGAGGACGGCGCCGTCATCGGCGCGAACACGGTGATCTACGGCGGTTCTTATATCGGCCGGGACGTGCGCGTGGGCAGGGACTGCATTTTTTATCCCAACGTCTCCATCCGCGAGCGCGTCACGATAGGCGACCGGGTTTTCATCCAGAGTGGCGCCGTCATCGGCTCCGAAGGGTTCGGATACGTCGAGGTGGACGGCGCGTTCACGCTCGTCCCGCAGGTCGGCACGGTCGTCATCGAGGATGACGTTGAAATAGGCGCCAACGTTACCATCGACCGCGCCCGATTCGACAGGACCCTGATCGGCCGGGGGACGAAGATCGACAACCTGGTCCAGATCGCCCACAACGTCGTTACGGGAGAGAGCTGCATCATCGTCGCGCAGGCGGGGATATCGGGCAGCACCCAATTGGGCAAAAAGGTCACGATCGCCGGTCAGGCGGGCCTGGTGGGTCATATCACGATAGGCGACGGCGCTATCTGCGCGGCCCAGGCCGGCGTCATCGGTTCGGTGCCGCCGCATACGATGGTCTCGGGTTATCCGGCCCGGCCGCATGCCGAGGCGATGAAAGTCTACGCGGCGCTGCAGCGTCTGCCGCAAACGCTCAAGGAGATCGCCGAACTCAAGAAGAAGATCAAAGCGCTTGAGGAGCGCTCGGAGAAATCCTGATAGACAAATCGGTCAATGGGATTTGGAAATTGGTCATTGGGAATTTTAGCCCTTAGGATCCTTTTTAGCTGACCATGCAGCAGACATTGCGAGAAAGCATATCCGTGAAAGGCGTGGGATTGCATACGGGCAACCCCGCCACGCTTACGTTCCGACCCTTGGGTCCGGATATGGGGGCGGTTTTTCAGCGCGTGGACCTGCCCGGTCGCCCCATGATCAAGGCGGATATCAATACCCTTCTTGCCGGCAAGAAGAACCCGCGCCGGACGACGCTCTCTTTCGGGGACGCGGAGGTGCAGACCATCGAGCACCTGACGGCCGCTCTGTCGGGGCTGGGGTTGGACAACGTCCTGATCGAGATCGACAACAACGAAGTCCCGGGTCTGGACGGCAGTCCCCGCAGTTTCGTGGAGCTCTTTCGGAAAGCCGGCATCGTGGCGCAGGAGGTGCCGCGCCGCGCCTTTAAGGTGAAATCCGCACTGTGGGCCCGTGATGAAGATTCCGCGATCGTGGTCCTGCCGCATCCGGAGTTCAAGATATCCTATACCCTGAGTTATCCGCAGCCGGTCCTGGGCGACCAGTTCCTGGAAGTGACGCTGACCCCCGATGTCTTTGAGCGGGAGCTTGTCGGCGCCCGGACCTTCTGTCTCGCCGAGGAGGCGGACTCTCTCATCAAGGCCGGCCTGGGCAGGGGCGCCAACTACGAGAACACGCTGGTGGTGGGCAAGGAAGGCATCGAGAAGAACACCCTGCGTTACGAGAAGGAGTTCATCCGTCACAAGATCGTGGACCTGGTCGGGGATTTCTATCTGCTGGGTATGCCGATCAAGGGGCACGTGATCGCCGTCAAGAGCGGTCACACGCTCAATATGCGGATCCTCGAAAAAATGCGGGATCAGATGGCGCAGCAGGCGATGGTCGGCATCCGTTCCGTCGCCGGCACGGATGCCTCCGGCGTCATCGATGCGACGACGATCATGAAGATCCTGCCGCACCGTTTTCCTTTTCTCCTGGTCGACAGGGTCCTTTCCCTCGAAGAGGGCAAGCGGGCCGTCGGCATCAAGAACGTCAGCATCAACGAAGATTTCTTCCAGGGGCACTTCCCGACCCGGCCCGTGATGCCCGGCGTCCTTATCGTCGAGGCAATGGCGCAGGTCGGCGGCGTTCTGATGCTCAGTCCCCGCGAGAACCGCGGCAAGATGGCCTTTTTCATGGCCGCCGACAATATCAAGTTCCGCAGGCCCGTGGTGCCCGGGGACCAGCTGGTGATCGAGGTCGAGGTTGGCAAGCTGCGCTCCAAGACGGGGCAGGTCAGGACCCGGGCCATGGTGGACGGTGAGGTCGCCGCCGAGGCGCAGCTGATGTTCGCATTGGTCGAGAGCTGACATGAGCACGACACAAATACATCCTACGGCGGTCGTCGCACCGGGAGCCTGGCTCGATGAGGGCGTGGCCGTCGGGCCGTATGCCGTGATCGGCGAGAAGGTCCGGATCGGCCGCGGCACCCGGATCGGCAACTTCTGCGTCGTGGAGAACGACACGACGATGGGCAGGGACAATGTCGTCTTCACGGGGGCCGTCGTCGGCAGCATCCCGCAGGACCTTAAGTTCGACGGCGCGCCGAGCCGCCTTGTCATCGGAGACAGGAACACGATCCGCGAATACGTTACCATAAATATAAGCACATCGCTCGAGCAGCCGACGCGTATCGGCAACAACAATCTCATCATGGCGTACAGCCATGTGGCCCACGATTGCCGGGTCGGCGATTCCTGCATCCTGGCGAACGGGGCGACGCTCGCCGGCCACGTGACCCTTGAGGACCGGGCGGTCGTGGGCGGGTTGACCGCCATCCACCAGTTCGTCCGCATGGGCCGGATGTGCATCGTCGGGGGCTGTTCCAAGGTCGTCACGGACCTGCCGCCCTACACGACGTGCGACGGGCATCCCGCCCGGTTTTACGGCCTGAACCTCGTGGGGTTGCGCCGTGCCGGGGTAAGCGCCGCAGCCATAAAGAATCTTAAGGCGGCCTACAAGATCTATTTCCAGTCCGGCCTGACCAAGCAGCACGCCCTTGAAGAGATCAAGAGGACCGTCCCCTCCTGTCCCGAGGTAGAGGAGGCGGTCGCCTTTCTGTCGTCTTCCCAGCGCGGAATCTGCCATTGAGCACGCTGAACGGCGTCACGAAAATAGGGCTCATTGCCGGCAACGGCAAGTTTCCACTCATGTTCGCGCGCGCGGCCGTGGAGAGGGGGCTTGACGTCGTTGCGATCGCCATCAAGGACGACACCTCGCGCTGGATCTCCTCTTTCGTCAAGAAGGTCTACTGGCTGAGTCTCAAGGATTACGCCCGCATGTTCGAGATCTTCCGCTCCGAGGGGATCGCGAAAGTGCTTATGGCCGGCCAGGTCAATCCGCGCAAGCTCTTTTACAAGGATGTCGGGGACGAGACCTTAAAGCGTCTGCTGGCCGCGGTGAGCGACAAGAGGCCGGACACCATCTTTACGGCGGTCGCCGATATGCTCGCCGCCCACGGTATCGAGCTCATCGATTCGACGCTTTTCCTGGAGCAGTATCTGCCTGAGGTGGGGGTGTTGACCCGCACGCAGCCGGACGAGCGCGTGTGGCAGGATATCCATTTCGGCTTCGATATGGCCAAGCGCGTGGCAGGTCTTGATATCGGTCAGACCTTGGTCGTAAACCACGGCGCCATCGTCGCGGTGGAGGCGATCGAGGGGACGGACGCGGCGATCCGGCGGGCCGGAAATGTCTCCAACGGAGGTATCGTCGTCGTCAAGGTGAGCAAGCCCAATCAGGACATGCGCTTCGACATCCCGGTCGTTGGGCCCCGCACGATACGGCAGCTGGCGCGTGTGCGCGGCCGGTGCCTGGCCATCGAGGCGGGCAAGACCCTGATGATCGACCGGCCCGAGTGTGTCGCGCGGGCCGACCGCCACGGCATCGCCATCGTAGCGCTCTAGACGTCTTGACAAAACGGCGCCGTCCGTATAGAATATGTTCCTTGCCAAACAAGGAGGGGGAGATGGCGAAGAAGGCGACTGTAGCGAAGAAGATCGAGTTCAAGATCACCGCGCCCGATGCGAACTGGGTGGGGGTAGCCGGGGATTTTAACCGTTGGGATCCGGCGAGCCTGACGGCTAAAAGGGACCGCAAGGGCCTCTGGAAGGCCTCTGTCAGCGTGCCCAGCGGCACCTACGAATATAAGTTCGTCATTGACGGCAATTGGATTACGGACCCTAAGTGTTCGCGTCGTTCCGTCAATAACTTCGGGTCGGAGAATTCCGTCCTGGTGGTGAAGTAAGACAGATATCTTCCCGACAAAAAGGGATAGCTTGCCGTAGGGGCGGGCTATCCCTTTTTCTTGTAGAAGAAGCTTCTAAGAGACGGAGGGGGCCGTACGTAACAGGTAACAAGTAACAGGGTTACAGGTAAAATCCCGAATTTTCTTCTTTTGGTTGTGTAGGGTTCTGCCTGATACCTGCGACTTGAGACATGATACGAGCTCCGGATGACTATGAAATACATCTACGGTCCCGTTCATTCGCGGCGGTTGGGGAATTCCCTGGGCATCAGCACCGTCCCCTACAAGGTGTGTCCGTTCGACTGCGTGTATTGTCAGTTGAACCGGACCGTCACGCTGACCGCGCGGCGCCGGCGTTACGTCGAGGAAAAAATGATCCTCGCCGAGCTCCGGGATTTCTGGCGGCGCAAACCGGCGGATAGCCGCGTCGATTGCGTCACTTTTTCCGGCTCGGGAGAGCCGACGCTGCACGCCGGGATCGGACGCCTCATCCGCGGGGCCAAGCGGATAACGGGTCTGCCCGTTGTCGTGATCACGAACGGCGCCCTGCTGACGCAGGAAGGGGTGCGGCAAGATCTCAAGGACGCCGATATCGTGGTTCCGTCGCTGGACGCCGCGGTGCAGGATGCTTTTGAAAAGGTCGATCGTCCCGTTCAAGGGCTGCGCGTGGCGGCCGTCATCGAGGGGCTCGTCCGGTTCCGCAACGCCTTTTCGGGAACGATCTGGCTCGAGGTGATGCTGGTGAACGGCGTCAATGACGCGCCGGAGCATCTGAAGGCGCTGAAGGCGGCGATCGCCCGCATCCGCCCCGACAAGATCCAACTGAATTCTCCCGTCCGCCCGCCGGCCCATCCGTGGGTCAAACCGCTCTCCCGCGCGGCGCTTCGTGCCGCATGCCGTTCCCTCGGGCCGTCTTGCGAGGTCGTCTGATCCCGGGCGCGCCCTGCCTCTCAAAGGCATAGATTTTGACGTCTCTTTATGTTATCGTAAAAAGTAAGGATCGATAGGCTGGCCGTTGGCTCTTAGCTTTTAAGAGCAGCAGAAATCCGGTTTTGTTCTTGGTCTTGCGAGCCACGAGCCGGCAGCGAAGAGCTCGAGCTGTCGACTAAAATAGCGCGCCCATAGCTCAATGGATAGAGCGCCAGCCTTCGGAGCTGGGCGTTGGGGGTTCGAGTCCTCCTGGGCGCATTTTTCTCCCGGAGGACGAGAACCCAAGGGGGCGTGGGGGAGAATAGCGGTGTCCCTTTGCGCCCTCGGGAGTTTTCCCCTCGCTTAACCTTGATAATAATTCAAGGAAGCGCTCGGGACCGGGCCGCCTCACCGACTCGGCGGCCGCGCCAAACGGTCGGCCTTATTCGGCCGACCGGCGCCCTCCTGGGCGCATTTTTCTCCCGGAGGACGAGAACCCGTTTTTCCATGGCTGAACCTCTTTCAGTCCCACTTCCCCCAACGCAACAAGTCCTTAAGGAAAAAAAGGTGCGCGTCCGGTCCATTGGATGCCTGTGGTTTTTTGTCGTGCTGCTGCTGGCGGCCGTGGGCCTGTGCGGGACGGGCGTTTACATCCTCCATCAGGAATTTGTGCGGGTCTACTCCGGCCTGGAGGAGAATGTCGGCCGTACCGCGGACCGGTTGACGATCATCGAACGGGAGTTGAACGCCGCCGAAAAGGAAAGAGGATCCTTGTCCGCCGACCTCAAGGAGCTGAAGGTAAAGCAGGGGCAGCTTGTGAAGGCGGGGGAGGCCCTTATCCAGGAGTGGCAGAAGACGAAAGAGGCGACGGTCGCATATCAGGGCAGCCTTCAGGGCATCCTGGAGGAGGTTCGCCGCAAAAAAGAGATCTCTGCCGCCTTGGAACAGAGGGCCGCGGCCGCCGCCGAGGGCACGGAGGACGCGCCGTCCGGGAAAAATGATTAAACGGGTTCTCTCCCTGGTTTTGATGTCCGCGTTCCTGCTCGATCCGGCGAAAGCGTGTCTCTTCGCGCAGGAAGAGGCGGCGCCGCCGCAGGAGCAGGCGCAGGCGCCGGCGCAGGAGACGGCCCCCGAGAAAGCCGTCGTCAAGCCGGCCGCCTCGACCCCTGAAGACGAGAAAGTCGTCTTGTCTCCCTGGCGGGTCGGAAACGCGAAGACCGAGGAGCGCAAGCGGGAGCTTGAAAAGCGGCGGCAGCGCGTCTTGCGCAAGGCCAAGAAGGAAAAGCGGAACATCGAACGGCGCAAAAAGGAAGCGCGGGAGCGGGCGGCCCGGAAAAAAGAACAGCCCGACAGCTTCTTTCCTACGAATTTTTAAAAGGATCCATGATGCGTCCTGTGATCGTTGCGGTGATGGGGCTGTTCCTGGCGGCCGGCGGCGCTTCGGCGCAATCCATGCTGGAGTATGCCACGATGGTCTCGGCCGAGGGCGCGGCAGGAGCGGCGCAGGGGGAGAAGGGGAAGGATAAGGACAAAGGATCTTCCCATCCCGGCAGCCTGATCGGTACTACGGCCTCGCGTCTTTACGAAAAGAGCATGCAGACGGCGGCGGAGAGGGGCGGCGCGCTCTTTGGCGGTCTGGGCCAGGGCAGAGAGGAGCACGCGAGCGCCGGTCCGTCGGATCAAGTCCCCAGTTCCGCCCTTCCTTCCGGTGCCGGCGCCGTCCAGCTGTCGCCGGCGCAGGCATCCACGGGCGGGGAGCCGGTGTCCGGTCTTGCGGCCGTGGTCCTGAAAAACGGAACGGTCGTCGAAGGGAACATCGTCGAACAGGCCTCCGGTTACGTTCGCGTCGACACCGAAGGCGTGGTCGTCACTTTCTTCAGGGATGAGATCGATCGGATACGACCGGTCGAAGAGAAGGACGCCGCCCCGCATTCTTAAACCGTGGAGTCCGGCCCGTCATGATCTACCGGTTTTCGAATATGCACCATCTCTCATCCTTGCGCGCCGCATGAGCAAAAAGAAGAAGTTCCGTCCCCAAGACGTCCGTCCGGGTCAAGCGGCCCCGGCCGTCGCGTCCCCGTCTTTATCCCGGACATCCCTGCTGTTGTGCGTTGCGTTCATCGTCGGC
>JBLMXZ010000071.1:0-5793 GCA_050258015.1 Deltaproteobacteria bacterium
ATACCCCATCCCCCGGCCGAGGCGGTTGCCCGCCGCGTCAAAAGCCAGACCCGGCACGATAACCAGGTCGAGCGTATCGGGTTCGATGGGACGTATATAGGCATCCTTGGGATGGCGCGTGCCGTGCGGTCCGCGCGCGGTCTCCTCCTCGATGTCCTTCAACAGCGAGGGTATGAGCTTGCGCCGGTCCGTCTGGATGGCCGGCACCGCCACCCGCTTGCCCTGCATGAGAGATGTTCTGATCATTCCCGCGGTATCCACTTCTCCGTCAAACGAAAGATAAAACAACACCGTCTTTGCTTTAACGTATTCTTTCAGCGATAACAGCTTGTGTGCGATGCATGAACTCTTGGTCCTTCTGTCTTCCTCCTTATGTCTTTTGAGTTTTTCCAAAAGAACGCTTCGCAGTTGTCTTTTTCTGGCTTGAACATCCATGACGCTCAGGCGGCTGGGTGCCTCTTGCGGTAGTCTTCGATCGCCGCGCGCAGCGCCTCTTCGGCCAGGACCGAGCAGTGCATCTTGACCTTCGGCAGGCCGCCGAGCGCCTCCGCCACCGCCTTGTTGGAGATCTCCAGGGCCTCCTCGATGGTCTTGCCCTTGACGAGGTCCGTCACCATGCTGCTCGTGGCGATGGCCGCGCCGCAACCGAAGGTCTTGAAGCGCGCGTCCTCGATGCGGCCGTCCTTCACCTTGATGTAGAGCCTCATGATATCGCCGCACACGGGATTTCCCACGTTGCCCACGCCGTCGGCGTTCGGGATCTCTCCCACGTTATGCGGGCTCATGAAGTGCTGCATCACCTTGTCGCTATACTGCAAATTAGCCATCTTTGCTCCGGGGGTCCCGCGGCCCTATCCGCAGGACTTCACCCTGCCGCCTTATGCCCGCTCAAACGGAGCGGGGCGCGCCGGCAGGGCGTTAACAGACCTTTTTTTGCTTCGTGACAATTAAGGATAGCACACCGGCTCGAAAGTGTCAACCGTATGCCGCTCAAGCACTTTAACGCCATGTCTATGCTCCTACGGCGTCTGCGGCGGCGCCTCTTCCCGGCGGCCGGCGCCCCTGTTCCCGCGCAGAGAGCCGAGGTCCTCGGCCCGGAGGGTCTGCTGCCGCACGGCGGCGTGGTCCTTGGGCCCCCGGCGCTCTTTCAGGCGCTCCCATCGGCCTTTTTCCCGGAGGCGCTTGTAGATCATGATCCACGCGCAATCCCTCTGCCGGTCGACCTCGCACTTCCCTTCGTCCTGGCCGCCGCACGGCCCGTTCATAAGCCCCTTGGCGCAGCGGGTGACGGGGCACAGCCCCTGCGTCACGTCCAGCAGGCAATCGCCGCAGGTCCGGCAGACCTGCTGAAAGCTCTTTTTGTCGTCCACGAGGGCCGCATACAGGCTGTCGCATCCCGGGAAGACGTCCAGGCCCATCCGGTCCGCCTCTTTGAGGCACTGAACCCCGGAACCGCAGGCAAAGACCAGGATGGCGTCCGACCCCCTGAGCGCCTCTTTGTGCCGGGCGAGGGCGGTCTTGACCTGCGCACTCACGCAGGCCACCTCGGGAACGGCCGTGCCCGTTATCGTCTTGCCGTGCTCGCGAAGGAAACCGGCCATGGCCGCGACATCCTCTTCTCCGCCCGTCCCGCAGGTCGCGGCACAGTCTCCGCAGCCCACAAGGAAGACCCTACGACTGCCTTCCAGCATCTCAAGGATCTTACCCGGCTCTTTTTGCTTTGTGATGATCATGAATCCCTTTCTCGAACAGGTGGTTGCGCCGAAAGTGAGACTTTTCAGCCTGGCTAAAAAGTCTCACTTTCGGGAGCGCAGGGAATTCAGGCGCTCCTTGATCTTCTTCTCATAACCCAAATCCTGCGGCTCGTAGTAAACGCGCGGGGCCGGCAGGTACTCCTGATCGACGAAGTGGCCGGGAAAATCGTGCGGGTATTTGTAGCCGGCGCCGCGGCCGAGCTTGCCGGCGCTCCTGTAGCTGGCGTCGCGCAGGTGCTGCGGCACGTCCAGGACCCGCCCCTCCTTCACGTCGCGCAACGCGCGCTCGATGCCCAGGTACGCGGCGTTCGACTTGGGCGCGCACGCGACGTAGACCGCGGCCTGGGCGAGCGGGATGCGCGCCTCGGGCATGCCCACGAACTCGGCGGCGCCCAGGGCCGCCTCGGCGAGCACCAGCGCCTGCGGGTCGGCGTTGCCGACGTCTTCCGCGGCGCAGATGACGATGCGCCGCGCGATGAAACGCGGGTCCTCGCCGGCGTAGAGCATCTTCGCCATCCAGTAGAGCGCCGCGTCGGGGTCCGATCCGCGCATGGACTTGATGAAAGCGGATATGGTGTCGTAGTGCGCGTCGTCGTCGCGGTCGTAGACGACGGCCTTCCTTTGGACGGACTCCCGGGCGTCCTTGAGCGTGAAACGCACCGAGGTGCCGGGCGCCTTCAGCTTCGCCTTGACGCCGACCTCAAGCGCATTGAGGCTGCGGCGCGCGTCGCCTTCGGTGACGCGCGCGAGGTAGCGCAGCGCCGCGGGCTCGACCGCGATCTTCCAGGCCCCCAGGCCGCGCTCCTTATCGGCGAGCGCCCGCTTCAGGAGCGTCACCACGTTTTCCTCAGCGAGCGCCTTGAACTCGAAGATGAGCGAGCGCGACAAAAGGGGCGCCGTCAGGACGAAGAAGGGATTGAGGACCGTCGCGCCGATCAGCGTGACGCTGCCGTCCTCGATATCGGGCATCAGCACATCCTGCTGCGCCTTGTTGAAACGATGGATCTCGTCGATGAAAAGGATGGTCTTGCGGCCGGCGCCCGCCCGGCGGACCTTGGCCTCTTTGATCACGCGGCGCAGTTCCTGGACGTTCGAGGTGACCGCGTTGACGGGAGCAAAGTGCGCGTGGGTGGCGCTGGAGATGCAATGGGCGAGGGTGGTCTTGCCGCAACCCGGCGGGCCGTAAAGGATCAGGGAGGAAAGGCGGTCCGTCTCGATGGCCTTGCGCAAAAGAGAGCCGGGCGCCAGGATCTCCTCCTGGCCCACGAACTCCTCGAGGGTCCGCGGCCGCATGCGGCTCGCCAGGGGCTCGCCGCCCTCCCCTATCGGGGAGGCTGCGCTCTCCCCTGGCGGGGAGGCTGCGCTCTCCGTTTCGGCGCGGCGCGGCGGCTTCTCTGCGGGGGAAAAGAGCTCTTGTGGACTGTTGTCTCTGTTCTTTTTGCGGGCCATGACAACTAACCCCGACTCGTGGCCTATGCGGCGGCTCTCCGCGCTTCGCGCCAAGAGAACTTCCACATACTCGTCGGGGTATTCCGCTTTATGCCGGGCACCGGGTGCGCCTGAAGATCCCCAAAGGCGCACCCGTTATTTTCCCGCAGGGCAAAATTAAATCCCCGCAATGCCGTCGGCTAGGTGGTCTGAACCCATCGGTTAGGTGGGTGCCCTCTCGGCGGCCCAAAGGCGCGCCTGAAGCCGGGCTCCCCTTCGACAAGTGTTGGTTCAATAATCATCGATCGCCGGCGAGCACCGCAGGGATTCTCTTTACGTTTTCATTATAGCACAGCCGGGGGGGCGGTTCAAGAAAGGGGGTAGGCGGCGAGCGATCGGGACGGCGACGGCCTAACGAAGCGCGACGCCCAGGTCCGCGACCAGGCGGTCCAGGACCCCCTGGTGGACGCGGTTGACCTCTTCATCCGTGAGGGTGCGGCCGGGGTCGGCGTAGGTGACGCACAGGGTCAACCCCGTGCGGTCCGCGGGGATCTCTTTACCTTCATATGTATCCGCCAGGGCGACCTCCCGGACGAATCCGCGCGCCTCCCGGAGAATGAGCTCCCGTATGCGGTCGAAGGGCGCCTGCGGCCCCGCCGTGAGGCTGACATCCCGGCGGACCGAAGGCAGCGTCTCGAAGGGCCGGAACCGCGCCTGCGGACGCGCCACCCTCAGGACCTTGTCCAGATAGAATTCCGCCGCAAAGACGGGTTCTCTGCCCTTGATGCCCCACTGCCGCAGCACCTTCTCCTCCACGCGGCCGAGTTCGGCGATCAGGATCCCGCTCGCCGAGAAGAAAACGGCCTCTTTCGGCGCGAAGACGGGCGATGTCGACGGCAACCAGGCGCCCCCCTCGATCCCCAGGAAAGCGGCCAGGCCCTCGACGATACCTTTGACGTCAAAAAACTCGTATCTCCGCGAACGGCGCACCCATGTGGCCCGCCTGCTGCCGGCGAGCAGGAGCGTCGCGCACCGCAGCTCCCCCTTCGGGGCGTACACGCGCGCCGTCTCAAAAAGCTCCAAGTCCGTATTCCCCCGGCTGATGTTGAGCGCCGCCACGCTCAGCAGGCTCGGGATCAGCGTGGTCCGCAAGACCCGGTAATCCTGGCTCGGCGGGTTGGCGAGGCGCGCCGCGTCCGGCGGGACCTCCAGGGAGGTTCGCAGGTAGTCGTCGTCGCCGACCAGGCTATAGGTGACCGTCTCCTTCAGGCCGCTTCTGACGAGATAATCCTGGACCGAAGCCTCCAGGGCGTCGATCGCCGGAGGTTCGTAGACGAAAGGCTTGATGGCGGCGTCCGTCAGCGGTATCGCGTCATAGCCCCGGATACGCGCCAGCTCCTCGATGAGGTCTTCTTTGATCTGAACATCCCGCCGCAGCGCCGGGACGGTAACCGCGAGCTGTCCTTTTCTCATGCGGCGGACGGCGAAACCCAGCCGGCGGAAGATCCCCGTCGCCTCGGTGGCGCCGATGGGAAGGGAAAGGATGGACCCCGCTTCGGCGAGCGACACCGTTATCTTCCTGCAAGGGGCGGGCTTTTGGGAGCCGGCGGTCCGCGCGGCAAGCAGCGCGCCGCCGCAGAGAGCGACGATCATGCGCGTCGCCGCGTCACGGGCCGCCGTCACCGTCGCGACGTCCACCCCGCGCTCGAAACGATACGAAGAGTCCGAAGCCACGCCGAGGACGCGGGTACCGCGGCGCACGACGACCGGGTCGAAACAGGCGCTCTCGAGCAGGACCCGGCGTGTCGCGCCGGTCACCTCGGTCGCGCTGCCGCCCATGATGCCCGCGGCCGCGACCGGACGGTCGGCGTCGCAGATAAGAAGGACTTCCGGCGTCAGTTTTTTTTGCGAACCGTCGATCAGCGCGATCTCCTCGCCGCGGCGCGCGCGCCGCACGACGATCGCCAGACCCGCCAGCCTGTCGAAATCAAAGGCGTGCAGCGGCTGACCGTACTGCAAAAGGATAAAATTCGTTATATCGACGACATTGTTGACGCTGCGCACGCCCACGGCCGCCAGACGCTGCGCCAGCCATGCCGGCGACGGCCCGACGCGCACGCCGGCGATAAGATTGCCGCAATACAACCCGCACCCTTGCGGGTCCTCGATGCTGATGGTGAACTGCGGACCGCCGCCTGCCGCCGTTTTTTCTCCTTTCATGCCGTGGGCCACGGGCTGCGGACCAGGGACTTGTCTTTTGAACCGCGCCCCGGTCGCGGCCGCGACCTCGTGCGCGATGCCGACGACGCTCAGCCAGTCCGGCCTGTTGGAGGTGACCTCGATATCGTAGACCCAGTCGTCGCCCGCGCGCTCCAGAGCGGCGACGCTCAGGCCCGTCATGGTCAGCTTCTCGGCCAACTCCTGAGGAGCCGCCTTAAGGTCCAGAAATTCCTTTAGCCAGTTATAGGTGACTTTCATGGTAATAAATAAAGACGGCAGATGGCCTGTTGGTTCTTGGCTCTTTACTCTTGGCTCTCAAAAACGAAACTGCGGGGTCTTTGCTTTTGGTTTTACGAGCCAAGAACCACGAGCTAAGAGCCCTTGCTGTTTC
>JBLMXZ010000072.1:0-16898 GCA_050258015.1 Deltaproteobacteria bacterium
CAAACCGGAGCTTTTGGCTCCTGAGCTCCTAAGCTCGTAAGCAAGACCAAGATTTTGATTACGCCCGGTCATAGCGGCCGGCGACGATGTTCCTGGCTGCGGCCCAGAGGTTGGGCGCAACGAAGTCGGGCTGCGCTTCCCACCCGGAAGCGTCCGCGGCCTTCTCCCGGCCGGTCAAGACCATCACCGTCTTGACGCCGAAGGCCTTGCCGGCCTTGACGTCCATGACGCTGTCGCCGATGAAATAGCTGTTTTTTTTATCGAGGCGCAGGCCGCGCGTGGCGGTCTTAAGGTTGCCCGTGCGGGGCTTGCGGCAGGCGCAGCCGGCGTCCGAAGGGTGCAGGCAATACAGGACGCGCCGGATCCTGCCTCCCGCCTTGCGGACCTCCCCGAGCATATAGCGGGTCATGCGTCCGAGCTCCCGGCGGGAATAGAGGCCTTTGGCCACGCCTGCCTGGTTGGAAATGACGAAGAGCCGGTAGCCGCGGGCCGTCAGGAGCGCGACGGCTTCGCGGGAGCCGGCCAGGAGCTTGAAGCGTTTCAGGCTGGTGACGTACTTTTTGCGGCCCGGGAACCGGTTGATGACACCGTCGCGGTCCAGGAAGACGACGCGTGTTTTTCTCATGTCCCCTCTATCATATATGCGGGGGCAGGATTTAGCAAGAAAAAAACGGCGCTTTGCGGCCCTTGCGCCGCCGTTCCCGCGCGGTTATAATATCGGTATCATGACCAAGGATAAGCTGGTGCTTGGAGCCGCCGGAAAAGGCCATCCGGACGCCGTCACGCTGGACGTGTCGACCCGGCACAAGCCCGATGTCGTCCACGATCTCGATGTTTTCCCGTGGCCTTTCGAGGACGGCCGGTTCGGCGAGATCGTGTGCCACCATGTCATCGAGCACCTCTCCGGTCTGACGCCGGCGCTCCGGGAGCTGCACCGTATCTGCCGGCCGGGCGGGCGCATCACCATCGAGGTCCCGCACTTCTCTTCCTGGATGGCGAACGATCCGGAACACAAGATGCGTTTCTCTTATTTCGCGCTCGATCCGTATTTCCTGGGACACCGGAAGAACTGGCTCCTCGTCGATTTTTCTTTCGATCTCCTGGAAAGGCGGCTGACGTTCCATCGTGCCTTCCGGCGGTATTTCTTCCACCGCCTCTGGAACAGGTGCCCGCTGGCCTATGAACGTTTCTGGACGTACCTGATGCCCGCCGAACATCTTATTTTCGTCCTAAGCCCCGTCAAGACCTGATATGCGCGAGCGCATCCTCGTCACACAGCCCTACGGACTCGGTGATGCCGTTTTCATGCTGCCTTTTTTGAAGGCCTTGCGGGCGTGCAAGGAGGTCGAGCGCCTGGACGTCATCCTGGGGCACCGCACGCGCGAGATCCTGGAGAACAGCGGGCTTATCGACGACATCTATGTCATCGATAAGGACCTGTGGAAGGCGCGGGGCCGCTGGTTCGCCCTGCGGGATAAATTGCGTCTTTTCAAAGCGCTGCGGCGCAGGCGGTATTCGATCTTCGTGGACCTGTCCATGCAGCCCGAGTATGGTTTCTGGGCGAAATACCTTCTGGGTATCCCCGTTCGGGCCGGGTTCAATTACAAGAGGCGCAACCGGTTCCTGAACCGCCCCCTCAACCTTCCCCTGGAGGGTTTCCAGGGCAAGCACATGATCGAGTTCTTCGCGGAACTGGCCGGCCTGCTGGATTGTCGTCTCGAGGACCTAAGGCCCCGCCTGCCGGTTTCGCAGGAGCTATCGGCCGCCGTCGCCGTGGACCTGCTCAAGCCCGCCGGTATCGGCGGCCGCTATGCCGTGGTCGCGCCGGGCGGCGGGGTGACGTGGGGCCTGGACGCGCGCTATAAGCACTGGCCCGTGGCCTCTTTTGCCGAGCTGTTGCGTTTGCTGCGGGACCGGGGGTTTTTTGACGGGGTCGTTGTCCTGGGCGCAGAGCACGAAAGCGCCATTGGGGCGATGCTGGAGATGTCCCTGGATGGTCCCGTGGCCAACCTGTGCGGCCGCACGGGCATTATGCAGGCCGTGGCGATCTGCAAGGGGGCGCGGATCTTTATCGGCAACGACGGAGGTCTCGTCCACCTGGCGGCGACGCAGGACATCCCTCTCGTGGCTTTCTACGGTCCCGCCGACCCGCTGGTCTACGGTCCTTTTCCGCGGCGCAAGGACGCGTTGGAGATATCGAAGAGGCTGGAGTGCCAGCCCTGCTATAAGGGTTTCCGCTACAACAAGGCCTGCGCCCGTATCGCCTGCCTGAACGACCTCTCCCCGCAAGACGTGCTCGCCGAAATGATCCGCCGCAGCATCGTTTAAGAAGGGAACGCCGGGCCGTGGGAGGCGTTATTCTTTCTTGAGGAAGACGGCGCCCAGGAAGAAGGACTCGGGGCAATCGTCGGTCAGGGTCTGGTTTCCCATGAGGGTGAGGCCGGAAGGATCGAGGACATCGCGCCGCAGCTGTTGCGGAAAGCCGAAGCGCAGGCCTTTGTCGCAGCCCGCGTCCCTGCGGCCGGCGTCAAAATCGACGGTCAACGCGCACAGGCCCTTTGGTTTAAGCACGCGCCCGATCTCGGCCATGGTGCTGCGCCGGACCTGGGGCGGCAGGTGTTCCAGGACACAGACGCAGTAGGCCTTGTCGAAGGCCGCGTCCTTAAAGGGCAGGGGTTCGTTCAGGTCGCGGTTGAGGACTTTCATGGGCCAGCCCATGCGCCGCGCCACGTGGCGCGCATTATAGATGAGGCCGTGCAGTCCCCAGTCATTGTCCACCACCGACACGCGCGCGCCTTTCTGCGCGAGGCAGAACGAGAAGAGCGTGGAGGCCCCGCCGATATCGAGCACGCTCTCGCCGGCCTGCGGCGCCGCGTGCGCCAGGACCCAGGCATTCTCCCAGAGCTTGT
The DNA here is from genome assembly GCA_050258015.1 of Deltaproteobacteria bacterium. Classification (GTDB taxonomy): domain Bacteria; phylum Omnitrophota; class Gorgyraeia; order Velamenicoccales; family Velamenicoccaceae; genus JBLMXZ01. The sequence goes on from JBLMXZ010000072.1 coordinate 2,910, forward strand.
TCTTTTCCTTTAAAGGGACGAAGTCCTTTTCTTTGAAGCTCCCCGCCGCCGAGGTGGTGCGCAGGCCTTTTTGAGCGAGCGCGGCCTTCAGCGCCTGCAGGTCCCGAACGGCCGCGGCCACCTCCGGCCGGCCGAGGTCCGCGTCGAGGAACGAGACGGTCTTGTTGATGAAGGGGTGCGTCTGCGGCCCCAGGCGGGACGCCTTCATGAAGACCTCCCCCTCCTGCTCCCCGGTCCCGGCGGCCGTCCCCGCCCGGCCCGATCGTCTTTTGGAAAGGCTGCGCTGCAGCTTTTTGGCCAAAAGATAGACTCTGTATGTCAACGGCACGCAGCGGGGCACGATGGTCTCGCCGAAGAGGATCTGCCACGTGCTGCTCTGCTTCCAGGAACGGCGGCTCTTCATCTATCCTCCTTCATGGCCTTTTCCTGCATGCCCGACCAGACGCGGTTGATGTTCTTCACGAGACCGTCTTTATCCTGCGTCTCTCTGCCTTCGCGCCGCAGGAGTCTCTGGAAGCTGTCCGCGATCACGGAATCGGGGATCGCGTCGACGATGTCGTACATGTCTTCCTTGGTGATCACCGCCAGGTTCTTGAGCGCCTGTTCGCGGCTGAAGTCCGGCGCGATGCCGTAGCGCAGCTTGACGTAATCCGGCATGTGCTTGAGGTAGAGATAGATCTTCCCGAACTTGCCGCGGAACTTCTCATCGGACATGCGCGACAGTTTTTTGGTCTGCCGCTGCCGCAGCGTTTCCAGATTGAGGAAGGCGATGAACGTCCGGGCCAGGGTCTTGAAGGTCCCCGCGATAAGGACGTCTTCGGCGGTGGCCGGACGGACGGCGAAATCCTCCTCGGCGGGCGCCGCCGGCGCCACCGCGACGGCCGGCGGACCGCCCCCCGTGTGCGGCCGTTCTTCCAGCAGGAGTTTCATGTCGAGGACCTCGAGCCTGGCCGGCAGCATATACGGCGCGGGCGTTTCGAGCACGAGGGCCAGGCGGTCGACCGGCAGGCTTCGGCCGCCCGAGAAACCCATCCATATGGTCTGGGGTTTGTTGGCCGTCATGGGGTCGATGATGGCGATATTCTCGCTCATCTGCGCGTCGCCGTTCCTGAGGTAGGCGCGCAGGCGGCTCTTGGAGACCAGCCGCCTCAGGCCGGCGTTCTTGACGCGCACGACGATCTCCGCGTGCGAGCACGCCACAGACCTGGGCAGCGTGTAGACGACCTCGGCGCGGCGTCCTCGTACCGAGAACAGGCGGTCTTCGCTTATCGGCTGCAGTCCGGTGGCCGAGACGGCGGCATTGTCCCCGCCGGGCGCCCATCTCCAGACGAGGGTGAAGTCGCGGACGAACGGTTTTCTTTCGGGACGGCGCTTCAGGATGGCCGCGTAATCCAGGAGTTCGTCCAGGGCGTAGTGTTCCAGGATATAGACCTGCAGCGGGTCGCCCTTGCCGGCGAAGCTGGGGCTGTCGGACGTCCCCCACGTCGCGCAGTCGAAGACGTCCCCGCGCATCCCTCCCATCGTCACGGCCCCCGAATTGTTGCCCGAGACATTGAGGGCGAGATACGCCGGCGCGTGTTCCTCGAGCAGCCGGATCGTCTCGGCATGATACACCGGACCGGCGAGATCGTAGATGGTGCGGATCCGGGCGGGAGACGCCACGTGCAGCAGGTGATTATACGGTCCCCAGGGATAAACGAAGAGGGTGTCGCCCGGCTGCAGGCGTTTCTCAAGGGCTTGCGTCGCCTGTGTCAGCCCGGCATGGGCCCGGGGCGAGATGAAATACCCTACCCGTTTGTCGAAGACCTTGTCCCGGGTATATTGCTTCCACCGCTGCGCGACGTTGAGGTTCTTTCCGAACGCGAGTATCCCCGGATAATCGACCGTCGCGATGAACCAGGCAAAGGCAAAGAGGATCGTCAGGGCCAGGAACGCGGCGGGAAAATAGCGTTTCCGGCGTCCGAGGTCCCGGGCTTTGCCGATAAGGAAGGCCAGGAAGAAGAGCCCGAGGGTGAAGGACGGCACCAGGCCGTAGACCAGATAGCAGTAGGCGGGCCCGCTGAGCATGCGCATGTAGACGAGGATGCCGTAGGCCGCGAGCAGCAGCATCTCGATGCCCCGCCGGGACGCCTGCGGCCGGCGCAGCGTTCCCAGAAAATACAGCAGGCCGCCGGCGTAGGTGGCGAGCGGCACGTAGAACCGCAGGTCCTTCGATACGGCGAAATGCCACAGGTTCGCGAAGACGTTGCCGCCGCCCGTCAGGAGAGCGACGGGCAGGGGCGGGATGAAGTCGCCGCTCGCCGGGCTGACGAAGTGCGTGAAGTAATCGAAGGTGAACCGAAGATAAGGAACGAGGGCGCCCGCGACGGCCAGCGCGACGCAAAAGGGCGCAAGCACGCACAGCGCGCCGGCGATATAGGAACCGCAGCGGCGTATCCACGCCGAAGCGTGCTTGAGGACCCGCAGCGCCGCCAGGCCGAGGAGGATGACAAAACCCGCGGCAAGCCCGTACTCCAGGCCCGTCAACAGGGCGATGCCGGTCAGGAATCCGGGCCAGAACCAGGACTTCGTCTCCTGCGCGGACCGCAGGCCCACGATAAAATAAGCGAGGGCTATCTCCGCCGCCAGGTGCCGCAGGGCCGGATACGTCCCCGCCGTTCCCTGGGTGACGCACAGCCCCACGAAGAGCAGCCGCGCCAGGGTGTTGGGGAACATCAGGCGCGCCCACAGATACGCGAGAACGACCGTCAGGAAAGGCAGGTAGGAGTAGAGGCAGACGAACAGCGCGTTGTGGTTGGCGCCGAAGAGCAGATAACACGGCAGCTGGACGAAGAGGAACAGCGGCCCGTAGGCCCAGTAAAAGTCGCGGTAAGGGATATGGCCGGCCAGGACGCTGTCGAAGGACTGCAGGTATTCCACCATGTCGGCGTAGCCGACCATGTGGTCGCTGCGCACCTCGAGGAGCGCCGGCCCGAAACAGGACAGATAGACCGCGATGGCGAGAACGCACGCGAGCTCCAGGGAAGAGCGCCTGTGCCGCAGGAACGCCAGGGCCTTATCCTTATAACCCGTCATAGAGCGTGATCTCCCGGCTTGCCCCGCCCTTAAGCGGGGTCCTGTATGCCCCGAGGAAGTCGTAGGTCTTGATGCGCAGCAGGCCCAAGAGGGAGACGCAGACGTCGCGCAGGACCCGCACCTTGGAACCGCGTTCGTTCCTCCAGAGGACAGGGATTTCGTGGATGGGATAACGGAACCTCTGCGCGAGAAAAAGTATCTCGGCGTCGAAGCTCCAGTCCGTTATCCTCTGGTGCGAAAAGATCTTTCGCGCGGCGCGGGCGGAAAAGCCCTTGAAACCGCAGGTGAAGTCCGAGATGCCGGGCGCCACGAGGGCGTTGCCGAGCCGCGTGAACATCTTGCCCAGGAACTCGCGCAGCCGCGGCTGCCGGCGCATGATGCGGGCCCCCTCTTTTTTGCGCGATCCGATCATGACGTCCGCGCCCGAACGCATGAGCGGCTCGAATTTCGCGAGCTCCTCGATGGGCGTGGACAGGTCCGCGTCCATAAAGACGATATACGCGCCGCGCGCCCGCAGCATGCCTTCCCGCACGGCTCCCCCCTTGCCGAGATGGCATCCCAGGGCGAGGAGTCTCTCTTCGCCATGACGGCGCATGAGGCCGCGGGCCACGGCGATCGTCCTGTCCGTGCTCTTGTCGTCGACGAGGATGATCTCGCAGGCCGGATGTTTCGCGGCGAGATAGGCGGTTATCTTTTCGTAGTTGCCGGCCAGGCGGCGTTCTTCGTTGTAGAGCGGGATCACGACCGAGACCTCGGGGGCGCGTTTTTCGTTCATCGCCGGGCGCTCATCATCAGGAACGGCAGGACGGGTTTGAGGGGCGGGATCCTTTCGATCACGGCTTCCGCGTCGAGCAGGCGCGGCCAGGCGTTGAGGCACAGGGGCGGGAACAGGCCGCATTTCTTGAACCGCAGGTCGCCGTAGCCGGCCGCCCGGGCCTCCCGGCCCAGGAGGCGCTGCGAAAGGAGATACATGTTCTTTTCCTGCGGGAAACTCAGGTCCTTGCGCCAGAGGATCTGGACGGGATACAAGGGGCAGTAGCGGTTGGGCTCCAGGAAGCAGATCAGGCCGCCGGGGCGCAGCCTCGGCCGCAGGCGCCTCAGATAGGAGCCGAGGCGCGCGACCTCCAGGTGGTGGAGGATGAAATAACCGATGACCGCGTCGTAGACCTGGGTGTCGTTGTCCAGAAAATCGTCCAGGGAACGGCAGGCGACCGTCAGGTTTTCCGCGGCGATCCCGCAGCGGCGCGCCCCTTCTTCGAGCTTCGTCAGCTGCTGCCGGGAGATGTCCAGACATGTCATGCGGAAGCCGCGCTGGCAGAAGAGCAGGGAGAACCGGCCGGCCCCGGCGCCGATCTCGAGAAGGCGCGCCCCCGGTGCGAGGCCGGCAAAGGCGATGACGCGCTCGACCATCTTCTGCGCGTAGACGTCACCGGGCTTGAAGTCGAGATAGCCGTGGGCCCGGCTGTTGAAGTATTCCTCTTGCCGCCTGTCGGCGGCCGGACGCGGGACGGCGGTCTTCATTTGGCGATCAAAAAGTCTCCCAGGACAAGGTGCGTGAGGCCGCTTTCCTTGAACATAAGCAGGGCGTCCTGCGGCGAGCAGACCATAGGTTCCCCGCGCCGGTTGAGCGACGTGTTGATGACCAGGGGGATGCCGGTCTTCTGCCGGAAGAGGTCGATAAGGCGGTGGAACCGCGGGTTGGTCTCCTTGCTGACGAGTTGGGGGCGGCACGTGCCGTCCACGTGCACCGCCTCCGGGATGCGGTCTTTCCAGTGCGGCGCGACCTCGAAGGAGAACGTCATGAAGGGGGACGGATGGTCCGACCCGAGGATGTCCGCGCCGTGCTCTTCGAGGATCGACGGGCAGAAGGGGCGCCACTTTTCGCGGAACTTGATGATGGCGTTGATGCGGTCGTTGGTCCCGCGTATCGTGGGATTGCCCAGGATGCTGCGATTGCCCAGCGCCCGCGGCCCCCACTCCATCCGGCCCTGGAACCATCCGACGACCGTGTCGTCCTTCAGGAGCTGGGCCGCCGCCTCGCAGATGTCCGACGGACGCCGCGCGGTCAGGCCCGCCTGCCGGATCGCGGCCTCGATCTCAGCGTCGCCGTAGGAGGGGCCGTAATAGACGTGCCGCATCTCTTCGATCGTGTCGCCGGCCTGCGCCGCCGCATACGCGGCCGCGCCCAGCGAACCGCCGGAGTCGTGCGCCGCGGGCTGCACCCACAGGCGCCGCACGAGCGGGTGTTCGATGAGGCGCCGGTTCAGCGAGACGTTGAGGGCGCAGCCGCCGGAAAAGGCGAGATTGCCGTGGCGCCGCAGCTCGTCCGCCAGGTAGGTTTCCAGCAGGCGCAGGGTCAGGTCTTCCAGTTTTTTCTGCGTGGCGGCGGCGATGTGGATATAGGGTTCGCTGAGGCCGTCGCCCGTGCGCTCGGGGCCGAACTCCGCCACCATCTTTTTGGAGTAGACCTTGTCCATCCGGAAACGCAGCGCCCGCTTGACCCATACGTAATCGTCGTTGACGCGATAGGAGCGTTTGCCTTCCTGCCAGCGAATGATGTGGTCGAGGTTCACGCGGGAAGGGTCGCCGAACGGCGCCATGCCCATCACCTTGTACTCGCCGTCCTCCCTTTCGAATCCGAGGTAATCCGTCATCGTGGCGTAGAAATTCCCCAGGGAGTCCGGGGCCACGATCTCCTTGATCTTTTCGATCCGGCCTTCCCGCGCCGCCCGCGCGACGAGGGTCGAGGTGATCTCGCCGCCGCCGTCAACGGAGAGCACGGCCGCCGCGCGCGCGCCCGAAAAGTAGAACGAGGAGGCCGCGTGCGCGAGGTGGTGTTCGACCCAGCGCACCTCCCGGAAGGCCGCGTCCGCGAACCCCGTCTCCTGAAGGGTGCGGCGCACGAAATCCTGCTGGCCCCGCCATTCCTTGGCATTGCGGAAGCACTTTTTGTAGGTGCGCGAGGGGTTGGCCCAGGCGTTGCGCGCGAAATACGCCCAGCGGCCCGCGCGCAGCGCGTCGAGGGACCAGGGATAAGCGACGAGGTCGATGTCCTGCGGTTTCAGGCCCGCGGCATCCAGACAATAGCGCACGGCGTGGACAGGCCTTTGGTCCCTGGCATGCTTGGTGCGCGTGAAGCGCTCCTCTTCCGCCGCCGCCGCGATCCTGCCGTCGACGAGCAGGGCGGCCGAGGCGTCGTGGCCGAAAGGCGCGGCTAAGCCCAGGATCTTCATGCCGAAGCCTCTTTTTTCTTTTCAAGGAGCATCTGGCGGTACTTGGCGTAGCTCATGATCTGGTAGAGGGTGTCGAAAAAGGCGACCATGAACCCGATAAACCCGTCCTTCCACCCTCTTTTTCCCACGAAACGCCGGAAGAAGCGGTCGATGGCGCGCCAGGTGATGCGTCCGCCGCCCATCCGGCGGCCGGTCACGATCCACTTGCGGGCCTCGAGGGTCGTCTGGCGGTTGAGGCTCGCCAAAAAATGCTCGAAGTCGGGGTAGCCTTTGTGGATGATGTCCTTTGTCAGGTGGCCGCAGCTGCCCTGGACCTCGGCCCGCGGGTGCACGCCTACCTCCTCGTACTTGAACTTATCCTTGCGCAAGAGCCGGACCTTGCCCGCCGGATACCATCCGCCGTAGCGGACCCAGTAATCGCCGATGAAGTTGCGCAACGGCACCGAAAAGCAGGCGTGGGGTGTGTCGGCCAGCGCCGCATCGATCTCCACGCGCAATTCGGGCGTGACCTTTTCGTCCGCATCCAGGCTCAGGACCCAGAGGTTCTTTGCCTGGGCATAGGCCCAGTTGCGGTGCGTCCCTTCGACCTCCATCTTTCTGATGAGGACCTTGTCCGCGGCCTCCTGGGCGATGCGGACCGTGTCGTCCGTGCTGAAATCGTCGACGACGAGGACCTCGTCCGCCCAGTCCCGAACGGAGGCGATGCACGCGGCGATGTTGTCCTGCTCGTTCTTCGTAAGGATGACGACACTCAGGGGAACTTTACTCATCGTTTTACTCCCTTTTTAAAAGGGTCCAACGGACGCGTCTCGGCCCGTGTTGGACGCCAGCAGTTTTTTGAGCGCGCGCACGACGCAATGGACCTGCGCCGGTGTCATATGCGGATGGATGGGCAGGCACAGGATCTGCGACGCGGCCTTTTCCGCCTCGGGGAAGGCGCCGCGTTTGTGGCCCAGGGACCTGTAAACCTTTTGCAGGTGCAGGGGCACGGGATAATGGACGGCCGCGCCGATGCCCGCGCGCTTAAGGCCCTCGAGGACAAGGTCGCGCCGGGGCACGCGCACGGCGAAAATGTGGTAGACATGGGTGGCGCCGGGCATCTCCCGGGGCAGCACCACGTCGGCCGTCCCTTCGAGCAGACGCCTGTACAGCGCGGCGACGCGGCGCCGGGCCGCGTTCCAGCGGTCGAGCCGCCCCAGCTTTTCCGTCAGGAAGACGGCCTGCAGGGTGTCGAGCCGGGAGTTGTAACCTATTTCATCGTGTTCGTAGCGGGCGATCCGGCCGTAGTCGCGCATCTTGAGCACACGTGCGGCGAGGCTGCGGTCGGATGTCGTCACGGCGCCGCCGTCCCCCACCCCGCCCAGGTTCTTTGTCGGATAGAAGCTGAAGGCCGCGGCGTCGCCCCATGTGCCGGCCCGGCGTCCTTTTAGGCAGGCGCCGTGGGCCTGGGCCGCGTCCTCGAGGACGACCAAGCGGCGCTCTTTGGCCAGGCGGCGGATGGCCGGCATATCGGCGCACTGTCCGTACAGGTGGACGGGCATGACGGCCCTGGTGCGGCGCGTGACGGCCCCGCGGAGCTTATCGGCGTCGATGTTGTAGGTTTCCGGGTCGATGTCGACAAAGACGGGCGTGGCGCCGGTGTAGGTCACGGCATACGCGGAGGCGATATAGGTATAGACGGGCACGATGACCTCGTCCCCGGGGCCGATGCCGAATGCCCTGAGGGCCAGGAAGAGCGCGTCCGTGCCTGAATTGACCCCCACCGTGAACCGGGCGCCGGTGAACCGCGAAAAGGCGGATTCAAAGTCGCGGACATCCCTGCCCAGGATGTAATCGTTGTCCCTGAAGAGCCTCTGGAGGCGCCGCCGGACCCCTGCCTTGATTTCCCGATGGGCGGCGCCCAGGTCCAGGAAGGGAACCTTCATGACCCTGCCTCCTCTTTATCGGCGGGACGGATATCCGTCAAGATGACGGTGACAAAGCCCGCCGGCGTCCAGCTCCTGAAAAGGAGAGGCACGCGCGGCTGTTCCCGGGTCAGCCAGACGTCGAAGGTCGCGCCGTGATTCGATGTCGCGTCCGCGCGATGGACGTCGATGCCGACCTTGAGAGCGCCGTCCGTCCGCGCCTTTTTGTGCGCCTTAAGGACGTAGATGTCCCTTTTGGAGAGCATCTCGACCGTTTCGGTGCGGTTGTCCGTAAAAGGTCTTTCGAGGACCGCCATAAAACCCCCCACCGGATCGTAGGTCTGCGGCGTGATCTTGATCCTGCGTTCCCCTGAGGCTGCCGTCAGGGTCTGTCTGTCGAAGATGATGGATTTGGATTTGGTCTTTCCGTTGACGCGGGTCGTCTCGACATAGCGTTGCGGCATGCCGGTGGCGGCGTCGAAGAGGGACGCGAAGGCGGCGCGCGCATCGATAAAAGCGTGCGCCACGCTTCCCCGGGAGAGCGCCTCAATGGCGTAGGCCGGCGCCCCGTCCCGGCGTGTCCGGGTGATCGTGATCGTCCCAAAGGGGATCAGTGAGCCGAGATAGATGCGGTAGGTCAGCGTCCTATCGTTGCCCGGCGCCAGATCGCGCGCCCGGACAACGGCAAGCGCGCGCTTCGGGGTATGCAGAAAAGATTCAACGGCACATGCCGTCAGGAAATAGGCGCCTGCCAGGGCGACCGCGATCCTCAGGAGTTTGCGTTTCATGGAACCTCGGAGGTTGCGAGAGGGCCGAGGACCTCGGTCCACGGCGCGGCCGCGGCGGTCACGCCATAGATGTCCACGTCGTCGATCCGGCGGATGAACGCGTAGCCCGGGACGCGCGTCAGGTCGGGAATCTGACCCGCCACGGCCACCGTTTCCGCGGAGCCGTTCCTTTCATAGGTGTCCCGGTGCAGGAGCACATAGCGCGTTCCCAGGGCCGCCAGGACGGCCGGCGTGCGCGGGTCATCCACGATGAGGATCTTTTCCTTGACGCGCCCCGCCGGCGTGCCCGGGGCCGCCCCATTGACAAGGCGCCGCCCGTGCTTTGTCTGATAAAAAAGATAATTCTGGTTCGTGAAGGCTTCCCCGCCCCCGCCGCGCGTCATCGGGTACTCGGCCACGAGCGTTGCCGCCGGCTGTTCCTTGAGCCAGGCGTAGACCGCCGGGACGCCGGTGATGTCGGTCACCCGGAAAGGCGGCACATTCGTAAACTCAAACATAATCCCCAATAATACGGCCGATGTAAAGAACAATTTTGCCTTTTTGGTCCTGAGGCGTCCGAGCGCGGCCCTGAGCCCGAAGGCCGCAAGAACGCTCACGCACAGGATGACGATGATGCCGAAGCGCGCGTAGGCGCGGAACATGGGCAGGACACGGTAGACCAGGCCCGAGGGCATGGGCACCTTGAAGAGGCCGAGGTTCAGGTAGGGCGGCAGGGAGAAAAAGAACGCGGTCCAGGCCGCCCCGAGCCAGGCGTTATTCCGGCGTCTCTCTTCCGGGGGCAGGGACGTTTGCTGACGCCGTCCTCGCCAGGCGAAGAAAAGCGGGATCCAGCCGAGGTAGAGGGTCTGTTCGATGGGGCCGCGGCCGTACCACCATGTCCCGAAGAACCGGCGCGTGAACGCGCCAAAGACCGGATGGGTGGACGCGGGCAAAAGGTAGCTCAAGGGGCGCGCCGATTGCGTGAAGAGATATTTTATCGGACGGATGAACATGGCGTCCGCGTCCGACGGCGCGGCGCTGTGTTTTAAGAATCGGGAAAAGATGCTGCCGAGGGACGGGGCATTGATGAGGCAGGCGCCGGCAAAGACGGCGCAGACGCATAAAAGGAATCGGCCCTGCGCGGAAAAGCCGCGGCCTTCCTGCAGCGCCGCAACGACCCAGGCGACGCAGAGCGCCGCCGTTAGAACGGCCCCGAAAAGAGCGTAGTAGGCGTTGAAGGAAAGGACCAGGGAGAAGGCCGCGGCGGCGAGCAGGGTCCTGGCCAGGCACGGCTTGTCCCGCAGCGCCAGCAGGGCGGCTGTATACAGCGTGAGCCAGACGCCCAGGTAAATGAACCCGAACTCCCACAATTTATTAAGATGGTACGGCGAAAAGGCGAAGATGACGCCCGCCGTGAAAGAGGCATAGGGGTCGCCGACTTCCCGCCGCGCGATGAGCCATGCGCCGTAACCGCTGAGCGTCAAGAAGAGGATGGTGTAGACGTTCATATAGACCTCCGGCGTCATCACCGAAAGCGAGGCCCGGCCGAACGCGTAGAGGATGGAGAACAGCGGCATCCCGTGGAAGCTCGTGCCGAAGGGCGCGGCGATCAGGGGGCACGTGAAGTAATCCATGTGGTGCGCGCGGGCGTAGCGCAGCCACCAGATCGACCACATCGATCCGCGCAGGTCCGTGTCGAAGAATCTGCCGTAGATCCCCGTACCGAGCTTGAGGATCAAAGGGTACGTCACCGCGACCGTCAGCCCAAAATAGGCGGCGAGGACCCCCAGCTCGATCTTAAGCTTTCTTGGAACGCCCATATCGAAGGATAAGTAGGAAGAGTCCGTAAAGCGCGGCGGCGATAAGGCCGGCCGCCGCGATCAGGTTTCCGCATTCTATCAGGGCCTGGGGATGGAAGAACAGGACCAATTCCCTTTCCGTGCCGAGACCGCTTTGGGCGGGGTCCACCCACCATCCGTTCGCATAGCCGTTCACGCGAAAATGCGGGATGGAAAGCGGCCGCTCTCTCAGGTAGAAGGCATCGCGCCAGGAGTGACGGCTGGCAGCGGCGGCCCGGCGGACGCGGCCGGCGAGGTAGGCCGTGACGGGCGTCCCGCCCTGCGCCTCAAGAACGTCTGTGTCTCCGGATGCCTTTCTGTAGAGCCCCCATCCCGTGCTGAACCCTTCGTTGAAGACGAGCCAGAACGGCTCCCGGCAGGTGAAGCGCAGCAGGAATTTCGAGGGGTTCAGCCGTCGGAAGAGAAGATCCGTCGTTGTCTTGTTCTCCGGTCCCTCCCGTTCCCGGCGAACAGGCGCGAGGACGATCTTTTCGGCCCTGTCTTTCAGGTCGCCCGTTAATGCGATGTGATGCCGGCCGGCCGCGAGGGTTATCTCGCGCGAAGCCCGCTTGCGTCCCTTATCGGTCTTCGGCTCGAAACGCGGCGTCCAGGAGAGGTTGTCCACTATAACCGAACCCGTGTCCGTTCCCGGCAGGACCTCGCGTCGGCTGCCGGAAATGGACGGGGATGGGTCCTCTTGTTCTTTTTTTAGAACCACCGTAAGCCTGTAGTTGCGGTCCCGCGCCTGCTTCGGGAGGATGAGATCGGCCGAGGACCCGTGAAAGACAAAGCCCAGGCTCAAGGGTTTTTTCATCCGTTCGGCCACGATGCGCTCGTAGCGGGACCGTTCCCGGGTGTTGACCAGGACAAAAGAGCTCCCCGGGGGGACGCGGCACTCGGCAAAATACAGGCCCCTGTCCAGCAGGACACTCTGCCGGCCCGTGAAGCGGCGGGGGCTCTTCTCGGGATGTTGCGTTCTTTCCGTGTTGGCGATCTCTTTTCCGGATCGCTCGATGATCAGATAGGCGTCGTCTTTTTTCGGACCTTCCTGATAAACGATATCGTAGGTGCCGGGTTGCCGGATCTCGAAGGAGCCTCCCTTCGGATCGAGAGCAAAGCGCCCGGACCACAGGATGGGCAGGTCCGCCATGCCTCCGTCGATGAGGACGAAAGTGGATGCCTGCTGCAGCACGGCCGTCAGCGTATCATCGGTCGCGCCCGCGGCGCCGAAGTCCTCGAAAAGGACGACCGGGGTGCCGCGAAGCAGGTCCATGAAGAGGACGTCGTCCCAGGATCCCCGGTCCCCGCCGACGACGATGACCTCGGCATGGGCCGGGGCGGCGAGACACAGGATAAGGCACAGGGCCGACAGGATCCTAACGGGATATCGCGCCATGGCGCAGCAACTCCTCGATGCTCAACGGTTGCAATCTTCGTATATAGTCCAGCATGTTTTTTCTGTAGGCCGCCTGGTGCCGGTGGATGTCCAGGACCGCCTCTTCGAGGCGGGTCGCGTCGGCCGGTATGATGCGGCCGAGCTTCGCGGTCTCGATGTCGGGCACCAGCGTGCCCGCCCCCCGCGTCGCGATAATGGGCAGAAGAAAACGCAGGTAGTTGAGCTGTTTTCCAGGAATGACGCAGCTGGAGTAACTCGCGTCGCTCGTCAGGACATTGAGGCCGCAAAAGCAATCCTGTACCGCCTCCGCGAGCTCTTCCTCCGGCAGGTATCCCAGGATGTCGACCCGGTCCGCGACCCCGGAGGCGGCTATCATCCGCGAGAACGCGGGCCAGCCTTCGCCGCGCGGCCCGATCATTTTGACGCGAAAAGGCCCTTGCCGGCTTAAGGTCTCCAGCGCGCGCAGGACCAGGTCCAGGCCTGCGTCGGGACGGGCATCGCCGATGAAGCAAAGGGAGTGCCGGTCCCCGTTCGCGGCCTGCGCCGCGGAAAAAGCGGGGAACCGCAGCGGCGAGTAGACCCCGTCCTTCCGGGGGACGTTCCTCTTCCAGTACTCCAGGCGCTTCGTCCGGAACATCGGGTTGCCGAAGAGGACCAGGTCCGCCCGCTTCATGACGAAGCCGTCCGCGCGCGGGTAGATGACGTTGTTCGCGATGTCGCTCAGCAATTTTCCCGTCTTGTGCCCGCCCAGCCAGTCGCCGGGCAGATACACCAGGGTCGGGCACAGGCCCAGGCGTTTGAACAGGCACAGGAAGACGGCGGCATAGGTATGTTCGATCCAGCAGATCTCGGGCCGGTACCGCCGAAGGATCTTCCAGAGGAACCGCGCCAGCGCCGCCATGTCGATGAGGAACAAAAGCGGCAGGAGCATCTTGTTCAGGAAGGCGGATGCGGTGCGGCGGTACGGCATCGGCAGGAGCCCTTTGTCGAAATCCTCCGGCGCGTGGCCGAGCGCAAATTGCCGGAAGTCATAGAAGACAACGAGGCTTCGGGGAGAGAATCGCCGCGCCTCCTCGACAAAGGCGCGCGCGTCGAATGAATACGGGCGGCAGGCAAAGAAGGCGAGGCGCTGCGTCACGGCGTGCCTCCGGCGGCGGGATAGAGCAAGGGCAGCGACGCCTGCGGGTCCCGCTCGACGACGCGGAAGCGCCCCACCCGGACGGACCGGCCCGCGCGGGCCGCGGCGCGGTCGAGGACTCCGCCGTCATGGCCGCCGACATAGCCGAACCAGGGGATAAGCTCCGGCCTCAGGACGAGGGTCGTGACCCCGTAAAGACGCAGCAGATCCGGATAGGCGGGGGCGTCGAGCGTGTCGTAGAGAAAATACTGGGCGGCATCCATGGGCAGGATGGAACGGGCCGTATTCGTCAAGAGAGGATCGAATCCCGTGTAGTAGCGGCCCGGAGCGCTCATAAAACAGATCTGGTAGTTGCCCAGCCCCGGGAGCGCGAAGACCCGGCCGTCCCCGGCGTCGCGGGAGAGGTAGCGCCGCAGGGCCGTGAAATCAGCGGGTTCGACGTAATGCCGCGTGGCCAAGCCAATATGCGGTATCGTGTAATCGGGAATGATGCCTCCGCACAGGAAGGGCACGAGCAGGAAAGCGGCGTAACCGCCGAAGGCGCGGCGCGCCCACAGGTCCAGACGCGACGGCGCGTTCTTCCAGGGACCGAACCGGAGCAGGAAGAGCGTGAACAAAAAAACGAAGAAGAGGCCGAA
>JBLMXZ010000073.1:0-16948 GCA_050258015.1 Deltaproteobacteria bacterium
CGCCCGACTCGTAGAACTGGCCGCCGAACTCCTTCGCCACGAGGAGAAAATTCATCCTCTTCCGGGCGGCATAGATGGCCGCCGTGCAGCCGGCTATGCCCGCGCCGATGATAACGGTCTCATAGGACTTCATGCTCTGCCCTCTTTTCTGTGCCGGGACGGCGGCTTCGTCATTCGACGGTTATCTCCTTCGTCGTCTCCCACAGGCCGTGGAGATTGCACTTGTCCCATACCTTGAGGGGCCCGTGCGCATGGCTCAACTTTACCTTGAAAACCGCGTGCGGGTAGCTCGCGCCGCCCGAATACGAAGCCCGGCCCAGATAGGTGTTCCCGCAATAGAGCTCGACCCATTCGATAAAGTGGGCCGGCTCATTGGGATGCGCCAAACCCGCACCCACCGTTATCAGGACCTCGAAGGGTTCGTCCTTCTTTACCTTTGCCGGCGCGTTCACGACGGGCATATGCTTCTTCTCCAGGTCCTGCAGGTTCTTGCGGTCCTTGGGTTCATTGATACCGCACAGAATATCCTCCTGGCACGTCCACTGCTTCTCCATAGAGCCTCCTTTGTTATGGCGTTTATGCTCCCAATTTTTCTATTTTAACCCCTCGGCAGGAGGGTTCCATCGGTTGTTTCTTCCCATTATTGACTTAGTTCCCCTTTTTGTCCAGAAGGAAAGGAAAAGCCCCTCTCGTTGAAGAGGGGCTTCGTGGTATCTCTTGGAAACCCGGCGCGCTAGCGGCGATGCCGGGGACTACCGTGGGGACCGCGGGAACGCCGGTGACCGTGTCCCGACGGCGCGCCGCCGCGTCGGGACCGGGGGGCGTGCTCGGCCTTGCTGAACTCCTCGGCGGGCACCTCGGGGTGTATGGAGACCGGCAGCGTGAAGCGGATCACCTTCTCGATGTTCTGGACATCGCGTTTCTGGTCGGGCGTGGCAAAGGAAATGGCGTGCCCCTTCTTGCCGGCGCGCCCCGTGCGTCCGATGCGGTGGACATAGGTGTCCGCGTCCTCGGGCACGTCGAAGTTGATGACGAGCTCGATGCCCGTCACGTCGATGCCGCGCGCCGCCACGTCCGTGGCAACGAGGATCTGGTAGCGGCCGGACTTGAATCCGTCCAGGGCGGCCCGGCGCTGGTTCAGGTTGCGGTCGGAGTGGATCTGGGCGGCGGGAAAGCGCTTGTCCATGAGCATGCGGGCGACCTTGCGCGCGTTGTGCTTGGTGCGCGAAAAAAGGAGGACGGGCCCGCGATACTTCTTCAAGAGCTTCAGGAGCAGCGGGAACTTGGCCTCTTTCTTGACGATAAAAAGCTCGTGCGTCACCTTCTCGGCCGCCGTGCCCGACGGCGCGACCTCGACGGAGACGGGCAATTTCATGTGCCGGTTGGCGATGGCCATGATCTCCTTGGGCATGGTCGCGGAGAAGAGCATGGTCTGGCGCTCCCGCCGCGTATGGTGCAGGATCTTCTCGATCTGCGGGGCGAAACCCATATCCAGCATGCGGTCCGCCTCGTCGAGCACGAGGACGGCCACTTCGTTCAGGACGATATGCCACTGCCGCATATGATCGAGCAGGCGGCCGGGCGTGGCGATCACGATGCGCGGGTTCTGCGCGAGCGCCTCGTTCTGCGGCTCCATGGGCGCGCCGCCGATAAGGCACGCGGTGTTCATGCGGAACGCCCCGGCCAGCGGCATAAAGGCCTCGTGGATCTGGAGCGCCAACTCGCGCACGGGCGCCAGGACCAGCCCCATGGTGCGCTCGTCGCGCGCCAGCCGCTGGACCATGGGAATGGCGAAGGCGTGGGTCTTGCCCGTCCCCGTCTGCGCGATCCCCAGGACGTCCTTGCCCTCGAGCACCAACGGGATGGCCTTGTGCTGGATGGGCGTCGGCGCCTTGAACTTTATCTTTTCAAGGACGTCGAGGATCCCCGGCGCTATGCCCAGCCCGTAGAACGTGGGCACCTGGGCCTTTTCTTCCTGCGGATGATGCTGCATCGCTCTCTTCTCCTAACGGGGACGCCCGCGCCGCTTTGAAAAGCAAGCCCCTCTGCGCGGCTTCGGCGGGTGTCCGTCTTAGCTATTGTAGCAAGGTTTGGGGAAAAATGGCAAAAAATCGGACTAAAAGGAAAGGCTGACGCTGACGCTCAGGTAATCCTCGTTGTCGTCCGTTGCCGCGGGAAAAGCGCCGCCGGGCATGAAGCGGCCGTACTGCAGCGAGAGGAAGAGGTCGGAGAATATGCCCCAGCTCGCGGTCACGTCGATCTCGGCGCCCAGGTCCGTGTCCGCCTGCGTGGCCTGGGGGTCATAGACGCCGCCGGCCGCCTTGGTCTTAAAATACTTGTAATAATCGACGGCCACGGTGAGCTTCTCGAACCGGCGGCTCTTTTCGAAAGGAGCGCAGGAGGCGCCCGCCTTCAAAAAGTATATGTTCGAGAGGCGCGGGGCGAAGGCGTAGCCTGTCGGCAGATAGCCGAAATAAAGGAAATTGGTGTCCTTGCCCGCGGTATTGCCGTTGACCGTGTCGGTCACGCTCACCCGGTCGGCGTCGCCGGAGGCGTAGGCCGCTTTGAAATAGAACGACGGCCTGCCCCTGACCTCGGGCGCATAGGAGACGGCCGCGACGTGGGCCCAGGCATCGATGTCCGCCCGGGTATTCGTGCCGGAAAGATAGTCCCGGCCCGTCTCGTGGACGCTTTCCCACCAATAGGCGACCGTCTTTTTCAGGACGCCGCGGGCGCCCACGCCCGCGTAAGCGCTGTCGTAACGGTATCCCTGGGCCGCATCCGCGGGCCGTTCCTCGCTGTGGTCGCGCTGCCAGACGCCGAAGGCGTAGAGGGTTTGGCCGGCCCAGCCGCCGTAGTCGGCCTCCAAGCCGTAGAACCGCCGGTCGCCGCCCTTGTCAAAGCCGGGCACGCTCGTGTCGACGTTATCCTCGTGAGGCAGGGTGCGCGACCAAAAGGCCCTCAGGTCCCAGGGCGCGGCGTTGAAAAAGACAAGGACGCCGTCATCGACATCGCTGTAGGCGATCCCCTGGCCCACCGAGAAATACTGCCGGCCGGCCCGCACCCGCCAGGGCGCCAGGTCCGCATGGGCGTAGGCGTAATCGACATGGGGGCCGTCGTTGTCGCTGCCGCCCGCGGTCGCCGCGGGATGACTGTCCGTATACAGGTTTTTGAGGCGCAGATAAAGGGAATACCGGTAGCGCTCCCCTGGCGGGGAGGCTTCGCGCTCCCCTGGCGGGGAGGCTGCGCGCTCCACGGCGACAGCAGGCCGGAAGACGGCCTTGAACCACAAGCGCGTGTCAAGCCACAGGGCGTAGTCGACAGGGTCGGGGGAGGAGGCGTCCTTGTCGTCATTGCGGTAATCCAGGTAACGCGCCTGCGTCCATCCGCCGTAGTCGAAGACGGGGCGGGATAGCGCGGCGGGCGCCGCCTCGCTCGACGCCAGGGCCGCGCGCGCCTCCTCTTCCAGGCGCCGCGCGGTCTCGCTGCCGAGATCGGCAAAAGCGGGGGACGCGAGCAGGCAAAAAACACACAGGAAGCCGGCCAGCCGGCCCGCGGGCGCGCGGCGAGGTCGCAGCAGGGGGATCACCGGGGGCGCCCCCCTTCCTTTTCCATGAAATCGACCGCGGCGACGAACATCCCGACGAGCTCACGGCCCGCCACGACCTCTTCGGGCCCCTCGGCGCTCATGATGCCTTCATACACAAGTTCGCGCAGCGCGTAACGCTCGCTCTTTGGGAAAAGCCGCCTTCCGATCCCGCCCCGGATACCCAGGGCGCGGCAGAACAGGAGCGCCGCCTCTCCTTTGCGCAAAGGCGCGTCGCCGCCGGAAGCCGCCTCGTCCCATTTTGCGCCTTTGAGGAGCGCCGCGACGCGCTCGCCATCCGCGACGCGCGCCACCGGCCGCGCGTACAGCGCGTCCAAATACGCCATTTCAGGCGAAGCGCTGCCGGGCAAAGGCACGGAGACGGCGGACGGAATATGGACCTGCGTGTAGTCAAGCAGATCCCTGTTCTCTTCCTCGATGCCCCGGCTTTCCTGGGCGGACTGCGCGAACGCCAGGGAAGAGACCCAAACGCCTATTAACGCATAATAAACGGCCTTTTTCATTTTCCTTATTGTAGTGACATCCGGCCCCGCATCTCAAGTGAAATTTCAGACCGGCGCGCTCCTATGCGCCGGGCCGCCCCCTGCCCTTTTCCCGACAGGGAGATCCCCCCTCGCGGCATAAATAGGCATTTTCTTAATTATCTGCGGCAAAAAAGGTTACGTTCCTGAAACGCCCTCTATTGTTTTCGCACGGAAAATATGTTACTATTATAGTGGAAAACCGGAACAAGGTTGCGAGCGCGATAACGGCAAACTCTTCGTAAGGAGAGGACGCAAAGCTGAGGGTCCGCCATCAAGGCGCGGCGGACAGTCTGGCTACCGAAGCTCAGCATGCGTAAACCTGCTTCTTACAAGAAGCAGGTTTTTTTGTGAGGCGCGACATGAAAATACTCAAGATCTCCCTCATAGCTCTCGTGGCGGTGTGTCTCGCCGCCGGCACAGCCATGGCCGCCCCCGGCAAGGGCAAGGCCAAAGGCCTTGAAAATGAAAATCACGGCGCCGTGGCCAAGGCCGCGGCCCACGAAGCCAAGGCGTTAAGGGCGTTAAAGGGCCAGAGCTGCGCGAAACAGGAACAGGCGCGCCTCCAGGGCGTGGCGAAACGCACCGAAGCGCCGCCGGCCGAAACACCCCGAACCGCCACTTCCATGAAGTCGGCGGAAAAAGCCCTTGCCAAACTGGAGCACGCGCGCTGGGCCTACAACCCGAACGACACGCGCGGGCAGGGCAATATGGGGAAGGTCGACATGCTTGACCCTTACGGCCAAGACAAGGATTCGGACCGGCTCGCCCTTTACGGCAACCGCGGCCGGGTGATCCGCGAGGTCGTGGAGCCGGAGCCAACGCCGGAAGACCCGCCTGCGGAGCCGCCGGCCGAGCAACCGCCTGCGGAAGATCCGCCGACGCAGGATCCGCCGCCGGATTGGCCGCCCTTCTAATCGAGTATCTCAAAGAGAAAAGCGCACGGGCCCCGAAAGGGGCCCGTTTCCTTTATCCTGCCGCCGTCCCCTAAAAAAGGATGTCTATCTTCGCCGTGACCGTGTGATAGTCGGTCTTCGCCTTGAAATCCTCCGCCTGGCCCGCAACATCGATGGTGCTTCGATAGCAGGGCACATAACGCCAGTCCACCGTCACGAAGACGTTGCGCGCCGGCCGCCAGCGCAACGGCACGCCGAAGAACCAGTAGGGCTTAAGGACATAGCTGCGGTCGTTCAGGTCGAAGGCCGATGAGCTGCCGACGGTAAAATGGTGGAAGCGGCTCGAGGTGCGATACCCCACGGTAACGCCGGCGCTCACGCTGTCCGTGACGCCGTAGAGGGCGTCCAACCGGAAGAGCCCGTAATCCTGCGCCGCGACGTTGGCGGCCGAGGTGGAGGTATTGCCCGTGAAATAGGCGGCATCCTCGGTGCCGGCGACGTAATAATCCAGTGGGTAGAGAAAGACGTTGTCGGGATCGATCCTGTTCTGCCCGCCGTTGCCGGCGGACTTGTCGAGATGCGTGACATCGCGCCTGCCGGAGAATTTCAACAGGCACTGCCCCCGCGCCAGCGTGGTGCCGGCCAGGCGGGCAAGATCGTCGCCAGCAACGGTGCGGCCGCGCTCAAAGAGATACGTCACGGTCAAAGACGGCTGGATGTTGAAGTACTTGAGCTTGCGGGCGGGATAAGAGGTGACGACGCCGGTCGTCGCGCGCTTCCAGTAATCCAGGCGCTGCCGGGCGATGACGATGTCCGAGGTGAAGCGCGCCTCGGCATGGGGCAGCGGCCGGTAGCGCACCCCGAGCGGGAAGGTCGTCTCGTGACGCGTCGCGTAATCGCCGTGCGTGACGGCCAGGCCCGCGACGCTGCTGCGCCGGTATTCATAGACGTAGTCGTACGGCGCGGCGTAGGCCACGCCGCCGGTCACCTCGAGGCCGTCGGAGATGCCGCAGGCCACGCGCACGCCCGGCTCGAAGCGGTCCTTGAGGTCGTGATACATGTTGTCCGCGATGAGCGCGCCTCCCGTGTAATACGCCACGTCCCGGCGCAACCTGCCCCGGCTGTAATCCAGCCCCGCGTCAACCTCCACCTGCCCCTCGGCGAGGAGCGCGCCCTCCAGGAGGGCGAACTCCGAAAGGCCGGCGCCGGCTGCCGCGCTCAGGTAGCGCACGCCGAGGCGGCCCTGCTCGAAGCGCGTGCGGATATAGCTGAAATAGCTGCGCGCGGCGGGATACGTGGAGGCGAACCAGCTCGCCCGCTGCGTCCTCTCCGTGAAAGAAAAGCTCGGTTCGAACGGCCCGCGGCGAAGCCGGCCGGCGAGCACGTAGTCACGCAGAGAGTTCAGCTCATATTCCTGCACCGTATCCAGCGCGCCCGCCGGTTTGAAGATTGCGCGGCGGTAATCCGCGGGGACGGCCTCGGCGTGTCCGAGGCTCAGCTCGGCCTCCTCGCCGACGGCAAAGGTCAGGCGCGTCCCCAGCGTCAGATAGGCCGGCGCGGCGTCGACGGCCCCGTAGGCGGCCGAGGCGTGTTCGGCGGCCTCGTGCATCGTGAAGTATTTGACGTCCTGCGTCAGCAAAAACTCTCCCGCCTGCACGAGCGGGCCGCCGCGCTCGCTCAGCGTCGCGGCGCGGGCCGGCGCGGCGCCCAGCGCAAGCAGCGCCGCGGCCAAGACCAGGGCGCGGTTGCCGGCGGTCGTCCGGCGGCGGCCCGTGCTCAGGCGACGCAGGATAAGAACGCCGATGAAGAGCCACGGCACAAGGACGGCCTGCGCGACAAACAGAAGGATCGCCGCATGGACCCCGTACTGCGGCATCCCGGCCGCCGCAACGACGCTGTCCGTCGCCGCCGACGCGCCGCCGGCGAGCGCCCTGAGCAAAAGAAACAGAAGGGGCGCGCACGCCAGCAGGGAGTATCCATAGAGCTTAAGACCGACGTTGAGCCAGGAGGCGCTGTACAGACAGTGCTGGTAGCTGATGCGGATCAGGAAGGCGGGATAGACGATCGCGAGGATGCCGAGAAGAATGAAGAGTTTTCTGTCCGGGCCGAGAAGGCCCAGGAAGAAAACCCCGGGCACGAGCAGAGCCAAAAACACCAGCAACGGCCCGTAAGAGATGAGCATGAACGGCACGAGGGACGCTTTTACCAGCGGGGTCTTCGTCGGCCTCTCCATCGTTCGTATTCTACCGCTTTTCGACCGAAAGTGTAAGAAAAATGGGGAGGCCGCGAAGGAAAGCGGCCCGGTTCTTCCCGGACGGATCAGCCGCCGACAACGGCCAGGAGTTTCGCCCTCAAGCGCCCGAGCTCCTCTTCGCGCAGCGCCGCGTCCTCCATCTTATCGGTAAAGCGGACCGTCCACTCGAAGCGGACACCGTCGTCCTGGGTCTTGGCATAGAGGATCTCGGGTTTCTTGAAGAGCGGGCTGGCGCCGATCTCGAAAAGAAGGTCGTATATCGTGCTTTGGTCCGGCGCATGCATGACCATCTTGAGGCCGCCCTCGACCGTCTCGCTCCACAGGACCGAGCAGCCGTCGAAGGTGAGCAGGTCGCGGACCTGCTCCTCTATGCTCTTTTGCCCCTGATCCTGCGCCCACGCGGGCGATGCGGCCAGGCCGAGCAGCAACAAGATCCCCGCCAGGGTCCTCATACCCCCTCCTTTTCGCTTGGCTTTTATCCCATCGTCAAAACCGAGACCTCTGCGCGCCTTTGGGCGAGGCGCAAAGGGCCCGCACTTTGCGCATGCGTCAGGTCTGCTGCTTTTGGGCTATCTTGGCCCAGGTGTCGCGCAGGGTCACGGTGCGGTTAAAAACAGGCTTGCCGTCGGGGGTACGGGCGGGATCGACGCAGAAATAACCGAGGCGCTCGAATTGATAGCGGCTGCCCGCGGCGGCGTCTTTGAGGCAGGGTTCGACGTAGCAGGGGCGCACGGCCTCGCAGGAACGGGGATTGAGATTCGACAGGAAATCCGCGCCTTCCTCCGTCTCGTCGGGGTCGGACTTCAGGAAAAGATGGTCATACAGGCGCGCCTCGGCCTCCTCGGCGTGGGCCGCCGAGATCCAGTGGAGCGTCGCCTTGACCTTGCGGCCGTCGGGCGCGTCGCCGCCGCGCGTCGCCGGGTCATAGGTGCAGCGCAGCTCGACGACCTCTCCGGTCTTCGGGTCCTTGATCGCCCTTTGGCACGTGATGAAATACGCGTAACGCAGCCGCACCTCGCGTCCGGGCGCGAGGCGGAAGAACTTCGGAGGCGGCGTTTCGCGGAAGTCGTCGCGCTCGATATAGAGCACGCGCGAAAAGGGCACCTTGCGCGTGCCCGCGGACGGGTCTTCGGGATTATTGACCGCCTCCAGCTCTTCGGCCTTGCCTTCGGGATAATTCTCGATGACGACGCGCAGGGGCCGCAGGACCGCCATGGTGCGCGCGGCGGTCCTGTTGAGCTCTTCGCGGATGCTGTTCTCCAGGAGCACGATATCGACGACGCTGTTGACCTTGGAGACGCCGATCTGCTCGCAAAAGGCCCGGATGGAGCTGGGCGTGTAGCCCCGGCGCCGCAGGCCGCAGATCGTGGGCATGCGCGGATCGTCCCAGCCGCTCACATACTTGTCCGTCACGAGTTTGAGGAGCTTGCGCTTGCTCAAAAGCGTGTAATTCATGTTGAGCCGCGCGAACTCGATCTGCTGCGGATGGAAAACGCCCAGTCGATCGAGGATCCAGTCGTACAGCGGCCTGTTGTTCTCGAACTCGAGCGTGCAGATGGAGTGCGTGATGCCCTCGAGCGAATCCGAAAGGCAGTGGGCAAAATCGTACATCGGGTAGATGCACCACGCGTCCTTTGTCCGGTGGTGATGCTCGCGCCGGATGCGGTAGAGCGCGGGGTCGCGCATGGTGAGGTTCGGAGAGGCCATATCTATCTTGGCCCGCAGAACGCACGCGCCGTCCGGGAACTCCCCGGCGCGCATGCGCTTAAATAGGTCCAGGTTCTCGGCGACCGGCCTGTCCCGGTAGGGGCTGTTCTTTCCCGGCTCGGTCAAGGTGCCCCGGTACCCCCGCACCTCCTCCGCGCTCAAATGACAGACGTAGGCGAAGCCCTTCTCGATCAGCTGGAGCGCGTAGCCGTAAAGCCTCTCGAAGTAGTCCGAGGCGTAAAAAAGCCGGTCCTCCCAGTCAAAACCGAGCCACCGCACGTCCTGCTGGATGCTGTCGACGTATTCGACGTCCTCCTTGGTGGGATTGGTGTCGTCGAAGCGCAGGTTGCACAGCCCCCCGTAATCGGCCGCGATGCCGAAGTTAAGGCATATGGACTTGGCGTGGCCTATGTGCAGGTAGCCGTTGGGCTCCGGGGGGAAACGCGTGTGGACGCGGCCGCCGTTCTTGCCGGCGCTGCGGTCCGCGTCGATGATCTCGCGGATGAAGTTCCTGGGGACGGGTCGGGTATCTTCCATGGGCACTATTCTACCTGAAAAATGCTCCTGTGCCAACCGGCAGAAAAAGGGCGCCCACTGACGCTGGCGCCCAAGCTGCCCCTATTGCCTGCCCGCCAATGTTTGTGGCGGGGACGACCTTCGCAACTGGCTAATGACGGAGGAAACGAAAATATTATTGCGAAATCTTAATTTTGTTTTGCCGCTTTGTCCTCATCAGTAATGTCAAAATTGCTTAAGTCAATTCGTGTTATTTTTGTAATCTGCCCCCTCCATAAAGACATGTGTCCTTTTGAAGTAGCATCAAATATACCTTCGACCAAACAATACTGATTACTGTATTCCGCGGGAGACGCCTTGTCGTAAGATGTGTCGAGCCATAACCCGTTTTCAGTTAAACCATGTTTGGCACTTTCTTCGGAAAGATAAATAGCGTTGCCTTCAAAAGTCAAAACAACATATCCATGAATACGGACAAACTTTCCCTGATATTCTTCGGGATGCGCAATCAATTGAATTATAGAGACAGGCTCTGGTTCATTTGCAGATCCCGTTCTTGCACATGGAAATAATAAAAATATTGCAACTATTCCAAATAGAGTTCTCTTCATACTTTACTCCTTTTGTTTTATTTTACCCCAAAGTAAAATTCTCCACAATTTATTTCATTGCAGAGGGTTGTGTTCAAAAACTGCCTCGCTTGGACTCCGTCCGCCGATGGCGGACTTGAACCAGTCGTCGCTCTCCTGCCTGCTTCGCAGGCGGCCCGGCTCCTCCCCAAGGGGAACCTCGCGGTTCCCCTATGGCACTCCTCGCTGCGCTCGTCGCTGTTACCCCTCCCTCGAAGCAACAGCACTAACGATCTTCCCCCTCAAACTCCCCTATTTGGTTCTCGTCCAAGCGACAAACATTAAAAAAAGACCCTCTTTTCAGAGGGTCCTTTTTCAATGGCTGCCCCGCTTGGACTCGAACCAAGACACCCAGATCCAGAGTCTGGTGTCCTACCAATTAGACGACAGGGCAAAGCGACTACGATATAGGTTTCTTTTCCATGCGCTTTGCCCGTCCCAAAGTCGCTTGCTATTGACTTAGCGACTGTTCCAGGGACAGGGCAAAATGACTTTAATATAGGTGTCTTTACCTACCATTTTGCCCGTCCCCAGGCTGCCGGCTTCTTCCTCCCGCAGCCGCTTCAGAGACAGGGCAAATTGCCTATAACAGGTATTTATTCCTTGCAATTTGCCCGCCCCAAAGCCACTCGCTGCAACATCCCGTGGCTGCTTCGGGGGCAGGGCAATCGCGCTAAAACGAAGTATCTTTACCTACCATTTTGCCCGTCCTGAACCGGCCGCGAAACGGTCTTCGTGGAGCGTTTGGCCTGGTTCAGGGCAACAATTATACCTTATCCTCGCCCTTCCGTAAAGGGTCGCCGCCGAGGACCCCGCCCTGTTCGCCGGCGCCCTCTTTGCGAAAGTACCGCACCCCGTACGGGGAGTCTTTGTCGTTGAGGATGTACATGAAGTTGAGGCGCGCCGGAGAATTGAGCAGGGCGTCGCGCTCCAGCCTTTCGCGGGCGGCGTTCTTTTCGACGCCGTCGGTGAGCGCCTGCGCGCGCGAAGAGTACATAAGATCCAAAAGCTCGACCGCCCTGGCGACGTCGTAGGCCTCCTCGTCCAGGCCGTAAAACGAAAAGAGCGTGCGCATCGCCGCGAACTTGTCGGGCGCCTCAAGGGCGAGCCACTCCCTGCCGGTGGACTTGATCCGCGGATCGTCGACGTCCATCCCGGCGCGGGCGGCCGTCCCCGCGCCGGCGGAAGCCTGGGGCGTTCCCCCGGGCTCGGCGGCCAGGAAGGCCGGCGCCGCCAGCGCCGCGCAGAGACAAAAAAATACCGGTACGTTCAGCCGGGCTATCAAGGGAGATCTCGGAATCTTGGAAGGACGGCTCATCGGGCCGCCGGACCTGTCAACCCACAAGGGCCGGGTCCGCTACTTCTTTCTTTTGCTGGACGTCTTCTTTCGGACGGTTCGCTTCCTGGGACGTCCGCAGGTTCGAAACACGGCGGCCTCCATTCTTGAGGATGAACGCGCGCACACGACAGGTTTTTTTGGTCGCACTGCGCCAGTTCCGCATGCGCGGCTCCTATCCTAAAGGATGCCTTTGGTTGCCCCGAAGGGGTGCCTTTGGCTACCCCCTCGCGGGGGTGGCTTCGGCTACCCCCTCGCGGGGGTGCCTTTGACTACCAGAGGTTGTCCCTGATCCACTGATCGGCGTTCATGACGTCGCGCTTGATCCCTTTGCAGGTTTCGCAACCGGACAAAAGGACGGCGCCCGCGAGGAACAGGCAGGCGCACGCGACGGCCCTGACAAAGGGAGAGATCTTTTTCATGCCTCTTTCTTGAAGAGTTGTCCCACCCGCTCCATGCGCCTGAGCGTCGTTTCCTTTCCCAGGGCCTCGATGAGCTCGAACATCCCCGGCCCGCCCGTCTTGCCGCTCAGGGCCACGCGCAAGGGATGGATGACCGCCTTGACGGCAAGGCCCATCTCCGCGACCGAAGAGCGGAACGCCTCCTCGACCGCCGCGGCGCGGAAGTCCGCGAGCGCCTCAAACCTCTGCGCCAGACGCGCGAAAACGCCCGCCAGATCGCCGCTGAAATATTTCTCCCTCAACGCCTCATCGATGACAACCTCATCCACAAAGAAAGGGCTGAGGTTGTCGGCGAGCTCCGCAAGTGTGCGCGCCCGCTCCAGATACAATTTTAGTATAGTTGCCGGATTATTTCCATTGAAATTATCTGCCGTGGCGGGATAACGTTCCCGCAGGAAGGGCCCGAGAAGCTCGGCCAGCCGGACCGGAGAGGCCGTCTTGATGTATTGGGCGTTGAGCCACAGGAGCTTGTCCATATTGAAAGCGGCGGCGGTCTTGCCGGCGTCCTCGATCGTGAACAGGGGCACCGCCTCCTCGAGCGTCAGGATCTCGCGCTCGTCGCCGGGCGACCAGCCCAGGAACATGAGGTAGTTCGCCAGCGCCCCCGGCAGGAAACCCATGGCGCGGTATTCGCTGATGGCCGTCGCCCCCGCGCGTTTCGACATGCGGCCGCCTTCGGCGCCCAGGATCATCGGGATGTGCGCGAAGCGCGGCAGGGGATAGCCCAAGGCCTCATAAAAAACGATCTGCTTGGGGGTGTTGGAGATATGATCGTCGCCGCGGATGATGTGCGTGACCTCCATCTCGGCGTCGTCCACGACGCAGGCGAAGTTGTAGGTGGGCGAACCGTCCGACTTGATGAGGACCTGGTCTTTCAGGAGCGCGGTGTCGAAAACGACGCTGCCGTGGATCATGTCCTCGATGACGACCTTCTTGTGCGGCATCTTAAGGAAAACGGCGCCCGACCCGTCTTCGGCCGGATAGGCCTTGCCCTCTTCAAGCAGCTTTTGGGCCCGCGCGCGGTAGACGTCGAAGCGCGCGCTTTGATAGACCAGCTCGTCCCAGTCCAGCCCGAGCCACTTCATGCTGTCGAGGATCTCCTCGAGATACTCCTTCTTCGAACGCTGCCTGTCGGTATCCTCGATGCGCAGCAGAAACTTCCCGCCGTGGCGCCGCGCGTGGAGCCAGTTGAAAAGCCCCGTGCGGGCGCCGCCGATGTGCAGGTATCCCGTTGGACTCGGCGCAAAGCGAACTTTCATGAAAACCCCCGTACCACGTATCAGGTAACAAGTATCAGGTAAGATCTCTTGATCTGGTTTTGCTTTTACCTGCTACCTGTTGCATGATACCTGATACCGTCTCCTTCTTTTTCGGTCTTCTGTGCGTAAAAGAAACCTTCTTCGAGCGCGCGCTTGTTGATGGAGACCAGCTTAGGCTTGTGGCTCAGGACCTCGTCGATGGCGCTCTCCATGGTCGAAAGGGCGATGATCTTCTTGAGACCCAGGTACACGCCGACGGCCACGGTATTGGCGACCGTGGCGAGGCCCAGCCTGTTGGCCGTCTCCGTCACGGGGGCGCGCACGACGCGCAGGCGGCGCGAGGTGCCCTTGCAATCGGCCAGAGAGGAGTTGACCAAAAGAAGCCCCTTGTCGCGGACGGCGTTCTTGAACCGCGCCAGGGACGGCCCGTTCATGATGATCAAGGTGTCCGCTTTCTCGATGAGGGGGGTGGCGATGGGTTCGTCCGAGATGACGACCATGCAATGGGCGGTGCCGCCGCGGACCTCGGCGCCGTAAGACGGCAGCCACGTCACGCACCTGCCTTCGCGCAGGGCGGCAAGCGCCAGGATCTTGCCCATGGCCATGACGCCCTGCCCTCCGGACCCCGCGCAAATAATCCGTTCGGTCACTTGAGCCTTCCCGGTGGAAACGTCGCGGCCAGGTTCTCGCGCACCCAGCTGAGCGCCCCGGCGGGATCCTTGCCCGCGTAGGTCGGGCACATGGACAGGACTTCGACGATGGAAAACCCCCTGCCGTCCAGCTGGTTCTGGAACGCCTCTTTGATGGCGCGCCGCGTGTTCAGGACCGCGCGCGGGTCCACGAGCGTGGTCCGCTCGGCCATGACGACGCCGTCGAGCAGGGCGAGCATGTCGAGGATCTTGAGCGGCCGCCCCTCTTTGCCGATGTCGCGGCCCAGCGGCGTGGTCGCCGTCTTCTGGCCCGCCAGGGTCGTGGGCGCCATCTGACCGCCCGTCATGCCGTAGACCGCATTGTTCACGAAGATGACCGTGAGGTTCTCCCCGCGGTTGGCGGCGTGGACCGTTTCGGCGGTGCCGATGGCGGCCAGGTCCCCGTCGCCCTGATACGTAAAGACGACCGCGTCGGGATGCATGCGCTTGATGCCGGTGGCCACGGCCAGCGCCCGACCATGCGCCGCTTCGGCGCAATCCAGATCCCAGTAATCGTAGGCCACGACGGCGCAGCCGACCGGCGCCACGCCGATGGCGCGCTCCCGGACGCCCAGCTCATCGATGACCTCGGCCACCAGGCGGTGGAGGATGCCGTGACCGCACCCGGGACAATAGTGCGTCGCCCGGTCGGTCAGCGTCCGCGGCCGTGCATATGTCTTTGCCATCGCGCCTTCCTTTGTTTTTCTCTCCCGCACGAAAGGGCGTTCCTGCCGCTTCTCCCGTTAACGGGCGAGGAGTCTGCCGAGTTCACGCTCGAGCTGTTTCGGGGTCGGGATGCCGCCGCCGGCGCGGCCGTAAAAACGGACGTCCGTGGCCTTATCGACGCTCAGGCGGACGTCCTCCACCATCTGCCCATAGGACATCTCGGCGACGAGGAACCGCCGCGTCTTGCGCGAAAAACGGGCCAGCTCCTTTGCCGGAAAAGGCCACAGCGTGATCGGGCGCAGGAGACCCACTTTGACCCCCCGGCGCCGCGCCCCGTCCACCACCGCGCGCGCAATGCGCGCCATGGAGCCGTAGGCCACGATCGCGGCCCGGGCGCCTTCCATGCGATAGGCTTCCAGCCGCGTCTCCCTGGAGACGATGCGCTTATACCGCTGCTGGAGAAAGAGATTGTTCTTCTCGACGCCGTCGCGGGCCAGGAAGAGCGAGCGAACGATGTTCGGCCGGCGCCCCTTGGCGCCCGTCAGGGCCCAGGGCTTCGGCACGGGGGCCGGCGGCTGCCCCTGCGGCGGCAGCGCAACGCCCTCCATCATCTGGCCGAGCATGCCGTCGGAAAGGACCATCACCGGCATGCGGTAGCGGTCCGCGAGATCGAACGCCTCGCGCGTGAGGTCAAAGGATTCCTGAACGCTCGCGGGCGCCAGGACGATCACACGATAATCGCCGTGCCCGCCGCCCTTGGTCGCCTGGAAATAATCGGACTGCGCGGGCCAGATGTTGCCCAGGCCCGGACCCGCGCGCATGACGTTGACCACGACGAGCGGCAGGTGCGCGGCCGCGGCGTACGAGATGCCTTCCTGCTTCAAGCTGATACCCGGCGAAGAGGAGCTCGTCATCGTCCGCGCGCCCGCGGCCGAGGCGCCATAGACCATATTGATCGCCGCGACCTCGGACTCCGACTGTATAAAGACGCCGCCGCGCGCCGGCAGGTGCTCGGCCATATAAGCGGTCAGCTCGTTCTGCGGCGTGATGGGGTAACCGGCGTAGAACCTGAGCCCCGCGCGCAGGGCGCCTTCGCCGATCGCGTCGTTGCCGGACATAAGCGTTGTCGTGGTCTCACTCATGGATGATCTCGACGCACGCCTCGGGGCACATCACATAACACATCCCGCACCCCGTGCAGTCGTCCTCGCAGACGGCGACGACGGCAAAGGCGCCGTAGGCATTGAGCGCCTCCCCCGTCTTCAGGTTCTTCCTGGCGCAGACGGCGACGCACAACCCGCAGCCTTTGCAGCGTTCTTTGTTTATCCGGACCTTGGCCATATTCACGCCTTGCTCAGGAGCTCCTTCGCGGCCGCCGCGATCGCCAGCGGTGTGAGACCATAGCGCTCGAGAAGGGCCTTGCGCGTGTCAAAGGTGATGAACTCATTTGGCAACCCGATGCAGCGCAAAGGCTTGGGAGTCTCTGTCAGAAGCCCGGCCGCGCTGAGGGTCTCAAGAACGGCGCTGCCAAAGCCGCCGCGCACCACGCCTTCTTCCACGATCAAAAGCGCGCCGCACTCCAGATACAGCTGCCTGATCCGCGTCTCATCGAGAGGCTTGACGAACCGGGCGTTGACGACCGACGCGTGGATATTATCGGCCAGGAGCACGCGGGCGGCCTCGAGGGCCGGGCAGCTCATGCTACCCAAAGCAAGGATCGCCACGTCCGAGCCCTTTTGCCACACCTCGGCCTTGCCGGGCCGCACCTCGGCGAACGGCACCGTCGCCGGCCGCAGGGCTATGGTGTCGCGCGGATAGCGCAGGGCGGCCGGTCCGTTCCAGCCCGCCGCGAACCGCAACATCGCCTCCATGTCTTCTTTATCGGCCGGCGCCATGACCGTTACGTTCGGCAGGGCGCGCAGGTACGCTATGTCGAAGACGCCGTGATGGGTGGGACCGTCTTCGCCCACCACGCCCGCGCGGTCAAGACACAGGACCGCGCCCAGGTCCTGCAGGCACAGCTCCTCGATGATCTGGTCATAGGCGCGCTGGAGGAACGTCGAGTAGATGGCGACGAAAGGTTTGAAGCCCGCCTGGGCCAGGCCCGCGGCCATGCCCACGGCGTGCTCCTCGGCGATGCCGACGTCGAAGAAACGCTCGGGAAACTCTTCCTGAAAACAGGTAAGGCCCGTCCCTTCGGGCATGGCGGCGGTGACGGCGCAGATGCGCTCGTCCTTCTGCGCGACGCCGACGAGCGCCGCCCCGAAGACATCCGTATAGGTCGCCGACTTGCCGGCCGTCTGCAGCGCCCGGCCGCTCGCGACGTCGAAACAGCTGGTCCCGTGAAATCGCACGGGCTGATCCTCGGCGGGCTCGAACCCCTTGCCCTTCTTCGTGACGACGTGCA
>JBLMXZ010000074.1:0-12246 GCA_050258015.1 Deltaproteobacteria bacterium
CCAAGCTTCTGACGGCCCTCGTGGTGCTGGACAACGCCGACCTGAACGACCGCATCTGCGTCTCCGCGCATGCGAGCATGACCGAGCCGACGCGGGCGGGCCTGAAGGCGGGGGTCACCTATACGGTCCGGGACCTTCTGGAGGCGCTTATCGCCTCTTCGGCGAACGACGCGGGTGTGGCGCTGGCCGAAGGGATCGCCGGCAGCGAGGAGCGTTTCGCCGAGCTGATGAACAACAAGGCCCGAGCGCTGGGCGCGCGGGATTCCCATTTCACGAACGCGACGGGGCTGCCGGACACCCGGATGCTGACGACCCCGTACGATTTTTCCATCATCACGCGCGAGGCCTTCAGCCAGCCTTTTATCGCCGGGACGATGCGCCAGCCCAGCGTGACGATCAGAGGCAGCGACGGCAAGACGATCACCCGGAAAAATCACAATAAATTCCTGCGGAGAGTGGATTATCCGCAGATCCTCCTTAAGACCGGCTATACCCGCAGCGCCCGCCATTGCTACGCGGGGATCGCTTATTACAAGGATTATCGCGTTTCGTTCGTGTTGTTCAAGAGCAGAAAGCCCTGGGACGACATCGCCCGGATCCTCAACATCAAGGTGAAGAAAAAAAGAAAGTAAGGACTCTCCTGTTGCACGTATCACGTCGCATGTTTCAGGTAAGATCTTGCCTGATACATGATACCTGCGACCTGTGACGTGCTTAACGCGCAGGCTTTTTAAGATGATCTACCTTTTTGCTATCGCCGTCGTTGCTTTCGTGGTGTACGCCTGGCAGCTGGAGCAGAGGTCCGTTTTTATCCCGTTTAGGGCCATCGAGCAGAGCCCGGAGGCCGTCGGCCTCCCTTATGAAGACGTGACGCTCTCTGCGGCGGACGGCACGCGGCTGCATGGCTGGTATGTGCCCCGCGTTTCGCCGCGCGCGACATTGCTCTTTTTTCACGGTAACGGCGGGAACGTCAGCCACCGGGTGCGCAAGATCCACGCCTTTCATGAGATGGGGCTTGCGGTCTTCATCGTCGATTACCGCGGTTACGGTCGCTCCGCCGGCAGACCGAGCGAGAAGGGTCTTTATCAGGACGCGGACGCCGCGTACCGTTATCTCGTGAAGGAGCGCGGCGTGACGCCGTCGTCGAAACTCATCCTTTACGGCGAGTCGCTCGGCAGCGCCGTGGCGGTGGACCTGGCGGCGCGGCAACCTGCCGCCGGCGTGATCCTGGAGGGCGCTTTTACCCGCGTCGCGGAGATGGCGCGTCAGGTCTTTCCGTTCGTGCCGACCGCCTTTTTGAGGTATCGCTTCGACTCCCTCGCCAAGGTGGAGCGCGTGACGGCACCGCTGTTGGTGATCCACAGCCATAACGATGAGGTCGTTCCTTTCGGCATGGGGCGGCGCATCTTCGATGCGGCGGCAAGCGACGCGAAGGACATCATCACCGTCTACGGCGGTCACAACGAGTCGTTCTACGAATACCGGCGCGAAATCCGGCAAAAGATCGATGAATTCCTGGACCAGGCGGTGGGGGTATGACGGAACAGATGCGTAAGCAGCCGGCGCACGAAAGGACCGGGAATTTTTCAGAGGTCGCACTGGGTCTGGACGCCCGGCAGGCCTTTCGTGAGGCCGAACGGTGTCTGCAATGCACCAAGGCGCCGTGCCGGGCGGGCTGTCCCGTCGAGATCGACATCCCCGCGTTCATCTATCTCATCAAGCAGGGGCACGCGGACGAGGCGCTTAAGAAGATAAAGGAGAAGAATTACCTGCCCGCCGTTTGCGGCCGCGTGTGTCCCCAGGAGGATCAGTGCGAGGCGGCGTGCGTGCTGGCCCATAAAGGGATGCCCATCAATATCGGCGCGTTGGAGCGTTATGCCGCGGACGCGGGCAAAGAGACCCGCGTGCGCGTCGCCGATTTCCACCCGCCCGAGGCGAAAAGGGTCGCGGTCGTGGGCAGCGGGCCCGCGGGGCTGACGGCGGCGGCGGAGCTGGCGCGGCGCGGCTACCGCGTGACGCTCTTTGAGTCGTTGCACGTCGCGGGCGGTGTCCTGACGTACGGCATCCCCGAGTTCCGCCTGCCGAAGGGGATCGTGGAACAAGAGGTGGAAGGCATACGTCTTCTGGGGGTCGATATAAAAGTGAATTTCCTGGTCGGCCGGACCGAGGGGGTGGCGGACCTCCTGAAGCAGGGCTATAAGGCCGTCTTCATCGCCGCGGGCGCCGGATTGCCCAATTTCATGGGTATCGAGGGCGAGGACCTTGCGGGCGTGTATTCGGCCAACGAGTTCCTGACCCGGGTCAATCTGATGCGCGCCTACCGGTTTCCCGAGTACGCCACGCCGGTCAGGACGGGCCGGCGTGTCGTTGTCGTCGGCGGGGGCAACGTGGCCCTGGACAGCGCGCGCTGCGCGCGCCGCCTGGGGGCCGACGTCACGCTGGTCTATCGGCGCACGGAGAAGGAGATGCCGGCGCGTCTGGAAGAGGTGGCCAATGCCAGGGAGGAGGGCATCGACCTGCAGCTGCTGACGCTGCCCAAAAAGGTACTGGGGGATGAAAAGGGCCGCGTGCGCGGCGCTGTCTGCGCCCGCATGCGTTTGGGCGCGCCCGACGCCTCGGGCCGGCCGCGGCCCGAGGAGATCCCGGGTGAGACGTTCGAGATCGCATGCGACACGTGGATCGTGGCGATCGGCCAGAGCCCCAATCCTCTTCTGAGCCGCTCTACCCAGGGTCTGGCCACCACGGACAAAGGCACCATCGTCGTTGACGAGCATTACCGCACGTCGATCCAGGGCGTCTTTGCCGGAGGAGATATCGTTACGGGCGCCGACACCGTTATCGCGGCCATGGGCGCGGGCAAGCAGGCGGCGCGCGCCATCGACGAGTATCTGAGACATAAATAGAATTAGCTCTTAGTTCCTAAGCTCCTAGCTCCTGAGCTCGTAGCGAGAGCAAAGGTCTAAGCCGTAAGGTTAGGTTTTGCTGGGAACTCAGGAGCTGAGGAACTCCGAGCTGGATCATTCGTTTTCTTAAGAGCTAGGAGCTATGAGCTAAAATGAGGTGACG
The DNA here is from genome assembly GCA_050258015.1 of Deltaproteobacteria bacterium. Taxonomy (GTDB): domain Bacteria; phylum Omnitrophota; class Gorgyraeia; order Velamenicoccales; family Velamenicoccaceae; genus JBLMXZ01. The sequence goes on from JBLMXZ010000074.1 coordinate 3,067, forward strand.
TCATGACGATCGCAGAGATCCAGGAAGCGAAGGGGAAGCGCAAACTGACGATGCTGACGGCCTATGATTATCCCATGGCGCTGGCGGTGGAGCGCGCCCGGATCGACATGGTGCTCGTCGGAGATTCCGTGGCCAATGTGGTTTTGGGGCTGGAATCGACCCGGGACGTGACGATGGACCAGATGATCTACCACGCGCAGGCGGTCCGGCGCGCGGTCAAGAAGTCGCTGGTCATAGGAGACATGCCTTTCGAGGCCTATCAGAAAGATGCGACACAGAGCGTCAGGAACGCCGGCCGTTTCATCAAGGAAGCCGGCTGCGATGCGGTCAAGCTGGAGTGGTTCGGCGAGGCCGTCAGCGTCGCCAAGGCCATCGTGCGGTCCGGCGTGCCCGTCATGGGGCATATCGGACTGACCCCTCAGACCGCGAAGGAGTTTAAGGTCCAGGGCAAGGATGCGCAGGCGGCCCGCCATGTCCTGGAGTCCGCGCTGGCCCTGGAGTCCGCGGGATGTTTTTCCGTTCTCATGGAGTGCGTCCCCGATCGGCTGGCCGCGCTCATCACAAAGAGACTGCGCGTGCCCACCATCGGTATCGGGGCGGGTCCCGATTGCGACGGCCAGGTCCTGGTGACCCACGATCTTCTGGGGCTCTTTGACCGCGGCATCCCCCGTTTCGTCAAGAAATACGAGGACCTGCTCGATTGCATGGTGGGCGCCTTCAACCGGTTCCGCGGAGACGTGGAATCGGGCCGTTTCCCGGACAAGGAGCACAGTTACGGCATGAGCGAGGAAGAACTCCGAAAACTTGAAGAGTGATCTTTTTAAGAGGAACCTCAAAAGGCGGGATTTATATTGACACCTGCCCTGTTTTCAAGTAAAAATATATGTCCTGATCCTTCCATCCAACCCCTTTTATGACCGACCCAGCCATAATGGACAAGATCGTATCCCTGTGCAAGCGCAGGGGCTTTATCTTTCAAAGCTCCGAGATCTACGGGGGGCTCGGCAGCGTCTGGGATTACGGCCCCCTGGGGGCGGAGCTTAAGCGCAACGTCAAGAACCTGTGGTGGCGCTCGGTCGTTCAGGAGCGCCTGGACATGGTGGGGCTCGATGCCGCCATCCTCATGCACCCCGCGGTCTGGAAGGCCTCCGGCCATGTGGACGGCTTCTCCGACCCCTTGGTCGATTGCCGCGCGTGCAAGAAGCGTTTCCGCCTCGATGACCTGGCGGGCGCGGACGCCGGGAGCGCTACCAAGTGCCCGGCCTGCGGGGCGGCTATAGACCTGGCCCAGAATCCGCCGCGCGCCTTCAACCTCATGATGAAGACGTCTCTGGGCGCCGTGGAGGACGCGGCCAGCGTCACCTATATGCGGCCCGAGACGGCGCAGGGCATCTTCGTCAACTTCCCGAATATCCTCGACACCACCCGCAAGAAACTTCCGTTCGGCGTGGCCCAGATAGGCAAATCCTTCCGCAACGAGATCACCCCCGGCAACTTCACCTTCCGCACGCGCGAGTTCGAGCAGATGGAGATCGAGTACTTCGTCCTGCCCGAGGACGGGGAGGCGCAGTACCGGCAATGGATCAAAGAACGTTACGACTGGTACCTGCGCTATGGTATCCGCAGGGAGAACCTGCGGCTGCGCGAGCACGCGGCCGACGAGCTGGCGCATTACGCCAAGGCATGTTCGGACATCGAGTATAATTTTCCCTTCGGCTGGTCGGAGCTGGAGGGGATCGCCAACCGCACGGATTTCGACCTCGTCCAGCACGAGAAGGCCTCGGGCAAGGAGATGCTGTATTTCGACGCGAAGGAGAACAAGAAGGTCCGCCCCCATATCATCGAGCCTTCGGGCGGCGTCGACCGCGCGGCGCTCGCTTTTCTCGTCGACGCGTACCATGAGGAGCCGGTGAAGGAGGAGACGCGCGTCGTCCTGCGTTTTTCGGCGCCGCTGGCGCCCATCAAGGCGGCGGTCCTGCCTTTGCTGAAGAACCGGCCGCCCGTTGTCGAGATGGCAAAGAATATCGCGATGGGCCTCAAAAAACATGTGCCGGTCGTCTATGACGACACGGCGGCCATCGGCAAGCTGTACCGCAGGCAGGACGAGGTCGGCACGCTGTATTGCGTGACGGTCGACGTCCAGTCGCTGGAGGATATGAAGGTGACGGTGCGCGACCGGGACACGATGCAGCAGGACCGTATCGAGGCCGCGCGCCTGAAGGAATATCTTATGGAGAAACTGGGGGAGGAGGCTTTATAGGCATACGCAGACACGCATCCAGGGAGCAGCAAGGCGGCATATCTTATTAAAGAAGGTCATACGAGGAGAGGAGTTTTTCAGCAATGGCAAAGAAGAATGTGTACTTTTTCGGCGGCGGCAAGGCGGACGGCAACGAGAGCATGAAGAATCTTCTGGGCGGCAAGGGCGCGAACCTGGCCGAGATGGCCGGGAACCCCAAGCTGAGGCTTCCCGTCCCGCCGGGTTTCACCATCACGACGGACGTCTGCGTCTTTTATTATAAGAACGGCAAGAAGTATCCCCCGGGGCTCAAGGAGGAGGTCGCCAAGGCGCTCAAGAAGGTCGAGACGCTGATGGGCAAGAAATTCGGCGATCCCGAAAAGCCGCTGTTGGTCTCGGTGCGCTCCGGAGCGCGCAAGTCCATGCCGGGGATGATGGAGACCGTTTTGAACGTCGGCCTCACCCAGAAGACCATCCCGGGCCTCGTCAGGCAGTCCGGCGGCAACGAGCGTTTTGTTTATGACGCCTATCGACGGCTCATCATGATGTATTCCGACGTCGTCATGGAAAAGGGCGGCGGCATCGAACCCAAGGAAGATATGGGTATCCGCAAACAGCTGGAACGCATCATGCACGACCTGAAAAAGAAGAAGGGCTACGAGCTGGACGTCGAGCTTAAGGTCGAGGACCTCAAGACGCTGGTCGACGCCTTCAAGAAGAAGATCAAGGAGGTCCTGGGGACCGAGTTCCCGGACGACGCCATGGCCCAGCTGTGGGGCGGCATCGGCGCGGTCTTCGCCTCCTGGAACGGCAAGCGCGCTGTCAGCTACCGCCGCATCGAGGGCATTCCCGACGACTGGGGAACGGCGGTGAACGTCCAGACCATGGTCTTCGGCAACATGGGGGATGACTCGGCGACAGGCGTCGCGTTCACCCGTAACCCGGGCAACGGCGACAGCCACTTTTACGGCGAATACCTGATCAACGCGCAGGGAGAGGACGTCGTGGCCGGTATCCGGACCCCCGCTCCCATCAACGAGGTCTCCCAGAGCGAGCACAACAGGGACTTGAAGACGCTCGAAAAGGCCATGACCGGGGCGTATAAGGAGCTCTACAGTATCCAGGACCGCCTCGAGAAGCATTACCGGGACATGCAGGACATCGAGTTCACGATCGAGAAGGGGCGCTTGTTCATGCTCCAGTGCCGCGTGGGCAAACGCAACGGCCCCGCGGCGGTGAAGATGGCGCTGGACATGGTCCGCGAGAAGCTGATCGCCAAGGAAGAAGCGGTGATGCGCGTGACCCCGGAGCAGCTCGATGAGCTGCTTCATCCTATCATCGATCCCAGGGCGGAAAAGGAGAAAAAGCCCGTGGGCAAAGGCCTTCCGGCCGGCCCCGGCGCCGCCGCGGGCATGGTCGTCTTTACCTCGGCGGACGCCGTACAGCAGGCCAAAGAGGGCAAGAAGGTCATCCTGGTGCGCGAAGAGACGAACCCGGAAGACATCGACGGCATGCGTGCCGCGGCCGCTATCCTTACCGCGCGCGGGGGCATGACGTCGCACGCGGCGCTGGTCGCCCGCGGCTGGGGCAAGTGCTGCGTGGTGGGCTGCGCGGCCGTCGAGATCGACATGGAGGCGAAGAGCTTTACGGTGGGCGGGGCGACCGTCAAGCAGGGGGAGTGGATCACCCTCAACGGGACCAAGGGCCTCGTCTATACCGGCCAGCTCGCGATGATGGACGCGGCGAGCGAGAACAAGACGTTCACGGAGTTCCTTAATATCTGCGATTCCGTGCGCACGCTCAAGATCCGGACGAACGCCGACACCCCGGCCGACGCCCGGAAGGCGCGCAGTTTCGGCGCGGAAGGGATAGGCCTCTTCCGGACGGAGCACATGTTCTACGGCAAGGGATCGGAGGAGCCGCTCTTTCTCCTGCGCAAGATGATCATGTCTTCGACCGCGGAGGAACGCCGCAAGGCGCTGGACGAGCTCTTTCCGTATATGAAGAAGGACATGAAGGGGACGATGGAGGCGATGGACGGCTATCCGGTGACGATCCGCCTGCTCGATCCGCCGCTCCACGAGTTCGTGCCTCACCAGACAGAACAGCGCGAGCAGCTGGCGCGCAGCCTCAATATCTCCATGGAAGACCTGGAGAAACGGGCCGCCGCCCTTCAGGAGAGCAATCCCATGATGGGGCACCGGGGCGTGCGCCTGGGCGTGACGTATCCCGAGGTCAGCGAAGCGCAGTTCCGCGCCATCCTCGAGGCCGCCGCCGAGCTTATCCGGGAAGGCAAGAAGGTCTTTCCCGAGATCATGATACCGGTCGTCAGCGCCGTCAAGGAGCTGGAAGACCAGCTGGCCCTGGCCAAGAAGGTCTACGCCGAGGTCCTGAGGAAGACGGGCCTCAAGAAGATAGACCATATGTTCGGCACGATGATCGAGATCCCACGGGCGGCCCTGATCGCCGATAAGATCGCCGAGGTGGCGTCTTTCTTCTCGTTCGGCACGAACGACCTGACGCAGATGACGTTCGGGTATTCCCGCGACGACATCGGCGGTTTCCTGCGGGATTACCTCGAAAAAGGCATCCTGCCGGACGATCCCTTCCAGTCGATCGACACGCAGGGGGTCGGCCAGCTGATCCAGATGGGTATCGAGCGCGGCCGCAAGACAAACAAGAACCTCAAGGTCGGCATCTGCGGCGAGCACGGCGGCGACCCGCGATCGATCGCCTTCTGCTACAAGGCAGGGATGAATTACGTGAGCTGTTCGCCCTTCCGGGTGCCTGTGGCGCGTCATGCGGCGGCCCGGGCGGTGGTGGCGGCCAAGCCCGCGAAGAAGACGGGAAAGAAAGGCAAAAAATAAGGAGCTTGTTCGTAACAGGTCACAGGTATCAGGTAACAGGTAAGAGCCCATCGGGCGGCAGGTCTTACCTGGTACTTGATACCTGATACCTGCGACGGGCCGTGACCGCTTATGGAGAACATAAAGGCATACATCAAGGAAGTGCGCAAGATCCCGCTGTTGACCGCCGAGCAGGAGGTCGAGCTCAGCCATAAGGCGCTCAAGGGCAACAAAAAGGCGCGGGACAAGATGATCCGCTCGAACCTGCGCCTCGTCATCAATATCGCCAAGCGTTACATGCACCTGGGGATACCCCTGATGGACCTGATCGAAGAAGGCAACGTGGGCCTGATGAAGGCGGTGGAGCGTTTTAATCCCAAGAAGGGGTTCCGCTTCTCGACCTACGGCGCGTGGTGGATCAAGCAGAGCATCACGCGCTCCATCTTCGATCAGTCCCGCACGGTGCGGATCCCCGTTTACGTGAATGAGCTTCTGTCCAAGTATAAGAAGACCAACGAGCGGCTGATGGGCCGGCTCAAACGCATGCCTACGGATACCGAGGTCGCCAAGGCGATGAAGGTGGCTGTGGACAAGATCACCCGCATACGCGGGTATATCGCGCGCAACGCCTCTCTCGACAGCCCGATCAACGAGGAGGGGGGCAACGAGATCATCGATCTCATCGAAGACAAGAACTCCGCGGCGCCCGACGAGCAGATGGACGTCGTCCTGGTCAAGGAGCGGCTCACCGGCGTGATGTCGGCGGTCTCCGAGCGCGAACAGAAGATCCTGCGCCTGCGTTTCGGCGTCCCGAACGGCAAACAGCACACCCTGGCCGAAGTGGCCAAGAAGCTCCGGATCTCGCGCGAGCGCGTCCGCCAGATCGAAGAGAACACCTTGAAAAAACTCAAGAAGGTCCTCAACGATAAGGACAAGGAGGTCTTGAAATAACATGGAGCGCGCCAAATTCTATACCCTGGTCATCCCGCGGTTCGAGGACGTCTTTCATTCTTTTTTCGCCTCGGAGGTCATCAAGGGGGTGACGGCCGCGGCGAGCCGCCTGCGCGCCGACATCCTGATCCATATCACCGACCGCGTGAAGCATCAGGACTGGATCAGGAACGAATCGATCTGTTCGGATTTCGTCAAAGGGGTCATCTTCGCCGACATAGACGGGGACAAGAAGCACCTCCAGGAGTTCGTGGGGACGGGCAAGTCCTGCATCGTGATGAACAATTATTTCAGCGAGGACATCAACTGCATCGCCATCGACAACCGGCGGGCGGCCATGGACGTCGTCGAGTACCTGGTGAAGCTGGGCCATAAGAAGATCGCCACCATCGCCGGCGATCTCTCGACCCAGGCGGGAGAGGCGCGCCTGGAGGGGTATAAACAGGCGATGCAGAAACACGGCCTGACCGTTCCCCGCGGATACGTCCAGGAAGGGTTTTTCCTGCGCACGCCGGCGCGCGCCGCCGCCAAGGCCCTGCTTAACCTGGGGGACCGGCCGACGGCGATCTTTGCCGCCAGCGACGTCATGGCGCTGGAGGTCGTCGATGAAGCCCGAGCCGAAGGATTGCGCATTCCCTGGGACATATCGCTGGTGGGCTTTGACGATAACCCCATCGCCGGCTACAGCGCCGTGCGCCTGACGACCGTCGCGCAGCCGATCGTCGAAATGGGGCGGTTGGCTCTGGAGAAGCTCCATCTCATCTCCGCGGGGAAAGAGAAACAGCCCGTCAAGATCGTCCTGCCGACCAAGCTGGTCAAGCGCGAGTCCACCCTGGTGCTGGCGCGGGCGTGATCGACGGGCTGACCACCCGGACGTTTAGCGCGCGGTTCTTGGTTCACGGACCGAACCCCGATCCCTTTTCCAACGGCAACTTTAATAATCATGGAGGTTTTCCATGACGGCTTCCCTGAAAGACAAGATCCGCAGCATCCCGGATTTCCCGAAGCAGGGGATCCTCTTCCGCGATATCACGACCTTGCTGAAGGATGCCCAGGCGTTCCGGCAGGCCATTGACGCGCTGGCCGGGGCCGTCCAGGATAAAAAGGTCGACCAGGTCGTGGCGGTGGAGTCGCGCGGCTTCATATTCGGCGCGGCGCTCGCCTATAAGCTGGGCGCGGGCTTCATCCCCGTGCGCAAGAAGGGCAAGCTTCCGGCCGAGACCCTATCGGCCGAATACGCGCTCGAGTACGGCGTCGATTCCCTGCATATGCACAAGGACGCCCTTAAGGCGGGCGACAAGATCCTTATCGTGGACGACCTTTTGGCGACGGGTGGGACGGTCGCGGCGGTATGCCAGATGACCGAACGGCTAAAGGCCGATATAACAGGGATCATCTTCCTGATTGAGCTGTGCGACTTAAAGGGCCGCGATAAGTTGGGCAAACACCCCATTTTTTCGTTGATTCGATATTAGTTTAGGGTCGAGTTGATGTTACGCGCGTGGCCCTTTGTTCTGAGGCTTGCGGATCCAGGAGTAATCAGCCGTTTTTCACGGAGTCTCCTACGATACCGAGGTGAAGCTCTTTAGCAAGGAAGGATGGGGGAAGGTGGCAGCGGCTTCGCCGAAATGGTTTGGGCAGAAAAAACAGCCTGCCGGTCGACCCCCCAGGCCCGGCACGTTCGGCGATGGGGCCGGCGCCCGTCGTTATGCGCTTTGGTCCTGTGTCCTGTTGTGCGCCATAGGCGTCCTTATCTATTCGAATACCTTCTCCAGTTCTCTCCATTTCGACGATTACCCCTGCCTGAAATTCAATCGCACGATAAGACATCTCTTCGAATGGCATAATATCTGGCAGTATTGGCCGACGCGTTTCATCACTTTTTTGTCTTTTGCCGTCAATTTCCATTTCCATAGGTTTCGGGTCTTCGGTTATCATGTCGTCAATCTGCTGATTCATCTGGGCTCCGGGATTCTGGTCTGGCGTTTCGTCTTCCTGACATTTTCGACCCCGGCTGTCCGATGCGAGGATATCAGCCGGCATGCCAAGCCGCTTTCTCTTTTTGCGGGTCTGGTTTTTATAACGCACCCGATCCAGACGCAGGCCGTGACATACATATCGCAGCGCGCCGCTTCTCTGGCGACCTTCTTTTATATGGCATCCCTGTTATTGTACGTCAGCTCGGGGCTCTCCCGGGACGCAGGGCATAGAGGAACGGGGCGCTATATCGCTTCTCTCGTCATGGCCGTTCTAGCCATGTTTGCCAAGGAAATAACCATAACCCTGCCGTTGGCCATCTGTCTTTATGAGTTTTGTTTTTTTCGCAAGGAGAAGGCATTTCAGTGGGGTCGCGTCCTGCCTTTTTTGTTTTGCCTGCTCATAATTCCCCTGACAGCGCTGCTGACCCACTTCCTGAATCTCGTGGAGATGCGACGGTGGGGGGAGGCAGGATTTCAAGGAACCGCTGCAAGCTATCTCCTGACCCAACTCAGGGTCACCGTCACATATGTCCGGTTGCTTTTTTTCCCCGTGCGTCAAAACGTGGATTACGACTATCCCATTGCCGTTTCATTGTTTCGGCCCCCCATCTTCGGTAGTCTGTTGTTGATCATCGCGCTTATCGTCACCGCTGCGAGAATCTTTCGAAAGCACAGGCTGATCTCGTTCGGCACCTACTGGTTTTTTCTTACCCTCGCGCCTGAATCGGGCCTCATCCCCATAAGAGACGTGATTTTTGAACACAGGCTGTATCTGCCGATGGTCGGTTTTTGCTTCATCTTGACCGGCGGTCTTTACCATTTTTTCGGCCGGGAAAATTTCAAGAGGGTTATAGCACCCCTTGTCTTCGTGCCTTTATGTTTTTCGATCTTGAGCTACGCCAGAAATTTCGTATGGAAAGACGAGCTGACTCTGTGGAGCGATGCGGCTGCCAAATCACCGAACAAGGCAAGGACCTGCCACAACAGGGATCTGGCGTATAGTAAATTTCTTGTTGAAAAGAAATGAAAAGGGCGTATTCCTGCCGAATCGCGACACCGGAATAACTGCTTTGGCTGTGCGGGTGCTCTCGTTTTTATGCTTTACCGGGGCTGTATGCTACGCCTTGATCAAAACGCATTCTTTACAGAGCGAAGGAAGTTTGAT
>JBLMXZ010000075.1:0-10163 GCA_050258015.1 Deltaproteobacteria bacterium
CTGCCTACCTCAATCAAGGTGCCCACAAGGGTCCGCACCATCCCCCGCAGAAAGCCGGACGCGGTCACTTCGATAACGAGAAAGGACCGCCCTGCCAGAAAAGGAAAAAGGGTCCGGCTGCCCGCTCGAAGGACCCGGACGGCATCCACGCGCGTTACCGAAGCCCGAGGCGTCCCGTCGTGCCCCTGGAACGACTTAAAATCGTGTCGGCCCACCAGGACCCGGGCGGCCCGCCGCATGGCCCCCGCATCCAGCGCATACGGCACCTCGACAGCCCACGGCAGGACAAAAGCGCTTCTCTCGGGGCCCATGCCGATGACATATACATACGTCTTTGCCCGCGCCTTGAAGCGCGCGTGGAACGCGGCGGGCGCCTCCCGTATATCCATCACGCGGATGTCGGCCGGCAGGATGCCGTTCAGGGACCCCTTTAAACGCCAGGGATCAACCGTCTTCGGCACCGAAAAATGAGCCGTCTGAGCCACGGCATGCACCCCCGCGTCCGTCCTGCCCGAAGCGGAAACGGCCACCGCGCGCCGCAGCGCCGTCTTCAGCGCCTTCTCGACCTCTGCCTGGATGGTCCTGGACCCTGCCTGCCTGCCGGCCCGTGACGTGCGGCCATCCTGGCGCTGCCAACCGGCATAGCGCGTGCCGTCGTATTGAAGGATGATCTTGTACGTAGGCATAAAAGAATGCGGCCTAAAAAACAAAAGGTTAAGGTCCAGGCCGAGGCCGAGAGATCTCTCTTAACCTTAACCTCAACCTTAACCTGATTGTCTTAGGGGAACTTATTTCCCGCCCTTTTTTATGAATAGTTCCGCGATCTGCACGGCGTTCGTCGCCGCGCCCTTGCGCAGGTTATCCGCGACCACCCAAAGCCAAAGCGCCTTCTCGTCCGACGGGTCCTTCCGGATGCGGCCGACAAACACATCGTCCTTTCCTTCGACATCCGCGGGCATGGGATAGCGCGCCGCCGCCGGATCGTCCACCACCACGATGCCGGGCGCCCGGGACAACGCCTGCCTGACCGCCGCAATATCGACCGGCCGCCGGCACTCGATGTATACGGCCTCGCCGTGACCTGTCCTGACGGGGACGCGCACGGTCGTGGCCGAGACGTTCAGCTTGGGATCGTGGAGGATCTTACGGGTCTCGTGGACCATCTTCCATTCTTCGCTCGTATAGCCGGCCTCGCTGAAGCCGCCGATCTGAGGGAAAAGGTTGAAAGCGATACGCTGGCCCAGGGCCTGGGGCACGACCTGCCGCCCCTCCAGGACGCCGCGGGTCTGTTCGACCAGCTCCTGTGCGGCCTTGCTGCCCGCGCCGGAGGCGGCCTGATATGTGGCCACGACGACCTTTTTGATCCTAAGCAGCTTGTGAATAGGCGCCAACGCCACCACCATCTGGATGGTCGAACAGTTCGGATTGGCGATGATGCCGCGGCCCTTCAGGGCCTTGCCGGCATCCCGGGGGTTGACCTCCGGGACGACGAGCGGCACATCGGCCTCCAAACGGAAATCCGCGCCGTTATCGATGACGAGCGCGCCGCGCCTGACGGCTTCGGCGGCGTACGTCACGGCCGCGCCCTTCTCCCCTTCCGTCCCGGCAAAGAGGGCGATGTCGACGCCGTCAAAGGCCGCCGGGGTGATCTCCTCCACGTGATACGAGTGGCCGTCCACGCCGATGACGCGGCCGCTGCGCGCCAGGACCTTGAGGTCCCGCACGGGAAAATCCCGGCTGCGCAAGACGCGCAGCATCTCCACGCCGACGGCGCCGACGCCGACAACTGCTACGTTATATTTTGATTTCTTGCGCATTGTTTAACCTCGAAATCCGAAGTCCGAAGTCGGAAATCCGATGAAACAGGCCCAAAATTCAGGATCTTTCGGACTTCGGATCTCGGCCCTCGGTCTTCGCGCCAATGACTTCTATAGATTTTCTACGACCAGGTCCCCGACCTCCGTCGTCGAGTATCCCATCTTGCCGGCGCTCAGCGACTTGAGCTTGGTGCGCACGACCTTAATGACGGCGTTCTCGACGGCCTTCGCGGCTTCGGGCTCGCCGAGCGTATCCAGCATCATCGACGCGGCGCAGATGGCGGCCAGCGGATTGATGACGTTCTTGCCCGTGTACTTGGGCGCGGAGCCGCCGATGGGCTCGAACATCGACACGCCTTCCGGGTTGATGTTGCCGCCGGCGGCGATCCCCATGCCGCCCTGGATCATGGCGCCCAGGTCCGTGATGATATCGCCGAACATGTTATCCGTGACGATGACGTCGAACCACTCGGGATTTTTGACGAACCACATGGTGGTCGCATCCACGTGCGCGTAATCGGTCTTGATGTCCGGGTACTCCTTGGCGACCTCGTCAAAGACGCGCTGCCACAGGTCCCAGGCAAACGTCAAAACGTTGGTCTTGCCGCACAGCGTCAGCTGTTTCCTCTTGTTGCGTTTGCGGCACGTCTCAAAGGCATAGCGGATACAGCGTTCCACGCCCTTGCGCGTGTTGTAGGAGATCTGAACGGCCACCTCTTCCGCCGTGCCCATGTTCTGGAACTCCCCCATGCCTTTATAGAGCCCTTCGCTGTTCTCACGGACCACCACGAAGTCGACATCATCCGGCTTTTTGTCCTTGATGGGACAAAAGGCGTCGTTGTAGAGGCGCACCGGCCTCAGGTTGATGTACTGGTCCAGCGAAAAACGAAGCTTGAGGAGGACCCCCTGCTCGAGGATGCCGGGCTTGACGTCGGGATGGCCGATCGCGCCCAGGTAGATGGCGTCGAACTTTCTCAGCTCGTGGACGGCGTTGTCCGGCAGCGTCTCGCCCGTCTTTAAATAGCGCTCGCCGCCGAAGTCGAACATCGCCTTCTCATACTGAAAACCGAATTTCTTTCCGGCGGCCTCGAGGACCTTGAGCCCCTCGCGCACCACCTCGGGACCCGTCCCGTCCCCGGGTATCACCGCTATCTTGTACATTGGCAGCTCCTATTTTCGATATCCGATGTCCGAGGTCGGAAGTCCGAAAATACTAAAACGCTCACTTTCGGCCTTCGGACCTCGGTCCTCGGACTTCGTGCTTTACTTTCGCCCAGTTCACCAGCCCGCCGGCATCGATGATCGCGCAGACGAAGTCCGAGAACGGCGCAGCCTGATATGTCTTGCCCTTTGTGAGATCCGTGACCGTGCCCCGGCCCAGGTCCACCTCGACCTCGGCGCCGGCTTCAAGCGCCGCCGCCTGCGCCAGTTCGATGATCGGCAGGCCGATGTTGATGGCGTTGCGATAGAAGATGCGCGCGAAACTCTTGGCGATGACAAGGCCCACGCCGCAGCCTTTGAGCGCCACGGGCGCGTGCTCGCGTGAAGAGCCGCAGCCGAAATTATTCCCCGCAACGACGATATCGCCGGGCGCGACCGAACGCGCGAAATCCTTGTCGAGGATCTCCATGCAATGCGCGCCCAACTCCTTCGGATCGGTCGTGTTGAGATACCGGGCGGAAATGATATCGTCCGTATTGACGTCGTCGCCGAACTTGTGGACTTTGCCTTTGATAATCATGGTCTATGAGAGAAAAACAGGCCGTATCAGGCCGCAGGTAACGGGTATCATGTAAAATCTTTTACCTGGTACTTGATACTTGGTACGGACAGGCACCTCGTCTATCTTCCCTTCTTGACTACTTCGCCAGGATGGGTTATTCGGCCGGTCACGGCGCTCGCCGCGGCCACCGCAGGATTCGCCAGATAGACGAAGCTGCCCTTGGCGCCCATACGCCCCATAAAATTACGGTTTGTGGTGGCGACGCACGTCTCGCCTTCCGCCAGGATCCCCATATGACCCCCCAGGCAGGGACCGCAGGTCGGCGTCGAAACAACACCGCCCGCTTTCACGAATATCTCGAACAGCCCCTCCTTCATGGCCTGCAGATAGACTTCCTGGGTCGCGGGGATAACGAGGAGCCGGACGCCGGCGGCTACCCGGTGCCCCCTCATGACGCGCGCCGCGACGCGCATATCGGAGATCCGGCCGTTGGTGCACGAACCGATCACGACCTGGTCCACTTTTATCTTCTTCGCCTGGCTCACGGGCTTGACGTTGCTGGGAAGATGCGGAAAAGCGACGACCGGTTCCATCTTGCCCACGTCATAGGCCCGCGTGGCGACATAAGGCGCGTCTTTATCCGAACAAAGAGCCTTCCCGCTCCGCGCGCTCCTGCCGCGGCGCTCTTCGACATAGGCGAGCGTCACTTCGTCCGGCTCAACGATACCGCTCTTACCGCCTGCCTCGATCGCCATGTTGCACATCGCCAGACGGTCTTCCATGGCCAGGCTGCGGATCGCCGGTCCCGTGAACTCCATGGCGCGATACCGGGCCCCTTCCACTCCGATATCCCCGATGACCCGCAGGATCAGGTCCTTCCCGCCGACCCACCGGGGAAGCTTCCCGTTGAAAATGAACCGCATGGTCTGCGGGACGCGCAGCCAAACCCCGCCGGTCATCCACGCGACCGCCAGGTCCGTGGAGCCGACCCCGCTGGAAAAAGCGCCCAGGGCGCCGTACGTGCACGTGTGCGAATCCGCCCCCACGACGAGATCCCCGGGACCCACAAGCCCCAGCTGCGGAAGAAGCGCGTGCTCGACACCCATCCGTCCCACTTCATAATAATGCACGATCTTGTGCTTTTCGGCGAACTCCTTAAGGCGCTTGGCCTGTTCGGCGCTCTTGATGTCTTTGGCGGGCGTAAAGTGGTCGGGGATAAGCGCGATCTTCTTCCTGTCAAAGACCCGGGAGGCCCCGGATGCCTCGAAGATATCGATCGCCAGCGGCGCCGTGATGTCGTTGCCGAGGGTGAGATCCACCTTGGCCCAGATGAACTCCCCCGGCGCGACCGTCTTGCGGCCCGCGTGCCTGGCCAGAATCTTTTGTGTAATGGTTTGTCCTGTCATAGCTCAAAAATGTCGACTGTCCATAGTCCATGGTCCGCAGAAAAACCAAAGAGCTAAAGCTGAACTTTCTATCTGATCCATGGACCGTGGACCATCGACCATGGACGCGTTTTCTAGTCTTTGAACTCTTTAACGACGACCGTGGCGTTATGACCGCCAAAACCGAGGGCATTCGAGATGGCGGCGCGAACCCTGACGCTACGCGCCTCGTTCGGGGTATAGTCCAGATCGCACTCGGGATCTTTGTTCTCGAGATTGATGGTGGGGGGAACGATCCCATGCTGCATCGCCAGACAGCAAACGATGAACTCCACGCCGCCGGCCGCGCCCAACAGATGCCCCATCATGGATTTCGTCGAGCTTATGGCCGTTTTTCGGGCGTGATCACCGAAGGTCTTTTTGATCGCCAGTGTTTCGATCTTATCATTGAGCATCGTCGAAGTGCCGTGGGCGTTGACGTAATCGATGTCCTTGGGGACCATCCCCGCGTCCCGCAACGCCGCCCCCATGGCGCGCACACAGCCGTCGCCGGTCGGATCGGGCGCCGTGATATGGTACGCGTCGCCGGACATCCCGAACCCGCCGACCTCCGCGATGATAGAAGCGCCGCGGCGCCGGGCATGCCCCAGCTCCTCGAGAATAACGACACCCGCCCCCTCCCCCATGACGAATCCGTCGCGCTCGGCGTCAAAGGGACGCGAGGCACGCTCGGGCTCATGGTTGCGGCGGGAAAGACTCTTGAGCGCGCAAAAACCGCCGATCCCCAATGTGGTGATCGCCCCCTCGGTGCCGCCGGCGATCATCGCGTCCGCGTCGCCGTACTGGATGATGCGTACGGCATCCCCGATGGCATGGTTGCCCGTGGCGCAGGCGGTCGCCACGCAAGAGTTGGGCCCCTTGAGCTGGTACCGCATGGAGACGTGGCCGCTCGCCTCGTTAACAATGAGCATGGGGATAAGGAAAGGCCGCAGCTTCCCCGGACCGCGCTGGAGCAGGACTTCATGCTGCTCCTCGATGATACGCAGGCTGCCGATCCCGGAACCGATGAGGACGCCGAAACGGTTCGCCTCTTCCCCCGTCTGTTCGCCCAGGCCGGCCTGCGCCATCGCCTCGGCCGAAGCGGCCATGGCGTAATGCACGAACTTCTCGGTATGCTTGACCTCTTTCTTCCCCAGAAAGAGGATCGGATCGAAATCCTTGATCTGGCCGGCGATCTGGCAATCATAGGCACCGGGATCGAAATACGTGATGGGACCGATTCCGCTCGCACCGGCGATCAGGCTTTTCCAAAGATCGGGCACCGTGTTGCCGATAGGCGTCACCGCACCCATTCCCGTCACGACGACTCTACGCTTCGACACACCCGCTCCTGTCGTTTTGCCTTGATTTATCCGCTTGAACCGCGTCGACGCGCAAAACGTGCGCCCGGCAGGCGCCCGTTTTTACGCGGGCCGTCCGGGTCCTTTTGCAACGCCCCCCTGCCCACTATAAATTACCCCGGACGCAGAGGACCGGGGTAATTGTTAAGCGAGCAATAAACACGTCACCAAGGAGAACCGTTACTTCTTGGTGATCTTTTCTTCGATGTATTTGACCGCTTCGCCAACCGTCGTCATCTTCTCGGCATCCTCGTCCGGTATCTCGATGCCGAACTCTTCTTCCAGGGCCATGACCAACTCGACCGTGTCCAAAGAATCGGCGCCCAGATCCTCGACGAACGAAGCCTCGGGCGTCACCTCTTCGGGCTTGACACCCAACTGCTCGGCGATGATCGATTTGACCTTGTTGACGGTATCCGACATCTGTTCCTCCCTAATTTGCCTTCGCCTTCATCCCGCAAATTGTCCCCGAAGGGGATTGATCTTGCCCTCTCTGCTCCACCGTTACATGCTCATTCCGCCGTCGACCACCAGGGTCTGTCCCGTGATGTAGTCCGAATCGCCCGAGGCAAGGAACAAACACGCCTGGGCCACATCGGTAGTTTGCCCCAGCCGCCCCAGCGGTATATCCGCCAGCATGGCATCCCTCTGCTCGGGCTTGAGCTTTTCCGTCATGGCCGTCTGGATAAACCCAGGGGCCACCGCGTTCGCGTTCACGTTTCGCGATGCCAGCTCCCGGGCGACCGATTTCGTAAAGCTGATGATCCCCCCCTTGGAGGCCGCGTAGTTCGCCTGGCCGGCGTTGCCCATGATGCCGATGATCGAGGCTATATTAATGATCTTGCCGCTCCGCTGCTTGATCATGGACCGGGAGACGGCCTTCGTGCCGTTGAAGACACCCTTGAGATTCACCGCCAGCACCTTGTCCCAATCCTCTTCAGACATCCGCAGCAGCAAATTATCGCGCGTGATGCCGGCGTTGTTAACTAATATATCAATCCGCTTTAAATTGTCAAGGATTAAATTCACCATCTCCTCGACTTTTCCAAAATTCGTGACATCCGTCTGAAAACTCATCGCCCGACGGCCCAATGCCTCGACCTCTTTTTGGGTTTCCTGCGCGCACGCCAGATCCACATCGCAGACCGCGACGTCCGCGCCCTCCCTGGCGAAGAGCAGGGCGATGTCCCGGCCGATCCCCCGGCCGCCTCCCGTTACCAGCGCTACCTTACCCTCAAGCCGTTGAGCCACTCCCTGTCCTCCTTGATTTTGCCTATAACGGGTTTTTATTCCTTACAAAATCAACCCCGAAGCCTGCGATAGAAATTTCCGAGAAAGGACCGGCGCGAAGCGCCCGGGCCATTATGAGGAAATTTCAGAGCGCTTTGGCAAGGGGTGCCTCCTGCCTATAACAGGTTTTTATTCCTTACAAGATTTCCGCCGCTGAACCGTTGGCGGGGTGTTCAGGCGAGGGGCGCCTTTGCCGACGTCCCTATTTCTTCGGCCCGCCCCAGGCTGATCACGCTCGCCTGCCGGTCGATCTTCTTCATCAACCCCTTGAGCACGGTGCCCGGCCCGATCTCAAAGAAGGTCGTGATGCCTTCGGCCAAAAGCAGGCGCATCGACGCTTCCCAATACGTGGGGCCGTTCACCTGCTTTATGAGGTTCGCCTTCAGGACCGCGGGATCCCGTTGCGGCAGGGCATCCACATTCGAGACGAGAGGGATACGCGCCGGATCAAACTTCACGCGTTCGATCTGCGCCTTCAGCTGCCGGCTCGCTTCGTCCATCAGGGAGCAGTGAAAGGCGCCGCTCACTTCCAGGGGGATGACGCGCTTGGCTCCCCTCTCCGCCGCGATCCGGGACGCCTCGGCGACAGCCTCGTGTCTGCCGGAAATAACGACCTGCTCGGGACAATTCAGGTTGGCGATCTCGCAACCTGCGGCGGCGCAGATCCCTGCAACCGCCTCTTTGTCCAGCCCCAGGACGCAACTCATGGTGCCGGGGTTGCGGCGGCTGCACGCCTCCATGAAGGCGCCGCGCGCGCGCACGAGCGTAACGGCATCGCGGAATCCCAGGACGCCGGCGGCCACGAGAGCCGCATACTCCCCCAGGCTCAATCCCGCTACCGCATCAGGGGTCAGCTCCGGCCGCAGGGCCCGAAAGACCTCCAGGCAGGCGATGCTGACCGTAAATATGGCCGGCTGACAATTCTCCGTGCGCGTCAATTCCTCGGCGGGACCCTCGAAACACAGCCGTGACAGACGGAACCCGAGGACCTCGTCGGCCTGCGCGAACACGCGGGCGGCCTCAGGATACGCCTCGCACAGGTCCTTGCCCATACCCGCGTACTGGGCGCCCTGGCCGGGAAATAAAAACGCTATTCTGCTCATCGTAGCATCGAGGTCCGAAATCCGATATCCGACGTCCGAAATGCCATCTCATGGGTTTTCGGACTTCCGTCTTCGGACTTCGGTCTTCGTAAATAAGGAATCACTTCTGCCAGCGGATGACGCACGAACCCCAGACGAGGCCGGCGCCGAATGCATCCAGAACGACGACGCTGCCCGGTTTGATGCGGCCGCCATGGTAGGCTTCGCTCAACGCCACGGCCGTGGAAGCGGCCGACATGTTGCCGTACTGGGCGACGTTGAAGAATATCTTTTCTTTCGGCAGCAGCATCTTTCGCGCGACGGCGTCAAGGATGCGCATATTGGCCTGATGCGGGATGAAACAGTCGATGTCCTCAACCCCCAGGCGGCACTTTTTGAGCGCCTTGCACGCGGCATCGGACATGATCTTGACGGCAAGCTTAAAAACCTCGTTTCCCCGCATCTTGATAAAATGCATGTGGTCGCGCAGGGTCTCCGCGCTCGCCGGCCTGCTGCTGCCTCCGGCGGGGATCATCAGCAGCTCCGCCAGGGAACCATCGCTGCCCAGATAGCTGGACAGGATACCGCCTTCCTTGACCGGCGCCAGCACCGCGGCCCCCGCCCCGTCGCCGAAGAGCACACAGGTATTGCGATCGGTCCAGTCCGTGACGGACGAAAGCTTCTCCGCCCCGACAACGAGAGCGTTACGGCACGCGCCCGAGGCGATCATCTGGCGGGCCATCTCCAGGCCGTACAAAAAACCCGCGCAGGCCGCGCTCACGTCGAAACACGCCGCCTCCTTGGCGCCGATCTTTTCCTGGACGAGACAGGCCGTGGCGGGAAAAGGCATGTCGGGCGTGACGGTCGCCACGACGATCAACTCGATCGCGGCGGCCTCGACGCCGGCGTCCCGAAGCGCCTCCTTCGCCGCGAGCGCCGCCAGGACGGAGGTCGACTCATGGGGCGCCGCCAGACGCCGCTCCTTGATGCCCGTGCGCGTCGTGATCCACTCGTCGGAGGTCTCGACCATCCCCTCCAGGTCCTTGTTCGTCAGGACCCTTTTGGGGACATACGATCCCAGCCCGACGATCCCGACGGGCCTCAATGTCTTCGTGGCGCCCTTCTCTCTCTTCATGTGATATGGGTCAGCGTCCTCTTCGCCGTGTCCAGGATGTTCTGATTTATGTTGCGCTCGACCTCTTTCTTCGCGAAATGGATCGCGTTCATCACTGCTTTGGCGGAAGAACGCCCGTGCCCTATGATGACGATCCCGTCGATACCCAAAAGAGGCGCTCCCCCGTATTCGGAGTAATCGATCTTCTTTTTGAACCGCGTGAAGCAGGAGCGGCCCAGCAGATACGCCACCCGCCCCGCCCAGCTGGCGGACAGCTCATGCTTGAGAAAATAGGACAGCGTCTCGGCGATCCCCTCCGCGACCTTGAGCGTCACGTTGCCGACGAAACCGT
>JBLMXZ010000076.1:0-8097 GCA_050258015.1 Deltaproteobacteria bacterium
GTCGATCACGAGCCCGGTCTTGAGGCTTTTGAGTTTGGTCCGGGCAAAGGCCGAACCCTTCCCCGGCTTGACGTGCTCCACATTGACGACAACATAGGGCGCGCCTTCCAGATCGATGGTCAGCCCCACCTTGAGCTGGTTGATGCTAAGCGTCCCCACTTATTACCTCCACTCCTGTCTTGGTGACACGGACCATGTCTTCCCTTCGGACCCCGAAACGGCCCGCCAGATATATTCCCGGCTCCACCGTGAAGATCATTCCCGGGCGAGCGGCGCGGTCGCTCTTGCTGTTGACTGTCGGTGCCTCATGGACTTCGAGGCCGACCCCATGCCCCAGCGCGTGACCGAACGCGTCGCCATACCCCTTCTCGGCTATGAAGCGGCGCGCGGCGGCATCCACAACCCTAAGCGGGACATCGGGTTTGATGATCTTTATGGCTTTTTCCTGTGCTTCGGTCACGATGTCTGCGACGCGTCGCACAATGGGGGGTATTTTACCCAAAAAGAAGGTGCGTGTCAAGTCGCATTTGTATCCGTCGATATCCACGCCCATATCTATGACCACGGGTTCGCCGTTGCGCAGGCGCCGGTCCGTGATGCCGGCGTGCGGGTAGGAGCTGTTGGGGCCCGAGGCGACGATGATGTCGAAGGCGCTTGCGCGCGCCCCGGCAAACCGGATGAAGCGCTCGATCTCGCCCGCTACCTCCTTCTCCCGGAGGCCCGGCTTGAGCTTTGATCCGGCAAAACGCAGGGCCTCAAGGGTGACGCGCAGGGCTTTCTTGATGGCGGCCAGCTCACGGCCATCCTTGACGGCGCGCAGGGGTTCGACGGTCTCCTTGAGGGGGATGAAGGACAGCGCCTTGCCCCCCTGACGGTGGAGCGCTTCACAGGCGGCAAAGACGAAGTGGCGCGCCTCAAAGCCCGGGTGGCGGCTGCCGCTCTGCTTGAGGGCGCGCGCCGCCGTTTCATAGAGGCCGTTCTTGTATTCGACGATGCGCAGCCAGGCAGGGGCCCGGCGCCGGAAGTCGGCGGCGTAACGGAAGTCCGTGATGAGGGCCGCGCGCCGGCGCGTCAGGATGAAAAGGGAGTCCCGGGCGTCAAATACCGCCAGGTAGGCGACGTTGGCGCGGTCGCCGAGCAGGAAGGCGTCGCACCCCAGATCCTTGAAAAGGGCCCGCGCTTTATCCGCGCGTTCACGCCCGTTCACGGTCTTTTACGGCGGCCGGAGGCCAGAAGGAGCGCCGCCTGCAGCCCGAGGAGATAGCTGTCGGTCCCGAAGCCGCAGATCTGGCCGGCGCAGACCGGCGCGATAAGCGAGGTCTGGCGGAACTCTTCCCGGCCGTAGATGTTGGACAGGTGCACTTCGACGGCCTTGAGGCCCGAAGCGGCGATGGCGTCACGGATGGCGACGCTGGTGTGCGTGTAGGCGGCGGGATTGATCAGGAGCGCATCGAATTTGCCGCGGCCCGAGCCGATGAGATCGACGATCTCCCCTTCGTGATTGGATTGGACGATCGTCAGGGCCGTTTTGTTTTTTTTGGCAAGCGCCCGCAGGTCTTTATCGATCTCCTTGAGGGTGGTCTTTCCGTAGATCTGGGGTTCGCGCTGGCCCAGAAGGTCCAGGTTGGGTCCGTGGATAACGAGGATCTTTTTCATGCGGGCTCCGGGGATGTTGGGGATCACGCCGCGGGCGCTTCGGGCGCGTTCTCCCGCACATAGGCGAGGCGAAGCTCATAGAGCAGGTGGTCGAGGATCTCGCTCTCGTCTTTGTCGCGGTTGCCCTGTGTTTTCACTTCGAGCATGCCGAGCGTGTCGATGATATATTTTGCCTGTTCGAGGTTCTTCTCGATCTTGTTCGTGGCGGGGTTGGCCACCAGCCCGAGGGCCACGTAGGCCTGCATCCCCAGGGATGTCAGGAAGAACGCGAGAGTGGGCTCATGCAGGAAGCGGTCCTCCGCCGCTTCCGCGTCAAGCGTGTCTTGCTCCCTGGCTTTCTCTTTCCAGGATTCGTCAACCTTCTTTTTCGGTGTTTCGTGGTTTTTAGGGTCTTCTTGCATCGTATCCTTTCGCGATGTCCTGCTTGTCCGCCGGATCCGCTCTCCGCGGGCAAAAGGAGCTGCCGGAGGAATTCGCCGGATAACGGCATAACCGCCAGGCCGTGTCGGGAGCCTGGCGGTCGCGCTCAAAAAGAAACGGTTCCGGGTTAAGGCTTGCGCCGGGACCGGCGTCTCTTCTTCTCGCTTGGCTTCTCGTAGTGCTTGCGCTCCTTGACCTCTTTCAGGATGCCTTCGCGCTCGATCTTCCTTTTGAAGCGGCGCAGCGCCCCCTCAAAAGATTCGTCTTTTCTGACTTCGACTTCCGTCATGCGTATTTTCACCCCTTACGGACGTTGGTGTTTTTTAGGATATTTAGTATAACACCCCTCCCCTTCCAAGTCAATATGAGACTGGCGCCGGAGAGGTTGCGCAGGGCTGCCTGAGCAACGGGAGGGCCTCAAGTTCCGGGCGCCGCGTAAAAAACTTCTTAACGATCTTTATTCTTGGCTCTAAGGCGTCGAGGCATTGGGACCCTTGAGGCGGGACTATCCTTATTCTCGATCTTCTGTCCTCGAACGCGCTATTTTAACTTAAAGTCTATGATGACGTTGAAGGCGAGTTCCCGGTTGTCCTTGAGTTTCTGGGGAAAAGGCGGGTAGGGGGCGGCTTCCTGGACGCTCTGCCGGGCGACGTCCTTGAGGTAGGCATGCGCCGAGGATTTGGCTTCGTCGACGGCCAGGTTGAGCAGCGATCCGTCCGGAGCCAGGCTGAAGGTCAGGTAGACATCGCCCTCCTCCAGCCGGCGGTAATAGAAGTAGGCGTATTTTCTGATCTTTTCCCGGACCAGCGAATAGTAACTGCGGTATTCGGGTGATTTGAGCATCTCGCCGGGGATCGTCGGCATGGATATGGATTTCTGGGTCTTGGGCGTATAGGGCCGTTCCTGCGGCGGCTCGGGGGTGATCTTGAGGAGGTCTTTCTTGATGAAGTCGGCGATGGCCTTCGTGTTCTTTTCGAGGGGGCTGCGCTGCATCTCCGGCGAAGGGACAGCGGCGGGCTGCCGGGCGACGGCCATGTGGCCCTGATAGGCGATCTCGATGGTGCGCTGGGGTTGGGCCGGTTGCGCCGCGGGCCGCGGCACCAAGCCCAGCAGGCCGATATGGAAGAGAAAAGACAGGCCCAGAAAAAGCGCAAAGGGATAGCGGGTCGCCATGGCGGGTCCTATTATAGCACGGCCCGCCCGCACGGCGGTAGTCGCAACCCTGCGGGCGGACCGTGGCTTAGTGGCGGCTTAGAACGTGACGCGTACGCCGGCCATGACATTACGGCCGGGCGACGGGTAGAAATTACGCGTGGAGGCGAAGGTCGAGACGACGCCGTATTCCGCGTAGTCGGCGTCGAAGACGTTGTCGATGCCGCAAAAGATCTCCATGCCCTTCCAGAGGTAGCGGGCCTTGAGATCCACGGTCACGTAGTCGTTCATCCGGCCGAAGGCGTTGTTCAGGTCGCTGATAAGGTACATCTCCCCCACGTAGTTCAGGAAGAGGTTGAGGTAGAGGGCTTCGGTCGCTTGCCAATCGATGCGCAGAGAGGCTTTGTGCTGTGGGACGCCCGGCACCTCGTTGTCTTTGAAGGCCCCCTTGCCGAAGTGGGAGCGCGTGTAGGTGTAGCTGGCTTCCAGGCCCAGGGTGTCCGTCACGTTCCAGCGCGCTTCACAGACCGCTCCCTGGTGCCGCGTCCTGTCGTAGTTGGTGTTCTGGAAGGTCAGCGGATTGAAGTAGATCTCGTTGGCGATGTCGTGCTGGAAGTAGTTGATCTGCATCCCCAGCCTGCTGGAGAAGCTGTGGCGGATCCCCGCTTCGATGTCGCGGCCCTTCTGGGTGCTCAGGGCCGTGTTCAGTCCTCCGAAACCCCAGGTATTGGACGTAAAGAACTCATCGACCAGCGGATGGCGGAAGCTCTGCGCAAAGTCCACATAGACGCTCGACTCCGGCCGCAGGGCGTAAACAAGGCCTCCCTGGAATACCTCATCGGCCAGGTCGGATTTGGCCTTGACCGCGGCCTGGGTGATCTGCCGGAAATCGTAGGCGGCTGCCTCCCGCCGGGCCCCCGCCTTGAGCGACAGGCGTTCGGTGAGATCGGCTTGATCGAGCGCGTAGAAGCCCCAGGAGGTTTTGGTGATCTCGATATCGTCGTTGGCGCCGGTGAGCGCGCCGTCCAGGATATCATCCTCGGAGCGATAGACATCGCTGCCGAGGATCAGGGTGTTGGCGTGCCCGGCGATGGTTCCTTTGAGTGTGTATTTGGGGGTGACCCCCCAGGTGACGATATGGTTCTCGTTGCGCCACGAGGAGGACGCGTAGACGGCGTCCACGCTGCGCTCCCGCACGCTCGCATGGACCTCCAGGTTGCCGCGTTCCCGGGCGTCGGCGCGGACCCCCAGATCAAGGAAGGAATCCCGCGTATCGGCGTTGTCGTTGGGATATATCGTGGCGCGCCGCCCCAGGGCCAGCATATTGTTTTCGCTGAGCGCGCCGGGCAGGCCGTAGGTGTCCTCATGATGTCCAAGGGTCAGGTCGACGCGCCAGGTGTCGTTCAGGTCGCGGCCGGCCTCAACCCCGAAGTCCCGCCGTTCGAGCCCCCCGTTCGTCCGGTAACCGCGCGTATCGAGCGCCTCCGCCGTAAGACGGAAAGACGTCCGGTCCGCTTCCCCGGCCGCTTCGAAGGTCGATCCCCACGTGTCGTAGCTGCCCCCCTTTGCCTCGAGGGTTATATGGGGGGCGCCCGCGCCTTTCTTCGTGATGATGTTGATGACCCCGCCGGCCGCGTTGTCGCCGTAGAGGACCGAGCCCGCGCCGCGCATCACCTCGACGCGTTCGACTTGCGAGAGCGCGATCTGGCTCCAGTCCGTGTTCGACAGGTCGATGGCGTTGACGCGGCGTCCGTCGATGAGGACGAGGACGTTGCTGGGGCCGGTCTCCCCGAACCCGGCCATGTTCACGTTGACGGACTTGCCGGTCCCCGTGTAATCGCGTACCGAGACGCCGGGAACACAGCGCAGCAGGTCCGTGATGGTGCGGGCGTTGGTGGCGGCGATATCCGCGGCATCGAGGATGGTGGTGAAGCGGGGCGTGCGCAGGACGTCTTCCTGCGTGCGGGACGAGGTGACGATGATGCGTTCCATATTAAGGGGTTCGGCGGCAAGGACAGAAAGGGCGGGAAGCACGCAAAGGAGCTGGGCAGTAAAAAGAACGACGGTAAACGCTTTCTTGAGAACGGACATAATAGACTCCTGCGATGGAAAGGTTTGATCGTTTCCCCGACCCGTAAATTTCCACCTGCTCGTCGGGGTGTTGCGCCTTATGCTACCGGCGGACGAAATAAAAAACCCCTGACCTCATTTCGAAGTCAAGGGTTGCGTCGACAGACTATAACCCCCGGCTTTTCCTCGAAGCCAAAATCAGGCACATAACTGCGGGCAGGTCTTCTGGCTCACCCGCACGTCACGGACGACCTTCCCATCCATGGCACGCCTTGCGGCGCGCCAAGACAGTGGTCATCGTGTCCAGACGTTTGGACCTCGCAAAAAGCGGCGAGGGCGGGTTCACAGCGGCGGGACCGCGGCCGATTCCCCCTTTTCCAGGGGATCACGGCACTTCCCTTTTCCCACAGAGAACTGGATTAACTTGTCAAAAGCGCCTTGGCGAACGCCGTACGGCGTACCGCCCGGGCGGCAAGGGCATACGTCACGAAGAGGGCCGCCGCGTAGACCAGCGTGCCCGCGAAAAAGTTCCTGAAAAAAGGAATGCCGGCGACATAGCACTGAAAGAGTCCCTGGGGCGTCAACGGGTACCAGCCGGCGGCCCAGACCCCGAAGTTCGTTACCAGATAGAAGATGACCGATCCGGCGAAGGAGCCGAGAAGGACCCGCGTCGTCCCCGAAGCCCGGCGCAGTCCCAGGCCGGTGAGGCTGATCAAAAAGACGCTGCCCCACGTGAAGACCACCATGTCGTGCAGGCCGATGAAGAGGTCGCTGATCATGATGAGGGCCAGGGGCATGATGAGCGCCTGACGCCTGTTCGGCAGGAAGGCCGCGCCGAAGAGCGCGAGCGCCGCCGTCGGCGTGAAGTTGGGCGCATGCGGGATGATGCGAAAGAGAACGCCGAAGATCATCAGGATCAAAGCCAGCATAGTACCTCCTTAAAGGACGATTCCACGGATCAGACCTCGATGCCACAGATTATTCCTGCTACCGACTTGCGTCGTGTTTCGTTTTATACCCGTCTGCGTTAAAAGTCAAGCACTATTTGGACCGCGTCACGGGCAGAGGACAAAACAAGGACCAGGTGGGCACAGATAGCGGGCTGGGTTTTGTTTTTATCTGTGACATCGTGATTTTAATCTGTGTCATCGTTTTTCCGCCGGACCATGGGGACAAAACGGACGGGGATGAGCTGTTCTTCGCGCACGGCGCCGTCCTCCTCCTTCGTGATGAGCAGGAGCTCCTGGAAGAGCGTGCCGACCGGCACGACAAGGCGGCCGCCGGGCTTGAGCTGGCGGATGAGCTCCTGCGGGACGGACGGAGGCGCGGCCGTGACGATGATGGCGTCGAAGGGCGCCTCTTCGGGCCACCCTGCATAGCCGTCCCCCTCTCTTATCGTGACGTTGGTATAGCCCAATTTTTTCAGTCGGGCCGCGGCGCTCTTGGCGAGCGGCGCGATGATCTCGACGGAGAAGACCTGCCTGGCGAGCAGGGCGAGGACCGCCGCCTGGTAACCGGAGCCCGTCCCGATCTCAAGCACTTTGTCCTCGGCCGCGATCCGGGCGGACGCGGTCATCAGGGCGACGATATAGGGCTGCGATATGGTCTGGTCGTGACCGATGGGAAGCGGTTTGTCGGCGTAGGCCTCGCGTCCGAGGTACGCCGGGACAAAGGCGTCGCGCGGCACGCGCCGCAGGGCATCCAGGACCCGCGGGTCCGTGATGCCGCGGCCGGCGATCTGCGTGTCGATCATCCGGCGGCGTTCGGCCGCCCGGCCGTCTTCGGCGGCGAAGGAGTTGTGCGGGTCGGGGTTCATCAAAGACATGACAAAAAGGACGCAGAGGGCCCGTTTACGCATTGAATTGCCGGATCGCCTCCGCCGGTTTACGCGTTTTTTCTGCCGGGGCCCCGGCCGGATGTCCCACGGCGATAAGACAGCAGATGCGCGAGCCGGCGGGAAGCTTGAGCAGCCGCCGGACGGCCTTTTCGTCGAACCATCCGATCCAGCAGGTGCCGAGCCCTTCCTCGGTGGCCTGGAGGATGAAGTGTTCGGCGGCGGCGCCTATGTCCATAAGATAAAACGGCGCTTTCCTCAGCCACCCCGCCATCCGGGTAAGGCCGCCGGGCGGTTCGGCCGCGACGGCGACAAGCGCCCCGGCCGGTCGGGCGAACGCGTTCATGGCATAGGGGCCGCCGAAGGCCGCGGCCGTCAGGGCGTCCTTGAGCGCCGGTTCATCCACGACGAAGAATCTCCAGGGCTGGCTGTTGCAGGCGGAAGGCGCCAGGCGCGCCGCTTCGATGCAGCGCTCCAGCGCTTCGCGGGCGACGGGCCGGGGATCGAATCGGCGGGTGCTGCCGCGTTGGCGGACGAGGTCGAGGAAGGTCATAGCATGATGAGGATGAACGCCAGGATCACCAGCAGGATCGCGGTTGCCAGGACAAGGGTGGCGGGCCGGTACCGCATTCCTCCCAGAAGACCCACGGGACGTCTCAGCGACGCCCCGCAATAGAGGCACAGGAGCGCGTCGTCGTCCTTGATGGGTCGCTTGCACTCGGGACAGGTTATCGGCATAACCTTATTTTACATCGATCGGCCGGCGATTTTCAAACAATAATAGTCTCGAGGGACTATAGACTATAGTCAACGAAAGAACTTCAGGAGCAATTTAATAACGGCCCGATCTCTTTACGGTTTTGTCTGCAGGGGTTGTTTTTCTATATCGTCTATCGGCCCCTTCACGTATGCTCCCAAAAGCAAAACGCCGGGCTCGAAGCCCGGCGTTTCAAACTCCCCCAATC
>JBLMXZ010000077.1:0-3646 GCA_050258015.1 Deltaproteobacteria bacterium
CGCCGGACCATTGGGCCATGCAGCCCAGCTCATAGCGCGCCGCGACGGCCAGGGCCGTCGCCGGAAAATCCTTGATAAGCTCCTCCAGCACCCGCTCGCCGGCCGCCCTGTCGCGCAACCCGTAAGCTGAAAGAACGCCGACGCGAAAGAGCACGTCCGCGCGGCGCCCGGGGTCGGCGGCGCCGTACGCCGCGAGCCACTGTTTATATACCGGCAGGGCGGCCGCGTAATCCCTGAGACGCTCCAGATTGAAGGCCCTGCGGTAAAGACTGTCGTTATCGAACGCCTCGGCCCCCTTCAGCGCGGCGGCCTTGACGTAGAGCTCTTCGGCAAACACGGGGTCGGCCGCGGGAACGGAACCGGAGGAGGCGAAGCGATCCGCGATAGCGACCATCGCCCGCGCCCGGACAAGGTCGTCACCGATGCGCCCGAGCGTGATCTCGAACAGGGATTTGGCGAGGTAAAGGTTGTCCTCCTTGAGAAACGCATCCGCCTGCCTGATCAGCTCCTCGGAAGTCGCGCCGGAGGCGCCGAGGTTGTCGACGTAGATCCGGTCGAGCCGGCGGCTCAGGTTTTTGTCCTCGAATCCCCGCAGCTCATCGGCCACGTCCCTGACCATCGCCAAGCCTTGCGGGACGGAGGCGGCCTTCTCGGCCGCCGCGACGACCGCGTCGAAAAGCGCATAGGCGCCCTCTTTCCGGGCCTCGTTGGCCGCGCGCCAACGCAGCAGGGCCACGCCGAAACGGACCGTCACGTCCTCTCCCGCATATTTTTCGGCAGCATCGAGGTCGGCGGCGATCCCCTTCTGATAGGCAGGCGCCGTATCGTAGACACCCTGCCAGTCCTTGATCTTTTGCCAATAAGCGATCTCTTCCACGCGCGTCAGGGCCCGGTAGAAGTGGGCTCCGGCGTTCATCGGATCGTCGGCGAGCAAACGGCTCAGGTACTTGTAGAACCCGTCATAATCGTGGGTGGAGAAGTACGCCTCGGCCTGGTCCTTCAATGAAAGCTCCGCGGAAGGCTCGGCGGCGGAAACGCCCGCCGTCACGGAAAAGAACAAGAGGACCGCCAGACCCCAGCAGACCCTGCACCGCGTGCTTCGCGACGTGCGATACGCCCTTTTCATATCTTCATGCCTTTCCAGAATTCGCGTATTTCGTAATAGGTCTTACGCGGCTCGCGCTTGTCGACGCCGCTCTCCTTCTCCGCGGTGATCCTCATGAGGCCGAACCATTCCTCGTTCATGTTCATGTTGCGCTCCGCCTTGATATCCCTGAAATAAGCGCCGTTCGACCAGTTGGAGGCGGTGTCGTGCTGCGCGGCGGCGGCCGCGTCCCACTCGTTATGCTTCCACCACTCGTCGGTCCATTCGAACATCACCCCGCCCAGACAGTTGCCCGCGCCGCTCTTCTCACCCGTGGCGGCGCCGGCGAGGTTCCCCGCGATCTCCGCCCACTGGCTCTTCAGAAAGAACGCCTGCATGTCTTCGTCTTCCTTCTGTTCCTCGGCGTTGTAAGCGTCGGCGCCGAACTCGACCAGGACCACCGGCTTGTCATAGGTCCGGCGCAAAGCGTGAAAGATATTGCCGAAGGTCTTGCCCCGGTACATGATGACGCCCAGGATGTCGACGTCGGGCGCGTAGGTGTTCGCGACATCGAGGCACACGGTCTCCCCGTTACCCATGGCAACGGGATGGTCCGGGTCTATCCTGTGGATGGCCTTGACGACGTCGTTGACGAAAGAATAATAGACTTCGGCGCGCGCCAAAAGACACCGTTGCGGGTCGCCCATCTTGTCGATGCGCACGCTCGACCAGCCGTTCACCTTGCCGCCGAAGGAATAATTGTTCTCGTTGCCCAAACACCAAAAGAGGATGCCCTCCTCGCCCTTCAGCGCCTCGACCATCGCGAGGACTTCCTTCTTCGTTTTTTCGCGGAACGCCGCGTCGTCGTAATAGGGCGCCGGGTAGTTCCAAAACCCGAGCCAGTGCCCCATGATCGTCCGGATGCCGAACTGGACATAGAGATCGTGGATGACGCGTTTCGTCGCTTCGATATCGTCGCCCGGCATGTAGAAACGCACCGTGTTGACGCCCATCTTCTGCATCAGGGCGCCGTCGACAAGCCAGGGCTCGGCCGGATCGTTCCAGAAGTCGTAGTCCTGGGACATGCCGACCGGAATAGGGTTGTAGCAGACGCCCTTGACCACATACGGCCTGCCCTCCACCATCAGCTGATAGTGGCGGTTCTTGAGCGTCTTTATATAGACCTTCTTCTTCGGCGCCTTGCCCATGCCCGTGAGCAACGCAAGACCAGCAAAACAGGCAAATAATAGAAGAAAGAGTTTTCTTCGTCTCATATTTGAAGTCCGAAGACGGAAGACCGATGTCCGAAAAAACAAGACATCGGACCTCCGCCTTCGGATTTCCGTCTTCGGTCTTTATTCGTACCGGATCTCGTCCAGGTAGAACGTGGCGCCGTCCGGATTCACATCGAGGTTGGTCGTCACGGCCAGACCGCCGATGATATAGGACATGTCCTTGCCCGTCAGGTCGATGGAGTACTGCTTCCACTCCTTGTCCAGGACGATGGGGCCGATGCCGGCCGTATCCGAATCGGAATACTCGCCCATGATCCCGCCGACCTTTACTTCTTCGATGCGCTCGCCGCCCTTCTCTCCCCTGGCCCAGAAGGTCAGTTTCTTGGCGCGGGAAAGGTCAAAACCGGCATCGACACCGCCCCAGTTGTTCGCCGGGTGCTGCCAGTAGATCCCCGCCCAGCGGGCGCCGTTGGTGGCGTTATTCGAATAGGCGATCTTGATGCAGGTCTGGCCGAAGTACGGACTCTCGGTCGAACCCAGGTTTATCTTCAGGTCGCTGTAGTCCCCCATCCATCCCGAAGGGATGAAATGGTTGACGATGGCGCCCTTGTCGGCATAGATGTAAAACGGCATGCTTTGCGTCTTTTTCGTTTCGGGTTTGAGCGTCGAATCGTAGTCGAAACGGATGTCGTCGATATAGAACGTCGCGCCGTCCGGATCCGAATCTGCGTTCGCGACCCAGCAAAAACCGCCGACGATGTAAGAGAGGTCCTTACCCGTCAGGTTGACGGTATACTGCTGCCACGTGGACGTCAGCTCAAAAGGGCCGATCGACACTTCCGTCGTGTCGGGATACGTGCCCTTAAGGCCGCCGACGCAGAACTTATCGATGATCTCTCCGCCCTTCTCTCCGCGCGCCCAGAAGGTAAGCTGGTTCAAGCCCGTCAGATCGAAGCCCCCCTTCTTGGAACCCCAGTTATTCGCCGGATTCTGCCAGTAGACGCCCGCCCACCCCTGGCCGCCGGTCCTTTTGGCGGTATAGACGAACTTGATACAGGTCGAGCCGCTGTGCGGCTCCCCCATGTACCTGTCGTCCATGGTGACGTCGCTGGTATCGCCCATCCACCCCGACGGGACATAATGGTTGTCGGGGGACTTCGCGTCCGAGTAGACCGGGAAGGCCTTCATCTCCTTCGGCTCCGCGGCCGTACACGGACGATGCAGGCCGAACACTTGCGGCAACGCCGCAAGCGCGACCAGCATGAACGCGTACAACACCCTTCTCATGACACACCTCCGTTTGTAAATACCTCGGAGCTCGGTATTT
>JBLMXZ010000078.1:0-10560 GCA_050258015.1 Deltaproteobacteria bacterium
AACCTGGTTGCGACACACCACTAGGCCTCTACCCGTAACGCCCCGTAATATATTCTTCCGTCCTCTTGTCCTTCGGTCCGGAAAAGATATCCTGCGTCCTTCCGAATTCGATCAGGCGGCCCAGGAGCATGAAGCCCGTCTCATCCGAGATGCGGGCGGCCTGCTGCATGTTGTGGGTGACGATGACGATCGTGTAGCGCTCCTTGAGCGCCCGGGCGGTCTCCTCGATCTTGAGGGTCGCGATAGGGTCCAGGGCCGAGCAGGGCTCATCCATCAGGATGATGTCGGGCTTGACGGCGAGCGTGCGCGCGATGCATAACCGCTGCTTCTCCTCAAGGGAAAGCGTCATGGCGCTCCTGCGCAGCTTGTCCTTAAGCGTATCCCACAGGAGCACGTCGCGCAGCGCCTCTTCGACGATACCATAGAGCTTGCTGCGGGAGACCATGTGGTGGACCTTGAGACCGTATACCAGGTTCTCAAAAATGGACAGGGGAAAAGGGTTCGGCCGCTGGAAGACCATCCCCACCTTCCTGCGCAGCCGCACCAGGTCCGTGCCCGGACGCAGGATGTCCTCGCCGTCGATCAGGATCCGGCCCTGGGTGGAGACCCCTTCGATCAGGTCGTTCATCCGGTTCAGCGCCCTCAAGAGCGTCGATTTGCCGCACCCGGAGGGGCCGATGATGGCCGTGATGCGGCGCGCGTGGATCTCCACATCGACGTCGATCAGCGCCTGGAACCTGTCGTAATACAAGTTGAGTTTTTGGGTCTCGATGATAGCCATTTTCAAGATACGCCGGGCGGCTACGCCCGAAGCAAGGCCCGTCACGGGTATCAGGTAACAGGTCACAGGTAAATGCTTTTACCTGATACGTGATACCTGCGACGAGACAACATCGGTGCTTCTTCGACTTCCAGTTTCTGTCTTCAGCCGAACTTGCCCGATATGTAATCGTCCGTGCGCTTGTCCGAAGGCACGGTAAAGATCTTGTGCGTGGCGTCGAGCTCGACCAGCTCCCCCATCAGGAAGAAGGCCGTCCGGGTGGCGACGCGCGCCGCCTGCTTGGTGTTGTTGGTCACGAGCACGATGGTATAGCGTTCTTTGAGCTGCAGCATCGTCTCTTCGACCTTGGCGGTCGAGATAGGGTCAAGCCCCGAGCAGGGCTCGTCGAACAGGACCACCTCGGGCTTGACGGCGAGCGTGCGCGCGATGCACAGCCGCTGCTGCTGGCCCCCGGAGAGCTTGGTGGCGGGGGTCTTAAGCCGGTCCTTCACCTCGTCCCACAGGACGGCCGCGCGCAGGCTCTCCTCGACCAGGGCGTCAAGCTCCCTGCGGTCATGCCGCCCCTTGCGCCGCGGCCCGAAAGCGACGTTCTCATAGATGGACAAGGGCAGCGGCATCGGAAGCGCGAAGATCATCCCCACGCGGCGCCGCAGCGCCTCGGCGGCCATGCCGCGGTTGATGTCCACGCCGTCCAACAGCACGCTGCCCGAATAGGACATCGCGGGGTTGCGCTCGTTGAGCCGGTTGAGCGCCCTCAAAAACGTCGTCTTGCCGGAATTAGCCGGCCCGATGACGCCGAGGATCTCGTGCTTATGGACATCGAGCGAGACGCCCCGCAGGGCGGGGACGCCGTCAAACCGGACGTCGAGGTGCCGGACCTCGAATTTGCTGACAGGCGTGTTTTCTACCATTTATACATCTTCCTGAACTTGGCGCGGATCACGATAGCGCTCATGTTCAATAAAAGGACCAGAAGGATCAGGACCAGGGCCGTGCCGTACCGGGTGCTGACGGGTATGTTGGGTATCTGGGTGGCGATGATATAGAGGTGGTACGGCAAGGCCATGGCCTGGTCGAAGATCGAATGCGGCAGGTGGGGAATATAGAACGCCGCGACCGTGAAAAGGATGGGCGCGGTCTCCCCTGCCGCGCGCGCGATGCTCAAGACCGTCCCGGTCAGGATGCCGGGCAGGGCAAAGGGCAGGACGCCGTAGCGCACGGTCTGCCAGCGGCTCGCGCCCAGAGAAAGGCTCACCTCGCGGAAATAATCCGGGACGGTCCGCAGGGACTCGCGCGTCGCCGTGATGATGACCGGCAGATTCATAATGGCCAGGGTCAGGGACCCGGCAAGGATGGAAACCCCGAACTTAAGGAAAAGCACGAAGAGGCTGAACCCGAAGAGGCCGTAGACGACGGACGGGACACCCGAGAGGTTGACGATGGCGAGATTGATGAGCCGGGTCAGGGCGTTCTCGCGCGCGTATTCGCTTAAGTAAATGGCCGCCAGGATCCCCAGCGGCAGCGAGAAGAGGGTGGCGCCCACGACCAGGTAAAAAGTCCCCACGATGGCCGGGAAGATGCCGCCCGCCCGCATGCCGTCCGTCGGCATCTGGGTCAGAAACTGCCAGTTCAGGGCCGGCAGCCCGTTCCTGAAGATGATCCACAGGACGATGACGACCGGCGTCAGGACGACGAGCGTCACCAGGAACAGGAGGCTGAACGCGATCTTCTCTTTGGCGTGGACGCTTAAAAGGGCCATATCATTGCCGGGCGCGATGCAGGAAGAAATCCGCCGTCACGTTGACGAAAAAGGTCATCATGAACAGGACGATGCCGATGGCGAACAGGGCCTGATAGTGCGTGCTGCCGTGCACGACCTCCCCCATCTCGGCGGCTATCGTGGCCGTGAGGGTCCGGACGGGCTGCAGGAACGTGTGGGGGATGACCGCGGCGTTGCCGGTGATCATCATCACCGCCATGGTC
This sequence comes from Deltaproteobacteria bacterium, assembly GCA_050258015.1. Lineage (GTDB taxonomy): Bacteria > Omnitrophota > Gorgyraeia > Velamenicoccales > Velamenicoccaceae > JBLMXZ01. The sequence continues at coordinate 2,765 of JBLMXZ010000078.1, forward strand.
TCCCCGATCACGCGGCCGATACCCAACATGCTCGCGGCGAAAATGCCCGGCTTGGCGGCGTAGATGGTGACACGGTACATCGTCTGCCAGCGCGTGGCGCCCAGGGCGATGGACCCCTCCTTGAACTGCCGCGGCACGGCCGCCAGGGCGTCCTCGGAGATGCTGATGATGGTGGGCATCGCCATGAAACCGAGCATCACCGCGCCCGCGAGCGCCGTCAGGCCCGTCGGAATATGGAAGACCGACTTGATCCAGGGCACGAGCGTCACTATGCCCACAAAACCCAGGACGACGCTGGGGATAGAGGCAAGGATCTCGATGCCCGTCTTAAGGACATCGCGCACGCGCGCAGGCGCCACCTCGGCGATATAAAAGGCGGCGCAGATGCTCGTCGCCACCGCGAAGACCGTCGCCCCCAGGGTCACCAAAAGGGAGCCCAGGATCAACGGCAGGATGCCGAAACGCGGGGGTTCGGAGATAGGATACCAGTACTTGCCGCCCAAAAAGCCGGAGAGCGGCACCGTCTTAAAGAAGGCCAGCCCCTCCTTGAGCAGGAAGACGAAGATCAGAACGACAAAAACGATGACCGTAATGCCGCTGACGAGGATGGCCTTCTCGATAAGGAATTCCTTGAGCCTGCGCATAGGCAAAATACACCCCTGCCGGCCGGTTCTCTGGGCCAGGAGGATGGGCGGTCCGTTATTCCGCCGGCTTGATGGGCACGAAATCGAGCTCTGCGACGATCTTCTGCCCTTCGGGCGAAAGGACGAAATCCAGGAAAGCCCTGACGACACCCTTCGGTTCACCCGGCGTGTACATCAGCAGCGGCCGCGAGATCGGGTAGCTGCCGGACATGATGTCCGCGACATCGGGCTTAACGTAGGGGCTGTCCGCGCTCTTGGCGACGGCGAGCGCCTTTTGGGCCGGCGTCACGTAACCGATGCCGTAATAACCGATGGCGTTCTCATTCTGGGCCACCTCGTCGGCGATAGCCTGGGAGGAAGGCATCAGCAGGGCCATAGGCGAGAACTCGTCGAAATTGTCCTTGCCGCCCTTACGGATGACGTGCTCCTTGACGTACATGTGCGTTCCGGAATTGACCTCGCGGGACAGGATCACGATCGGCATGTCCTTGCCGCCGACCTCTTTCCAGTTCGTCACCCTGCCGGTGAAGATATCGGCCAACTGGTCGATAGTGAGACCGTCCACGGGATTTGACGGATTAACGACTATAGCGACGCCGTCCAGCGCCACCTTAAGCTCTACGGGCGTAAACCCCTTCCCCTCGGCCATCGCCGTCTCTTTGGCCGTGATCGTGCGCGACGTCTCGGCGACATCGCACGTGCCGCCGATGAGGGCCGCAAAACCCGTCCCCGAACCGCCGCCCGTCACCGCCACGCTCACCCCGGGATGCGCCTTGCTGAACGCCTCGGCCCACGCCTGGCCCAGGTTCACCATGGTGTCGGAACCCTTGATCTGGATCACGCCGCTCAAGTCCTCCTGGGCCCGGGCCGTGCCGAACCCCATCATCGCCGCGGCGAGCATAAACATGAGCAATCTTCTCATCTTCCCCTCCCGTTCTTTGCGTGCCGGTCGCAACCACGGCAGCCGTCCAAGAAAATTTCCTGTCTCTCCCGTAGAAATCATAATCCGCGACCGTTACGAAAGGATGGCGCTTTTGTGAACTTTACGTGAACTCTAAAGCGGCGGAGAAACGGGCTGGATTCTTTTGTTTTTGATTTTTCTATCCTCTCTACCTATCCTCTATCCTCGAGGCTCCTTTTTCCGTCAAGGCCTCTATGATACGGGCCGTGGCCGAAGGAACGGGGTATTCTTTCAGGCGGCCGACGGGAACCCAGCGGTGCGTCCTATCCGCCCCGGGCAGGGGATCTGCAGAACAACGGTAAACGTGCAGCCGCACGCGGAAACGCGTATAGGCATGCCGCACGGTCATAAAGAGCTTGGCCTGGGGCAGAGAGACGCCGAGCTCCTCGCGCAGCTCGCGCCGCAGGGCCGCCTCGGGCGTCTCTGCCTTCTCTATCTTTCCTCCCGGGAACTCCCAAAGCCCTGCCAAGAGCCCCTTGGGACCGCGCTGCTGGAGGAAAACGCGGTCCCCCCGCTCCACGACGGCCGCCGCCGCCTCGATAAATTCCACCTGACGCTCTGGTGTGCCGGGAATCACATCCTGAAGGTCCTGCCGCCAGGCGCCGCACCGCGTCTTAAGCGGGCACGCCGGACACAGCGGGTTCTCCTTGCGGCAGACGAGCGCGCCCAGCTCCATCAAGGCCTGGTTAAAATCACCGGCCTCGCCCCTGGGCAATGCCTTGTCCAGGCAGGACTGGATCGCCTTATCCGCGCCTTTGCCCTGCGCGTCTTTTAAAACGAGGTAACGCGCCATGACGCGCCGCACATTGGCATCGATGAGCGTCAGGGGGCGATCAAAGGCAATGCTCAGGACGGCCGCAGTCGTGTAGGGACCGAAGCCCGGGACTTCGGCGAGAACATGGGGGTCATCGGGAATGCGTCCCTCGAAACGGCCGCAGAACAGACGCGCCGCCTTATGGACGTTGCGCGCCCGCTGGTAATAGCCAAGCCCCTGCCAGGCCTTAAGCACGTCAGGCAGGGACGCGGCCGCCAGCCGCCGCATGGACGGGAACCGCTTCAACCATCTGCGGTAATAAGGTATGACCGTCGCGACCGTCGTCTGCTGGAGCATGGCCTCGGAGACCCATATCCGATAGGGGTCGCGCGTACGGCGCCATGGCAGATCGCGCTTATGGCGGCGGTACCAGGCCAGGAGCTTTGAGGAGGGAAAACCGGGAGAGTTCAAATCAGAACGATCAAAAGGCCGTTGCTTGCCGGGACCAAGGAGCCCGTTATGTCTCTTGCGCCCCTTCGTGCCCTTGAAATTTCTCGTAATACTTATCTATGAAGGCGTCCTTCCTGCGCAGGTCCTCACGGACGCACTCGAATTCGTCGAGGGTGATCCAGATCCGTCCGCCCTGGGAATTGACATTAAAGCGCCGCAACCAGGCATTGATGGCCTCGTTTTGCTGCGCCCCGGTCTGAGGCGGGGGCTCGGGTATCTCCGGTCCGGCGGCACCGGCAGAAGGCTGTTTCTCCTGGTCCGGCGCCCCCTTCTCCGCTCCCCGGCCTTTCGTCTTCTCCTGTTCCAGGGCCGCTTTTGCCTGTGCCATCTCCTGTTCGAGACGGACGCTTTTTTCCTGCGCTTCCTTGACCCTCTGCTCCCATTCCCGCCGGACGCGCTCCCCCTCTTCGAGCTTTTTCTCGGCCAGGGACAATTGGCGGGCGGCGCCTTCCAGTTCGTTCTCCAGAACGGCTTCCCGGGCGGCAGCCGTGTCGCTCATGACCTCCAGCCTCTTTTTCTCTTCGCGCAGCGTTCCGAGCTCCTTTTCCTGCCGCGCGCCCGCGCCCTTCATCTCTTCGAGCTCTTTCGTCACCGAGGAGATGCGATCCTGGGACGCCTTGGACTCTTTCTCGAGATCCCGCAACTGCTCCTGCAGCTTCCCGGCCTCTTTTCGCAGGCGTTCGTTCTCTTTCTTGGCCGCCTCCAGGCCGGAGAGCGCGCCGGCCATCTCCTTATTGCGGCGTTCAAAATCCTGGAGCGCGGTCTCTTTCTCTTTAAGAAGGGTCTTGGCTTTTTCAAGCTCGGCGCGGGCCTGCACCTGAACGGTCTCCAGGTCCTTGAAGCGCTTGTCGAGTTCCTGCCGTTCCCGCCCCTTTTGATCCCATTCCTTTGTCTGCCGCGCGCCCGCTTCTTTCAGCTCTGCGATCTCTTTCGTCAACGACGAGACCCGGTCCTGGGACTCCCGGGAACCCTTCTGCAGATCCTGCAGCTGATGGCGCAGCGTCTCGCCCTCTTTCTTGAGAAGCTCGTTCTCTTTCCTGGCCGCCTCCAGGCCGGAGAGCGTGCCGGCCATCTCCTTATGGCGCCGCTCGGACTCCTGGAGCGCCGCCTCTTTTTCTTTAAGGAGGGTCTTGGCCTTTTCCAGCTCGGCGCGCGCCTGGGCCCTCTCGGCCTCCAGCGCTCCAAAACGCTTATCAAGCTCTCCCTTATCCCGGACTCCGCGTTCCAGCTCTTCGCCCCGCCGCTGTTGCTCCTTGAGCGACTCTTCCAGCTTCGCCTTCCAGTCCCTGAGCTCCTGCGCTTCCCGGCGCTGCGCCTCCAGAGCTTCCCGGGTCTTTGAAAGATGCCCTTGCGCCTCCTCGGCGGCCTTTCGACGGTCCTCGCTCTCCCTTCGGAGCCGCTCGAGGTCCGCTTCTTTCTCCTTCAAGGTGCCCGTCTGGCCGTCCTGGGAACGGCGGGCCGTCGCGCGGACGTCTTCCAGCTCCCGGCGCAGCGCCGTCAGCGATGCCGCCGCCTCTTCCTCTTTCTTCTTCAGCAGCGCGACCTCGTTCAACGCGGATTGTTTTTCGGTCTGCGCGCGGGCAAGCTCCCTATGGATCTCTTCGATGCGCGCCTCAAGCTCCGCGCCCGCTCCTTCCTTATTACGGGCCGCGGTGCGGACATCCATCAGCTCCCGGCGCAGCGCCGTCAGCGATGCCGCCGTTTCCTCCTCTATCTTTTTCAGCAGCGCGATCTCATTCAGCGCGGATTCTTTTGCAGCCTTGGTGCGGGCGACCTCATTCAGCGCGGATTCTGTTTCGGCCTTTGCCCGGGCAAGCTCTTTCCTGACCTCGTTCATGCCCGCCTTAAGCTCCGTTTCAGCTCCTTCCTTGCGCCGCGCCTCGGCAAGGACCACCTCCAACTCATGGACACGCGCCTGCGCCGCCTGGTTCTGAAGCTTAATAGCCTGGCAATCCGTCACGGCCTTCTCGAGCTCCCCCCGCAGCCGCGATACTTCGTTGACGAGGAGAGAGTCGCGGCCTTCCTGCGGCGGCGCAGGGGGTGCCGGGGGCGCAACGCGGGCTTCGGCGGGCGCTGTCTGGGCAGGGGCTGTTTGGACGGAAGACGGCGCTTGCGCCTGTATCCGCGCCGGCACCGCCGGTCGTTTCGCTGCGACGGGGGAGCGGGCGAGCTGTTTGCGTTCCCGGGCACGCGCGCCCCCCTCTCTGATCATCCGGAAAAGCCAGGCCCAAAAGCAGAGAAAATAATACAGCGCCAGCATGCCCGCCAGCGACCCGACCAATAGACCGACGACCAGCGTCATCTGCGAAAACATAACGACCTCATCCCGTCAGACAGACGAATATGTCCCGGATAAAACATTTCGCAACAGACCCGTGACGCGAACGGATCTCATCTGAGTTTTAACGTTTTACCATACGCCGTCAGCGCCTTGCCCGCCGCCCCTATCGCCTCCTGGGGGGCGCCGTGTTTCTTGTATTCCGCCTCCAGCGCCAAGACGCAGTCATCGAGCGTCGTTGACATGGAACGGCGTATGCTCTCGGTCTCAGGACCGCTGAGCTGCGTCATGGCCGCGCACAAGGACCTGCTGTCTTCGAAAAGCTTCACGATCTTCGCGTAATAATCCCTCAAATCCGCCGGCGGCTGCAAGGAATACAGCTCCGGCAACAGCGCGCCTATCTCTCTGTCCGCCCTGTTGATCTTTTCCGTAAAGACCCCCTGTATCCTGTCCGCATTCGTATTACTGGCTATGCTTCTTTTGGACAACATATCTTCCATCGCCGCATCGATCTCTCTGTTGACGATCCTGGCCTTGAGCAAGAGCAGGTCCACATGCTGCAGGAAATCCCTGGCCTCCCGATACCAGAGGTCCCATCCTTTTGCGCTGTCTTCGACCGCCCCTCCAGCCGATGCATCGGTTGCCGGCGCGGCAGCCTCAGGGGCGCCGGGCATCCCCGCTTGCGGCTGAACGGCCGCACTTTCAGGCGCCGCACGACGTTCCGCAACGGCCGCCTTTTCGGGCACGATCGGTTTTTGGCCGTCGATGCTCTCGACCTCGTCCATAAAAAACGTTACCGGCATGCCCTCAAGGTCTATCTTGATAGAGTCGTCCGTCCTCTCAAGCAGCTTCCCCTCCACGGATCTCCCGGATCGTAAAACTACGGTCTCGGCCCAAGAGACAGCCGGAAGACACAGACAAAGGGCAACTACGCATCTCAGGACCATCTATCCTCCAATCGGAGAAAAACATTTTGGAACGGCGTCGAAGCCTCGGCAAAATTTCTAAAATTTTGCCAGGGCTTCGACATCCCTGCCTGTCCTGCGGCGCTGCCGCGGACAGGCGAATCTTTTTCGGAGAAAAAGATTACGGAGGCGGAAGGATTCGAACCCTCGGTGGAGTCGCCCCCACAACGGTTTTCAAGACCGCCGCATTCAACCGCTCTGCCACGCCTCCTGATCCTGCCCAAAAATGTTTTTCTCACTGCAAGACCGGCCCCGAAGCCTGCTGGTAAATATTTGGAATACTTACCCGCGTTCAGGCAAGGGGCCAACGACCAAAACCTGTCCCCCACAAGCCGGCGCTTCCCTAGATCCTCACGTTCTTCAGCATCTGCGCGCGCGTCAGGTCAAAACACTTCAGCGCCGCGTCGGGGTCCTTGTTGTAATCCCTGAAGAACGAACAGACGGCCTCCATCTCGCAGATATCTTTGTTGTCCACCATCCGCATGATCTCGGCGCGCAGCTTGAGCTCCTTGATGACGTCGACGGCGGGCATGCCGCTGGCCCGCGCGATCTTGTCGCGGAAGACGGAAGCGGGGCTCACCTCGGAAAAAAGCCGCTTCTCATAGTCATGCTTCCATATGTTGGACAAAAGGACCTTTTTCTGCTCCATGCCCGCGGTCTCGGCGACCTCGGCGACGACCCGGAAGACCTCGTTGTTAACGTGGTACTTGACGCAGGTGATGAAGACGTCGATAAGATTGACCAGGATCTCGGGGATGTTCATGGGCTCGTTCTGCAGGCGGATGATCGCCTCGCGCGCCGCGCTCGCGTGGATGGTGCCCATGCAGTATTTGCCGATGTTCATCGCCGTCATCATGTCCTGGGCTTCTTCCCCGCGGACTTCGCCGACGACGATGCGCTCGGGCCGCATCCGCAGGCTGTTCTTGACCAGGTCGGCGAGGGAGATCTCGTCATCGCTCTCCAGGCGCGACCAGCTCTCCTGCGGCACGGTATTGAGCTCCAGCGTGTCCTCGATGATGACCAGGCGCTCCTTCTCGGGGATGAGCCCCAACAGCGCGTTCAACAGCGTCGTCTTGCCGGAGCCCGGCGCGCCGAGGATGATCATGTTGGCCGGCCGGATCTGCATCCCCTCCATGTAAAGCCAGAAGAGCGCGGCCATGTCGTAATTGAGCGCGCCCCGGCGGATGAGCTCGATGATGCTCAAGGGCTTTTCCTTGATCTTGGTGATGGTGATCTGGGGGCCGAAGGGCGACAGGGCGATGTTCACGCGCCCCTGGATGTGCGCCAGCTCGAGGTTGTTGAGCTTCTTAAGCGTGGTGCGGCCTGAGAAGACAATGAGCTTCTTGATAAAGACGTCGAGCTCTTTTTGCGATTCGAAGCGCCTGTCGGTCTTGACCAGCCCCTTGTAGGTATGGTGGACGTAGACCGGATTGAGGGAATTGACCATGACGTCCTCGATGTCGGGGTCCCGCAGAAGCTCATCGATGACGCCGTAGCTGAAGAACTGATTGAGGAACTGCTGGCGCAGCTCCTCGTTCGTCAGCTCGTCCATGACCTGGCTCTGCATGAACGTCTCCTTGGGGGTCGCGCCGTAGAGCTCGCTGATGGCGTGCGCCACGACGTCCCTCTTCTCGCTCTCGTTCTGGAGGAGATTGATCTTGCCCAGAACGACGTCCAGGATCTT
>JBLMXZ010000079.1:0-8640 GCA_050258015.1 Deltaproteobacteria bacterium
AAGAGATACCTCTTCGCGTGGCCCGACCCCGGATGAAAGGATCAAGCCCGACATTATGGCTCCAGGGACCAATATTTCGTCCGCGCTTATTGGTACGACTGACGGGTATCGTACGGGGTCCGGCACAAGTGCGTCAGCTCCTTTCATAGCCGGGACTGTCGCTCTCATGCTGCAAGCGAATCCCGCTCTAACGCCGGCTGCAGTAAAAACAATACTTACGAACACGGCGCAGGATTGGGGCCCTGAAGACAAGGATATTGATTACGGTGCAGGAGTCGTTGATGTCTTTGCTGCCGTGGATGTTGCTGCAAAGATTGCTGCTGGCGACTGCACGGTTGACACGATTGACACTTGCCCACATGCTGTTTCGGGCCTTGCCGTGCCGGGGCACTTCTCGGCCTCCGAGACCCTGGCCGCCGTGCGCAACAAAGACCAGTGGAAACTCTCCGTCAATGATACCAGCTATCCCATAGCGGTGACGCTGATCATGCCGGGCTGGACCGATTCGAAGAATCCTGATTTCAATATTGCCCTTTATGACGATCGCGGGCGGAAGGTCGCTTCGACCAGAACTTCCGCGCGGCAGGACACCCTTCAATTTGTACCGTCAAGGACCGGCGACTACACAGTGGAGATCAGCTCCGTCAGCGGCTCGGGGCCCTATTTCTTCGATGTCAGCGCCGGGGCCAACACCTTGACGCTTCTGAGCGACGACGATCCAGGCGCCGTGCATGACGTCGCCGTAAGCCAGATCGCCGTGGCGCCGTCCGTTGCGCCGGGGACCACGGATGTCGGCGTGGTCGTCGATAATCTGGGCACGCAAAGCGAGACGACGACGGTGACCCTCAGCGACCTGACCGATCCGTCGACCGTCGTTACCTCCGCGCAGAGCGTCACCGTCTCGGCAGGCAACTCGCGGACGGTTCCGTTCACCTGGGATACGACCTCATCTTCGCTGGATGCGCATACCCTCGAAGCCGAAGCAAGATCCGTTCCCGGCGAAACCGATACGAACAACAACATTAAACAGACAACCGTTGTTGTCGCCGAAGTCCAGGGCACCTTGAGCGCTTCGGTGATGACGGGCACGGCCTACAGCATCGGCGACACGGCCGTTATCGCCGTCAAAGTGACGAAGGCCGGAACTTCGAATCCGGTGGACGGGGCCTCGGTCACCGTGGACGTCACGACGGGCAGCGGCAAGGTCTACACCAACAGCGCGGTGACGGATGCCGCGGGCCAGGCCGCCCTTAACTTCCGGATCAAGAAACCCGACGGCACAGGCACCTACGGCGTCGACGTAACGGCGACCAAGGCCGGCTATGACAACGGCACCGCTTCGACGACGTTCACCGTGAGCTAATAGATCGAAAGCGGTAAAGAAAAACCCGGGATTTTTCAGCCATTCGCAGCAGGCTGAAACCTCCCGGGTTTTTATTTTTTGTTTCCGGTTTTGCTTACGAGCTCAGGAGCTTACGAGCTTAGGGCTATCTTTGTTGGGTCTTGATTTTGCTCACGAGCTTATGAGCTCACGAGCTTAGGAGCTATTACAGGCCTTTCTTGACGATGTAGTCGACCAGGTCCACGACGCGGCTGGAGTAGCCCCACTCGTTGTCGTACCAGGCCAGGACCTTGAGGAAGTCCTCGCCGATGAGCTTCGTCGATTCGGCGTCGACGATCGAGCTCAAGGGGCAGTGGTTGAAGTCATGGGAAACAAGGGGTTCGTCGCTGTAACCGAGGATGCCCCTAAGCTTCCCCTCGGCGGCCTCCTTCAGGGCAGCGTTGACCTCTTCGGCCGTCGCCTTCTTGGCGAGCGTCACCGTCAGGTCCACGACCGAGACGTTGGCGACCGGCACGCGGATCGCGAAGCCGTCGAGCTTGCCTTTGAGCTCCGGGATGACGAGCGAGATCGCCTTGGCGGCGCCCGTCGAGGTCGGGATCATGGAGAGCGCGGCGGCGCGGGCGCGGCGCAGGTCCGAGTGGTACATGTCCTGGATCCGCTGGTCGTGCGTGGCGGCGTGGATGGTCGTCATGAGGCCCTTGACGATGCCCCACTTGTCGATCAGGACCTTCGCCACCGGGGCAAGGCAGTTCGTGGTGCAGGAGGCGTTGGAGATGACGTGATGGTTCTTGGGGTCGTACTTCTCTTCGTTGACGCCCAGGACGATGGTGATGTCTTCCCCCTGCGCGGGCGCGGAGATGATGACCTTCTTGGCGCCGCCCTTGGTGATGTGGTTCTCGGCGCCCTTGACCTCTTTGCCTTTCTTGTTGACGCCGTCCTTCTTGATGGTGAACAGGCCGGTCGATTCCACGACGATGGCCACACCCAGGTCTTTCCAGGGCAGGGCGCCGGGGTCTTTCTCCTTGAGGACTTTTATCTCCTTGCCATCGACAAGGATGCTTTCGCCTGAGGCCTTGACCTCGCCCGGGAAGCGGCCGTGTACCGAGTCGTACTTGAAGAGGTGGGCGTTGGTCTTCGCGTCCGTCAGGTCGTTGACGGCGACGAGCTCGACACCTCCCCCCTTGCGTTCGCAGATCGCCCGCGCGACGAGCCTGCCGATCCTTCCAAAACCGTTGATCCCTACTTTCACTGCCATGGTCTCCTCCTTGGATTTTGGCTGGACGATCGCCGTTTTTTCGGCTATCGGTGAGAGCCTTTTTGTCCGATATTATTTTTTAAGGTAGCGTGCCGCGGTCTCCGGAGACGTCGGCACGACATAGAGCCCCGTTCCCCACTCCAGGCCCGCGATCCGGCTGATGCGCGGCATGATCTCGAGGTGCCAGTGGTAGCCGGGGTGCTCCTGGCCGTCGTTGGGGCCGGTGTGGATGATGAAGTTGTACGCCGGGTCGTTCAAGGTGCGCCGCATGCGTGTCAGGGTGTCCTTCAGGATGCGGGCGAGCGCGTCCAGGTCCTCGGGCGCGGTCTGGCAGAAAAAGAGCCGGTGCTCCTTGGGCACGATCCATATCTCGAACGGGAAGCGCGAGACGAACGGGCAAAAGGCCGTGAAGGCGTCGTTCTCCTCCAGGATGCGTTCTTTCTCTTCGACCTCCTGCCTCAGGATATCGCAGAAGATGCATCGCTCGCGGTAATCGTAGTACGCCGCCGAACCTTCCAGTTCCTCCAGGACGTTCTTGGGGATCATGGGCAGCGCGATGAGTTGCGCGTGGTTGTGGTCCATGGTGGCGCCCGCGGGGAGGCCGTAATTTTTGAAGAGCATCAGATATTTGAAGCGTTTGTCCTTTTGCAGGTCGACACTGCGCTGGATATATGTCTCGAGGACGGCCCGCACATGGTCATAAGGAAGGTCGGGCAGGTCCTTGTTGTGCTCCGGCGTCTCGATGATGAGCTCGTGCGCGCCGATCCCGTTCGTCCGGTCGTAAAGCCCCACGGCGCTGCGGTCGATGGTGCCCTCGATCTGGAGGGCCGGGAACCTGTTGGGGACGACCCGGACCTGCCAGCCCGGCGTGTTGGGTGCGGAGCCGTTGGGCCGGCGCGCGTAGATCTCGGGAGGCGTCAGGCGTTCGTTGCCGCTGCAGAACGGGCAGTGGGCGATCTCCTCATAGCTATGGGGTTCGACGTGGAAATCGGCCGGCGTCCGCGGGTTCTCGTCTTCGGTGATGACCCAGCGTCCTACGACGGGGTCGCGCCTGAGCTGAGTCATGGCAGGGTGACCTCACGCAGGTACTTGGCCGCTTCTTCGGGGGTGATCGGGCAGATGTAGAAGCCCGTCCCCCACTCGAATCCCGCTGAGGGCGTCAGGCGGGGAAAGATCTCCAGGTGCCAGTGGTAGTCCTCGTCTATCGTTTTCCAGTAGCCGGCCTTGGCCTGGGGGCGGCGGAAAGGCGCGGTATGCAGCACGACATTGTACGGGGGATCCTCCAACCCTTCCTTGAGCCGCCCGAGCACGTTCTTGATGATGCGCGCCAGCCGCATACGGCCTTCCACGCTCATCCGCGAGAAATCGCAGTTGTGTTCCTTGGGCAGGATCCATGTTTCGAACGGGAAGCGCGAGGCGTAGGGCGCCAGCGCGACGAACCCGTCGATGTCGGCGATGATGCGCACCTGCTCTTCCATCTCCTGGCGGATGATGTCGCAGAAGACGCAGCGTTCATGGTAATCGAAGTAGCGCTTGGCGCCGCGCAGCTCTTCCTTGATACGCTTGGGGGTGATGGGGGTGGCGATCAGCTGGGTGCGCGTATGGCGGATGTGCCCGCCCCCCGACGCGGAGCCGTAGTTCTTGAAGATCTGCACGTATTTGAAGCGTTTGTCCCCTTCCAGGTCCACGAAACGCTCGATCCACGTGGAGAGCGTCTTGGCGATCTGGATCTCGTCGAGGTCCGCCATGTTCGCCACGTGGGCCGGGCTTTCGATGATCACCTCGTGGGCGCCGATCCCGTTGATGACGTCATAAAGCCCTTTGCCGCGATGGGTGATCTTGCCTTCGATCTTGAGGAAGGGTGTTCGGCTGGGGACGACGCGCGTCTGCCAGCCGGGGGTGTTGGGCGCCGTGCCCTCTTTGCGGATGGCATGGATCTCGGGAGAGGTCATGCCTTCCTTTCCCTCGCAGAAGGGGCACTCTTGTTCCTCGACCGGGGGCGTGGCGGGGCGCACGCCTTTGGGCCGGCGTGCCCGTTCCACGGCGATGATCACCCAGCGACCGATGATGGGATCGCGTCTCAATTCAGGCATAACAGCATGTGCGGATTGGCGGATACCGGATGCGACCGTGCGGCCCGGAAACCGGCGGTATCCCGTTCAAGTTCTTCATTTTAACACACTCACTTTGTGTTTCAAGTGTTTTCGGTGGCGGTCCCCAGGCGGGCGCCGCATGCGGCGCCGTGTGCGGCGGCAAAAGAAGACGCGGAGGTTTTCGGGTGGGATTCGGGGACGAGTTCCCGCACCAGGACAGATCCCCGTCCGCAGGCTATCTCAAGGCCGCGGGGGCTGCGGGCCAGGATCTCACCGGGCGCGCCTGTCCGGAAGCGGCGGCCGGGCGCCATGGCGGTAATGATGAGCCGCCTCCCCTGCCATGTCGTGAAAGAACCGGGCCAGCCGGCGCATCCCCGGAAGCGGGCCATGACCATTCGGCTGGTCTGCGACCAGTCGATGCGGCCGTCCTCTTTTTTGAGCTTGGGGGCGTAGGAGGCCTTGCGTTCGTCCTGACGGACGGGCCGCAGCTTTCCCCGTTCAAGCAGCGCCAGAACGCGGTGTATCGATCCGCAGGCGCAGCGGGCCAGCTTTGCCTCGAGAGAGAACGCGTCATCGGCCGGGCCGATGCGGATTCTTTTTCGCAGGAGGATGTCTCCCCGGTCCATGCGTTTATCCATGCGGATAAAGGTGACGCCGGTCACGCGTTCGCCGGCCATCAGGGCCCGTTGGATGGGGGCCGCGCCGCGGTAGGCGGGCAGAAGCGACGCGTGTATGTTCACGCACATCCGGGAGGGGATGCCGAGGAGCGTGTCCGGCAGGATATGGCCGTAGGAGACGACGACGAAGGCGTCCGCGTTGAACCGGCGCAGCGCATCGGCCAGGGCCGGCGCATGGATATCCACCGGCTGCAGGATCGCGATCCCGTGCGCGTGCGCGGTCTCTTTGACGGGCGTGGGGGCCAGATGGAGGTGCCGCCCTTTCCGGCGGTCGGGCTGGGTCACGACGGCCGCCACGTCGTGGCGGCCGGCATGCAGGGCTTCGAGGATGGGCACGGCAAAGGCGCCGCTGCCGAAGAAGACGATCTTCATGTTGTCTCGCCCCCCTGGGGGTCGAAAATAAGATAGGCCCGGCCGTGGCCCCGTTTCATGAGACGGCGCACGCTGCGCCGTACCTTATCGGGGTGCGCCGAGCGGATGAAGACGCGGTATCTGTAGTTCCCTCGGACCCGGAAGGGCCGGGCCGGCGCGGGCTCAAAGACCTCTTCCCCGTCCGCGGCGCCCTTGCTCAGCGTTTTATAGCAGCGCGTCGCTTCGGCAAGCGCCGTTTTTTGGCTGGGACTGCGCGCCGTCAGGCTGGCCAAGGGGCGCCAGGGCGGCCACGCGAGTTCCCGGCGTTCCTCGATCTCCCGGCGGGCGAAACCGGCCGGGTCCTCCCTGTCCAGGTGCTCGAAGACGTAATGTCCGGGCCAGCGCGTCTGCACGCACAACTCTCTGCGGGCGAAAAGCCGCAGCCTCCAGAGCTCGGCGAACGTCCTCTCGGCGGCGCGATAGTCCGCCGCGGCCAGGGGCTGGTCGGCGTCCAGGACGAGGACAAGATCGCAGCGCAGCGCCTCAAGGCCCGCCCCGGCGAGTTGCGCCGGCGTCGCCAGCATTATATCAAAATCGGACGGCGGCGTGTTCGATTCCGCGTTCGCCACGCGCGCGGCGGGGAACAGCCGGCTCAGCTCTTCCCGTGTCTTTTCCGATCCGAAACCGATGCGGCGCACGTAGGAGCGGTGGCAGACGGGGCACAGCTCCGGTATGGGTTGCGTGTGTCCGCAGACGGCGCAGCGCACGTTCTTTTCCTTGTGGTGTTCTTTCAGCGGCACGCTGCAGCGCGGGCACGTTACCGCCCGGGCGCAGCGCCGGCAATAGAGCGCCGAAACAAAGCATTTTTGGTGCGTGACGATGAGCGCGGTCTCCTTTTCCTGCAGCGCCACGGAGAGCCGGTGGATCGCCGGCCCTGACAGGCCGCCGTGCCTCCCCTCGGGACCGGGCAGGCGCGTCAGGTCCACGAGGGTGACACGCGGCCGCGCTGCAGGCGGCGGGAGGGTCACGAGGCGCGCTTGCCCCGTCTCCGCCAGATGGATGTTGTCGAGCGACGGGACGACGGAGCCGAGCAGGCAGCGCGCGCCCGAACCGGCGCAGCGCCTGCGGGCGACGTCGCCCGTCCTGTAACAGGGCGCCTGTTCCTGGTGATACGCAAAGTCGTCGTCCTGGTCGACGATAATGAGGCCCAGGTTCCTGACGGGCGCGAAGACGGCGGACCGCGTGCCGGCGGCAAAACAGAACGGCGCGTTGCGCGCCGCGTGCCAGGCCGCGCGCGCCGCACCGCGCTTGAGGTAAGAGCTTAAGAGCAACGGGCCCGGCAGGCCCTCGAGGCGCCGGAGGGCCTCGGCGATCCCGTCCTGCCGCGGCACGGTGAGGATGACGCTCTTGCGGCGGCGCAGGGTTTCCCCGACGAGGGCCGCGTAGACACGCCACCGTTGCGCGGCGCCGGGGTCCGCCAGGACGACGACCTGCGCCTCCGCCGGGATGCGTTCCAGGAGCCCTTTCTCCTCTTGCGTGGCGGGGGCGATGTCGGCAGCGTCAAGGGGGGCGGCCGCCGGGGCCTGGCCCTTTTTTCCGCTGCGCACGCTCAGCGGTAAGAACGTGTTGAGGATGTCCGCGAAGCCGCATACATACTCTTCCCGCAGGGCGCGGGCCAGATCCCAAAGAGGCCCGTCCAGGAGGGGTTCCGTGTCGAGGAGGGCGAGCACCGGCTTGCATTTTTTCGCGAAGGGTGAGGACCGTTTGACGGCCATGACGTAACCCGTCAGGGTCCTGCTGCGGAAGGGAACGCGCACCCGCAGGCCGGGCCGGACCTTTTCCGTGAACGGCTGCGGCACGATATAGTCGAAAGTCTCGTCCAGCGCGATGGAGACGGGCAGGGCGATCTGGGCGAAGACGGGATGCGTTGCCATGGATCAGAGCGCGGACAGGGCTGTGTCGAGGATGTCCTGACAGGCGGCGGGGCGTGCCAGTTTGCGCGCTTCCTGCTGGCACGTCCTCAGGAGGTCCGGGTTTGCCTTGAGGTGGCGGACGCGCCAGGCCACGCGGCGCGCCGAGTGTTCAAAGAAGCCCGCTCCGTGCCGCGTGATGGTGCGGGCGTTGAGTTTTTCCTGGCCGGGGATGATATAGAAGAAGATGCAGCACAGGTTCTTGACGAGGCTTTCCGTGACCGTGAGCCCTCCGGCCTTCGTCACGATGACGTCCGCCGCGCTCATCAGCCGGTGCATGAAATCCACGAATTCAAAGACGCGGATATTGGGATGGTTCTCCTGCTTGAGCTTGGCGTAGAGCTTTTTGTTGGTCCCGCAGACGACCAAAAGCTGCACCTCCTCTTTGAGCTGGCGGACGACCTCTTCGATGGGACCGATCCCCACTCCTCCCGTCGCGACGAGCGCGGTGAAGCGGGACGGATCGAACCCCCAGGAGCGCAGCGCTTCGTTGCGTTCGAAGGGCTGCCGGAATTTGTCGTCAAAGGGGATCCCGGTAACGCGGACGACCTCCTGCGGGACGCCTTTGCCGATGAGGGAGCGGCGCGTCGACTCGGCCGCCACGCAATAAAGGTCCGTGGCGGGGTTGACCCAGAAGTTGTGGACGCCGAAATCCGTGACCACCGTCACGAGGCGCGTCTTAAGGCCGCGTTTGATCTTGGCTATCGTCACGAGTTCGGAGGCCAGGAACTGGGTCGCTATGACCACCTTCGGCTTCTCGGCCAGGAGGTAGCGGATAAAACGTCCGCCGGCTACCCGGTCCACGAAGCGCCTCAGATGGACGTTGATGAGGCTCAAGGCGGGCGTGTCGCTGAGCTTGTAGAGCAGCGTCCATACCGGCACCAGCCGGGAGATGAGGAAGAGATAGCCGTCGCTGTAGAGCGTGCGCATGAGCGGCCGCATGAAGTCCACG
>JBLMXZ010000080.1:0-9684 GCA_050258015.1 Deltaproteobacteria bacterium
AAGAGATAAGCGCTGAAGGCATATAAGCGCCAAGCTCGCCCAAAGAATAGACTTCCCTGCCGTGGCAACACGGCAATAGACACCCGGGAGACGACCGGGTAGATAGGTCCCCGGTGTAAGACCCGAAAGGGTTTTAGCCTAAGGGATACTAATTGTCGATCGGCTTGACCACAAAAGTCTTTCCGGAGTTTCAGGCTCATGCAGTGTGGGGCAGGGGCCGAAAAAACCTACTGAGTTGTTGAAGTTTTTAGTTCTTTGTAAAGTTACTTCGACTCGCGCTGTATATCAAAACCAAGGTGCGCAGCTCGAAGTCAAATTTTTTGCTTCGCAAAAAATTTGAGGTGCTCTTACTGAGGAGGAAACACCCGTTCCCATTCCGAATACGGTAGTTAAGCTCCTCAAGGTCGATGGTACTTAGCTCGAAAGGGCTTGGGAGAGTAGAAAGGCGCCTCTTTAAATCGAGTCCCCGCAGGTAACTGCGGGGACTCTTTTTTTTGTGCCTGAACAGCCCCGTCGTTGACCGCTTCGAAAATTTCCCGCGAAATTTTCCCGCGACTTCCGGGGGAAATTCGCGGACGGCCCGCCATAAAGTGTCGGGTAAACCCCGCAGTCTTCTGCGGGGTTTTTAACTCGATCCGGGGCGCCATCGGCAAACGCCTTTCCCTTCGCGCGGCCGGGGGCGGTCTTATTTCGTTGGCCGGGGGTGATTTTAATTGCTTTTGATGCCGCTTTATAATACACTTTTAATAGAATGAATAAAAAACACGCCTTTACGCTGATGGAAATGACCATCGCGGTGGTCATCCTGGGCATATTGATGCTCGTCGCCGCGCCGCGGTTCATGGACAGGTTTGAGCGGATGCGCGGGGCCGAGGCCCGGCATACGTTACTCCAGGCCTATCTGGGATTCCAGAGGCTTGTTTCGGACGGCGCGGTCATTAATAATGGTAATTGTTTGACATGGCAGCGGATGGGGATGTCGGACCCCAATGCGGACGCGGAGGGTTTTTTTAATTACACCATGAACAATCCGGGGAACCCCAACTGGATCGACGCGACACGGATCGGCAATTCTACATTCTCGTTCCGTATGTTCCTGGCGACGGGAAGGCTTCAGGTGCAACCGCCGTATTAAAGACGCAACGCCTTGGGTCTCGACCGCAAGCAGAAAAGACCGGCTTGCGATCGGGGACGCGGAAAACGGATAAGGTGCTGGTCAGCGAAACAATCGGGGGACGCATGCAGCGCGGACGCGGGTTTACCCTTATCGAACTGGTCATCGTCGTGGGCGTTATCGGCGTTCTGGCCGGTACGGCCATGGTCGCCTATACGGCCCAGAAGCGCGCCTCGGAATACCGGACGATGCGGGCCACGGTCTACGCCCTGTGCCATGCCGTGAAGGACCGCTTCTATACCAACCAGGGCATAGTGGCCACCAGCAGCACGGCCCAGACCAATACGCAATATCAGGCGAATATCGTTGAGTCGACCTTCGGAGATTACAGGATACAGAGCGTGACGGCGACCGGCTTTGCGGTCCGCGTCCGTTATTGGGCAAGGGGGGCCGGCACCGGTTCCTCCACCGCGACCTATACGTTCAATGCCGCCGGACAGCAGACGTCCTGCAGCGGGACGGATTGCATGTCGGGATAGGCGACTATGCGGGATGGTCTTGACACGCCTATCCGGTACATAAAAGGGATCGGACCCAAGCGCGCCGAAGTTTTGGAGGGGGTCGGCATAAAGAGCGTCGAAGACGCTCTTTATTTTTTTCCCAGGCGCTATCAGGACCGCCGCAGCGTGATGCCCGTCGCCCGCGTGGCGCCGGGCGCGACGGCCTGCGTTGAGGTGACGATCGAGGCCTGCCGCGGCCGCACGAGTTTCCGGCGGCGGGGGTTCGGCGTCGTCGAAGCGCGCGCCGCGGATGCGACGGGCCGGCTGACGGCGGTCTGGTTCAACCAGCCCTATCTCAAGAACACGCTCAAGCCGGGAATGCGCGTTCTTCTCTTCGGCCGCGCCGAGATCTACAGGGACAGGCTTCAACTCACGGCCCCCGAGTTCGAGATACTGGCGGAGGATGATGCGTCGGACGCCGTGGGGGGTTCTGCCGCCCCAGGCATCGTCCCCCTGTATGTCCTGCCGGCGGGGATCTCCCAGCGGTTCATGCGCGGCGTCATGAAGGGTCTCCTGGGCGCGCACCTGCGGGGTTTGCGGGAGACCCTGCCTTATGACGTGCGGCGCCGGCGCGGCCTGCTCAATATCGCGCAGAGTCTGCGTCTTATCCATTTTCCGGGCACGCCGAAGGAGCAGGCGCAGGCCTATGAGCGGCTGGCCTTCGAGGAGTTCTTCATCTTTCTGCTGCCTGTTTTGCTGCGGCGGCAGCACAGGCGCCGCAGGAAGGGTCTGGCGATGCGCGCCGATGCCGCCACCCTGACGGCGTTCCGGGAGGCGTTGCCGTTCGTTTTGACGGGCGCCCAGACGCGGGTCCTGGAGGAAATTGCGGCCGACATGGCCGCCGCGAGCCCGATGCAGCGTCTTTTGCAGGGCGATGTCGGTTCGGGCAAGACGGTCGTCGCGCTCCTGGCGGCGTCCGTCGCGGCCGCCAACGGCGCCCAGACCGCCTTCCTTGTTCCCACCGAGATCCTGGCGCAACAGCACTTCGAAAAGATCAGGAACCTGATAGGATCCGGCCCCAAGTCTCAGGTCTCAGGTCGCAGGATAAAGATCAGCCTGTTGACGAGCGGTCGGACGCCGAAGGAGAAAGCGCGCGTCCGGGAAGAAGTGGCCGCGGGCGGCGCGGATATCATCGTCGGCACGCATGCCCTGCTGGAAGAGGGTGTGGCCTTTCACAGGCTGGGACTCGTCATCATCGATGAACAGCATAAGTTCGGCGTCTCCCAGCGGGGCGCCCTGAGGCATAAGGGCACGGACCCGGACGTCCTCATTATGACCGCCACCCCCATTCCCAGGACGCTCGCCTTGACCCTTTACGGCGATCTCGACGTTTCCGTTATCGATGAGATGCCGCCGGGCCGCGGCACGGTTGCCACGGAGCTTTTTCCTTCGCAGGCGCGTCCTTGCGTCTACGCCCGCGTCCGGCAGGAGGTGGAGGCGGGCCGGCAGGCCTATTTCGTGTGTCCCGTTATCGATGAGGATCCCCGCCGCGAGCTCACGTCAGCCAAAAGGATCTTCCGTGATCTGGGGGCAGGGCCCTTGAAGGGTCTGCGGCTGGGTCTGGTGCACGGCCGCCTCGAGAAGGAGGAGCAGCAGGACACGATGCGGCGCTTCAGGGCCGGCGAGCTCGATATCCTCGTCGCGACGACCATCCTCGAGGTGGGCATCGACGTCGCCAACGCGACGGTGATGGTCGTCGAGGACGCGGACCGGTTCGGGCTTTCGCAGCTCCATCAGATGCGCGGCCGGGTCGGCCGCGGCTCCCATGCTGCGACGTGTTTCCTGATCGCCGATCCCGCGACAGAAGAGGCGCGCCGCCGGCTGCAGGCCCTTGCGGCGTACGCGGACGGTTTTCACGTCGCCGAAGAGGACCTGCGGATCCGCGGTCCCGGGGAGTTCTTCGGGGAGCGTCAGCACGGCTTGACGGGGTTGCGCCTGGCCGATCCCTTGAAGCAGATGCATCTGTTAAAGGCCGCGCGCGAGGACGCGCTCAATCTTTTGCGGCTCGACCCGGACTTGACGTCGCGCACGAATCAGGACCTGAAAAAGGCTCTCTACCGGCGTTTTCCGGGGTTCGAGCAGTATGCCGAAGTGGGGTAGAAAGGCGTTCGATCCGAGAGGAGCGGGATGAACGAAGAGCAGCGTCGCTATATTCTGGAGCATAGGCAAAGCGCCTCGGCGGCCCAGATGGCCCGGGCGCTCGGCCTCAAGGAGAAAAAGGTCCGGCGCTTCCTTGAGGGGCGGGCAAAGGGCATCCCGGCGGCTGCGGGAGGCGCGGAGGTTTTTGTTTTCGACAGGCGTTTTCGGCGCGCCCTGCTCCTTGTGGTCCTCCTGGGGCTGGCCGTTTATGCCGATTCCCTGAAAGGGCCTTATATCTGGGATGACCACTCTCTGATCGAGGAGAATGCTTATGTCGGGGATTGGTCCCGCTTGGGAGAGGTCTTCACGCACGACGTCGGCGCCGGGTTTCACCGGGCCAGCACCTTTTATCGTCCCCTGCAGATCGTCAGCTATATGGCGGACCGTTCCCTGTGGGGATCCCGCGTCTTCGGCTGGCATCTGAGCAACGTGGCGTGGCACATCCTTGCCGTCGTTGCCCTGTATGTTTTCATCGGCGTTTGTTTCGGCGACAGGAGGCTGGCCCTGGTCGCCGGCATCCTGTTCCTGGTCCATCCGGTGCATACCGAGGTAGCCAGCTATATCTCCGGACGAGCGGATGCGATGGCGCTTTTTTTCCTTCTCTTCGCTTTTGTCGGTTATCTGCGGTCCGCCGACCGGCCCTGGGGCTATCTTCTGATGGTCGTGAGTTATGCCGCGGCCTGTCTTTCAAAGGAGAACGGCCTGATCCTTGTTCCGCTGGTCCTCGTCTATCACGGAGCGCTCAAGAGAAGGTTCCGTCCCCTGCCTTTCTGTATCCTCGTTTTGCTCTCTGCGGCGTATCTTTGGCTGCGCTCTTGCGCCGTTGCCGCCGCGGCCGCCGAAGAGCCCTACACGACTACCGTCGGACAGCGTCTGCCCGGTTTCTTCGCTGCCGTGGCGGGCTACCTGCGGATCCTCGTGTGGCCGGCGGGTCTTCACATGGAGTACGGTTTACGGGTGTTCCCTTTTCTGCATCCTTTGGTCCTTGCGGGTCTCGCGATCGTCCTGGTCTCGCTCGGGCTCGTGTGGGTCCGCCGGCGCGCGCCTTCTTTTGCCGCGTTCTGCGTTTCCTGGTTTTTCGTGGCGCTCTTGCCCGTCGGGAATATATTTCCCATCAACGCCTATATGGCGGAGCACTGGCTTTATGTTCCTTCCATTGGTTTCTTTCTGCTCCTGGGCAAGGGGTTTACGGTGCTGGGCGGCAGGGAAAAGACGCGGCGGTGGGCCCTTTTCGGGTGGGGGGCCCTCGTGGCCGTTCTTTCTTTTCTGACCTTCCGGCAGAACCGGCTTTGGGGCGATCCCGAAAAGTTCTATGAATATACCCTGCGTTACGCCCCGAACAGCACGCGCGTCCTCAATAACCTGGCGGTCATCTATCACGAGGAAGGCAAGCTCGAGAAGGCCATCGCCTGCCACAAAAAGGCCATCGCGTCGGTCTCCGCTTCCGATCCGCTGCACTACACGAAGGTCTACGTCAATTATTTCAACCTGGGCAATATTTACCGTACGCTCGGCCGGTTGCCGGAGGCGGTGGCGGCCTATAGGGATTCCATTGCGATCGGCCCGGCGTACCTGCCGGCCTATGTCAACCTGGGCGGCGTCTATCAGGAGCTGGGTCGCCCTCAGGACGCCGAGGCCGTGTACCGGCAGGCGATCAGCCGGGACCCTTCCTACACGCTCGCCTACGACAATCTGGGGGCCCTTTATGTGAAGACGAACAGATGGGAAGACGCTATCGCCCTCTGCCGGCAGGCCCAGGGCATCGACCCCCGTAATATGAATTTTTACGGTTATCAGGCCGCCGCGCTTTCCGCATTGGGCAGGACGCAGGACGCCGTGAAGGTTCTGGAGAGGGCGATCGAGATAGACCCCCGCTACGTACGCGGCTATCAGAACCTCGCCAAGGCCTGCTTTAATATCGGCGCGCATGACAGGGCGGTCCGCTACTATGATAAGGCGATGGAATTGGGACTCAAGCCCGAGCCCGACTTTTTGCGCTCTCTGGCGCCCTTCAGGGGGCAGGGGGGAGGTTAGCGGCGCGCGGCGGCAAGGGTTCGTGTTGACGCGGCGGAGAAACAGGCGTATCGTAATAGAAAGCTTCGGTCACGGATCCTTTTATCAAAGGAGGCGGCCGTGGAGGAAAAAAGAAGATTTCCCAGGTTAGGGATCGCCGTTGACGTTCAGTGGGAACGCGCTCCGGAGGCCGGCAATCCGGACAGCAACGTCACAAAGGACATCTCCGCGGGAGGGATCTGTCTGATCGTCTATGAGGAGGTTTCCGTCGGCGACCTGCTGAACCTGCGTTTCACCCTGCCGACGGGGCGTACCGTTCAGGCCCTTGGCCGGGTCGTGTGGGTGGCGCCGTTCGAGTTCAGCAGCGACAGGGAGCGTCCCCGCCGTGATGCGGGCATCGAATTCGTTCATATCGAGGAGGAGGACCGGCAGGAGATAGCCAAGTTCGTCTTCCTTGCCACAAAATAGTTGCCGGCTCAACGCGCGCAGGCTTCGGGGTTAATCTTGCAAGGAATAAGACCCGTTATAGGCAAAAGTTGCCCCTTGCTTAAGCGCTTGGAAATTTCTCGCTTCATCTCTCGATTTCGCAAGAATTTCCGGCGCAAGCTTCGGGGTTAATCTTGCAAGGAATAAGACCCGTTATAGGCAAGATTAAGGAGGCGGTGATGGACATACGCGTGGAAAAACTTTCGGAAGCGGAGATCAAGAAGAGGGGCATCAAGGAGTGGCCGATTTGGACGAAGGGGGTTGCGCGTTTCCCCTGGACGTATGACAGCACGGAAGAATGCCTGATCCTGGAAGGAGAGGTCACGGTTGAGACCGCCGATGGCAAAAAGGTCCGCTTCGGGGCCGGCGATTTCGTCACCTTCCCGGAGGGTCTTTCGTGTACATGGGATATCGCAAAAGCCGTCCGCAAACACTACAATTTCCGCTGAAGAACCTTCATCGTGCGCATTGTCTCGGGCCTCTATAGGGGCCGCCGCATAGAGTTTCCCAGCCACATCAGACCGACCCAGGACAAGGTGCGCCAGGCCGTCTTCGACACGCTGGCAGGGGTTGTCCGCGGCGCGCGGGTCCTGGACCTGTATGCGGGCAGCGGGGCCATGGGCCTGGAGGCCCTTTCCCGGGGCGCCCGGGAGGCTGTTTTTATCGAAAAGGATAAGCGTGTCTTCGCGGCCCTTTTGCGGAATATCGAGGCGGCGGGGGCGGGCGGGCAGGCAGAGGCTTTTCTCAAGAACGCGGGACTGGCTCTTCTTATCCTGGCCAAAAAGCGCCGCCTTTTCGACTGTATCCTGGCGGACCCGCCTTATCATAAGGGCTTGGCGAAAAAAACCTTGCAAACACTGGGAGCCGGTGGTATATTAGCCCCTCACGGTTTCGTCGTTATCGAGCATGGCCGCCAGGAACCCTTGCCCGAGGGAGAGGGCGTCTTGCGTCTTTTCCGGCAAGGTCGTTTCGGCATGATCCGGGTGTCGTTCTACCAGAAGGCCGTTCGGCCCGGGGCGAAAGAGGCGTAACCGTCTTTCCCGCATATAAAGGTCCGCTGCCGATCGGTAGCGGTCGGGCTTTTTGCGGTGCTTTTTGGGAAAAGTGAAGCGGGCAGATCAATGTGTCAGAGAGCCATTTATCCCGGGACATTCGATCCCGTCACGAACGGACACGTCGACGTCATCAAGCGCGCCCTTAAGATCTTCGGCGACGTGACGGTGGCCGTGGCCCCCAATCCTCAAAAAGCTCCTCTTTTTTCCGTTGAGGAGCGCGTGGCGCTCTTGCGGGAGACCCTTAAGGGCATAGAAGGTGTCTCGGTCAAGAGTTTCGATGGCCTGGTCGTGGAGCTTGCGCGTCGCGAGAAGGCGGCGGTGGTCATCCGGGGCCTCAGGATGCTCTCGGATTTCGAGTATGAGTTCCAGATGGCGCTGACCAACCGCAAGCTTGAGAGCGCGGTCGAGACCATCTTCCTGATGCCGTCGGAGGCGCATAGCTACGTCTCCTCCAAGCTTTTGAAGGAGGCGGCCGCGCTGGGAGCGGACGTTTCTTATTTCCTGCCGGCTTGTGCCGCCGAGGCCCTTAAGCGGAAGATCGGCCGTCCCAGATAGCCTTTCGAATCCGGCTCTTGCGTTGGCTCCTGGATTTTAAGGACAGGAGAAAAGAAACAAGGGTCCGGGTCTTTTGAGTTCTTGTGATGCATTTCGACATCGGGCGTCTTTCAGAAGGCAAAGAGACCGTCCTTGAAGAGGAGTGGGACGCCGCATCGTTCGACCTGAACGCGCCCTCATGGCGGTTCACGGGGGCCGTGCGGGTGACGGCGCGGGCACGCCGGGACGCGGCCATAGCGCGCGTCGCCCTTGAGGTGTCGGCGCCGTTGTCAGCCGTCTGCGGCCGTTGCGGCCGCGTTTTTGATGTTGCGTACCGGCATGCGGCCGAGCTTATTTATCCCGCGGAGGCGGGCGCGGTCGTTCTGGACGAGGATATCCGTTCGGAGATCCTGCTGGCTTTCCCGCAACAGGTCCTGTGCTCCGATGCCTGCAGGGGGTTGTGTCCCCGCTGCGGCGCGGACCTGAACAGAGAAAAGTGTACGTGCGCGGTCGTTCCATAACCAAGAAACAAGTTACGATAACCAAACGAAGACCAATAACCGGATCCCAAGAACCAGGCCGAGTTCTGACGTTGTGCTCGGGGATCGATCGCTGGAAGTCGTATCCGGGTCATGGGTAATCAAGATTAAACAGAAGGTTTTTTCAGGGAGGACATAAAGAATGCCTAATCCAAGACGCAGACACTCACGCGCCCGGGGACGCCGGCGCCGCACGCACTGGAAGGCCGTCCAGCCTGTCCTGGGGACGTGTCCCCAGTGCAAGGCCCCCAAGGAACCGCATCGTATTTGCCGCGTGTGCGGCACGTACGACGGCCGTCCTGTCTTCGATTTTGAAGCTGAAAGGGCAAAGAAGGCCGAAAAGAAAAAGAAGAAGAGGCAGTAGGAAGTTTGAGGGGGCCATTAGTCACCCCTTGCGTAAGCTGCGGGGTTAATTTTGTAAAGAAAAATTATCCTTTATGGGCAAAATGAATGGTTAGAGTCGCTGTTGACGCCATGGGCGGGGATCATGCGCCCGATGTGGTGATTACCGGAGTCCTCGAGGCCGTAAAGCGCTTCGATGTGGCGGTGCTTCTGGTGGGTCGGGAAGAGGAGATACGCCGCCGCCTGGCGGAGCATTCTTATGACCCGCAGCGGGTGACGGTCGTTCATGCGTCGGAGGCGATCCAGATGGATGAGTCGCCTGCGGCCGCCATCCGTCGCAAGAAAGATTCCTCCATCTGTGTCGGCATCCAGTGCGTGAAAGAGGGGCGCGCGGATGCCTTTTTTAGCGCCGGCAACACCGGCGCGGTCGTCTGCGGGGCGACCCTGCGGCTGGGGCTGCTCGAGACCATCGAGCGCCCGGGCATCGCGATCGTGATGCCCAACCGGACCGGCGTCTCCCTCATCATCGATGCGGGCGCGAATATCGACCCCAAGCCCATCCACCTGCTGCAGTATGCCATCATGGGCAGCGCTTATTTCGAGAGCATACTCGGCAAGACGCGGCCCCGTGTGGGGCTTTTGAACGTCGGCGAGGAAGAGGCCAAGGGCACGGATTTCGTCCGCGAGACATACCAGCTCATCGAGCAGAGTCCCGTGAATTTCATCGGCAACGTGGAAGGCAAGCATATTTTTTCGGGACAGTGCGATGTGATCGTGACCGACGGTTTCGTCGGCAACGTGACGCTCAAGGTCGCGGAGGGGATCGCCGAGACGCTGTCCTATTTTCTCAAGCATGAGCTGTCCGCCAGCTGGGCGGGGCGGGTGGCGTATCTGCTGGGCCG
>JBLMXZ010000081.1:0-26330 GCA_050258015.1 Deltaproteobacteria bacterium
AAAGACATCAGCTTTTCGGCGAGGGTGATCGCCTGCTCGCAGTCATAGGGGATCATCATCTTGGCGAGGGCGCTCGCCCAACCCATGACGCCCAGGCCTATCTTGCGCGTCTTCTTGGTCATCTCCTCGATCTCGGGGAGGGGGAATTTGTTGACCTCGATGACGTTGTCCAAAAAGCGCGTCGCCAGATGCACGACCTCCCTGAGCCGGTCCCAATCGATGACGTAGGCGTCGTTATGCTCCTTCAGGAGGGCGTAGACGTTGATGGAACCGAGATTGCAGCTCTCGTACGGCAGCAGCGGCTGCTCCCCGCAGGGATTCGTGCTCTCCACGCTGCCGAGTAACGGCGTCGGGTTGGCGTTGTTGATGCGATCGATGAAGACGATGCCGGGCTCGCCGTTCTTGTGGGCCATTTTGACCATGAGGTCGAAGACCTGGCGCGCATTGAGCTTCTTGACGGGCTTGTGCGCGCGCGGGTCGATAAGGTCGTAGTCTTCGTTCTTGGCGGCGGCCCGCATGAACTCTTCGGTCACCGCGACCGAGATATTGAAATTGGTGATCTCCTTATCGCCCTCCTTGCAGACGATGAAATCCATGATGTCGGGATGGTCCACGCGCAGGATGCCCATGTTGGCCCCCCGGCGGGTGCCCCCCTGCTTGACCGCCTGGGTCGCCGCGTCGAAGACCTTCATGAAGGAGATGGGGCCGGAGGCGATGCCGCCGGTGGAGCGCACGGTCGAAGAACGGGCCCGAAGACGCGAGAAGGAGAATCCCGTGCCGCCGCCGGACTTATGGATGAGGGCCGTGTGCTTGATGGAGTCGAAAATGCTCTCCATCGAGTCGTCGATAGGCAGGACAAAACACGCGGACAGCTGGGACAGTTCCCGGCCCGCGTTCATCAGGGTCGGGGAGTTCGGCATGAACTCCAGCGCCGTCATCATGTCGAGGAACTTCTTCTCGAGCGCCACGACGTCGGTTTCGGACGTCTTGAAGAGCCGGTCGGCGCCGGCGATGGTCTTGGCCACGCGCGCAAAGAGCTCCTGGGGGGTCTCGATCACCTTGCCCTTGCTGTCTTTTTTGAGATAGCGCTTTTCAAGGACTCTCAAGGAATTATCAGACAGCTTCAACCCCATGGTGCGGCTCCTTTCTGCGGACGGCGGGATAAGAGAACGGAAGAGAACGACGATCAAGGCAACGCGCTACAAGAATACCGCGGGGCGCGGCCTTTGTCAACATAAAAATACCATATATTGTTATTTTTTCAGGTAAGAACTACTATATTTTGTTTCCGACGTGAGGCGGGGTAACTCAGCCCTTGCTGGGTTTGGATCCGTGGTTGGCCCTCTTGGAGCGCCACCGCAACTTGCCCAATCTTTTACGCCTTCCTTTTCCCATGATGAACTCCTTGATCTTGCCCGTCTTTGTCTGTTTGAACGCTTCCGCCCATCGTTCCCGAAGCCCATCCGCAAGGACGGACCAAAAGATAGCGCCTTGTTCTTTCGCGCGCCCCTTATTCTACCCCGTCTTTCTTATTTGTCAAATATTTCATCCAGAAGAACCGGCTCTTGGCGCTTGGCTCTTAGCTCTTGGCTCTTAAAAACAAAAGGCAGGAAGGATTTGTTCTCGCTTTTATGAACCAAGGGCCGCACGCCAAGGACCCGTTACTCTACGGAGACGGTCGCGGACGCGCTGGCGATACAGCAATCCTTTTCCGCGAAGCCGTAAACACGGTACACGCCCTTCTTGAGGGGCATCCGCAGCCGCACCACCGGGCCTTGTCCTTCGACCTCGACCGGCACCCAGCTGTTGACGTAATACTCGAGAATACCCTCCCGGGCGGTGCTCATGCGATAAGAATATTTGACGTCCTTGTCCTGGGCATCGTCCAGACCCCAGATCCGGGCCTCGATCCACTGCCCCGGCGCCACGTCATGGTACTTCTCGAGGGTCAGCTTGCGCAGGCGCACGCAGGGACACGGCTGTTTTTGGCCGGTATAAAGCTGATACATCGTCCAGTACGACGCGCGTTTTTTGTCCCCCTCGTTGAGATTCCACCACGTCATGCTCTCCTGGCTGGTCTCGCCGAGATGGAAGACGACACCCCCGATGTTGTAGCCGCTGAACTCCCAGATCTGCTCGGTCATCGACCTGTAGAGCAGGGCCTTTTGGTAATCCTGCTGCTCCGACGCCCGGCGGTTGACGTCCCGCGGCCGGGCCTGGCTGAGATACGGCCCGTACTCCGTGACGAGGTACGGCTTGTCGAAACCGGCATCCTGCCACGCGCCCTGGAGAGCGCGGATGCTGGCGTATTCGTTGGCGCCGATGACGTCGAGGGAAGGCACGTCCTTCGCCAGATAGGCGAATGCCATCTTGCTGGCGGAGGCGTAGACGACCGGATGGTCCGGGTCCACGCGGTGGATGACCTGCACCATCTCCTCGAGAAAACCGCACAGGGCCCGACGCTCCTCCTCGTTCTTCGTCAAAAAGATCGCTTCGTTGCCCAATCCCCACATCAGGATGGCCGGGTGGTTGCGGAACCGGGAAACGTAGCTGAGGATCTCGCGGCGCTTGGCCCAGATATGCTCTTTCTTACCGAGATAGCTGTGGGTGCCCTGCTCATCCGTATAGTCGATCCAGATGCCCGCGATCACCTTGAGGCCCAGCTCGGCGGCATGGTCGAGGTACTCCTGGGTGCCCTGGTCCGTGCCCCACGTGCGCACCACGTTCGCGCCCATGTCCCTGGCCATCTGCAGGTAATCCTCGCCGTTCGTGCCGCGGGCGATACCGCAGCCCACGCCCTTGATCTCAAAGGGCGCGCCGTCCACCTCGAGCGACCAGGCCCCTTTCTTACCCTTGATGACGACGGCGGCGTCCGCCGACGCCGCCCTGAGGCACAGAACAATAAGACCCGTCAATAACGTCTTCATATTCCTATATTATAGTAAAAGACACCGCCCGAGGAAACACTTTTCCAGCCGTCCGGAAAACTAGCAATCTCAGGTTAAAAGCGGTTATCAGGATATCAGGCAGGACATCAGAATATCGGGTCATCAGGACGAAACAAGACGCAGGGCAATTCCTGATGTCCTGGTACCCTGATATTCTCCGTTCGGATATCCTGATACCCTGATCGCCGATTCAGACAATACTTGGCGATGGTTTTTCTTAAGACCTTGGGACTTTGAGACGCTGAGACCTTGGTACCCCGGAACGCTGTTATGCCCTCTTTAAAAAGCGACGCCGCAATGTTATGATGGTGCCTATGACGAACCTGCGGGCTTTCCGGAGCGCGGTCTTTATCAAGGGCTTGAGCGCGGTCATCGCGCAGACGCTGCTCCTGAGGGAACTTCTCGCCGTCTTCGGCGGCAACGAACTGACCGTCGGCATCATGTTCGTCTCGTGGCTCCTCGCAGGCGCGGCGGGGAGCGCCTTCTTCGCGCGCCCCTTCGGCCGTCTGCGGCCGGCCGCGCGGGGCTATGCCGCCTGCCTGCTCCTGTTCCTGTGCGCGCTGCCGGCGGCGCTCCTGATCGCCCGCCTGGCCCATCCGCTGTTGGGTCTTGCGGCCGGCGAGGTGCTCACGCTCGGCCAGATCGTCCTCGTGTGCGGCGCCGTGCTCGCCCCTCTCGCGCTGGCGGACGGGGCCCTGTTCACCCTCGCTTGCCGATGGATCGACAGCGTCAATCCATCGGCAAGGGGGACCGGTTCCGTCGGCGCGGTCTATCTCTTCGAGTGCCTCGGCGCTCTCGCCGGCGGCATCCTCTTCACGTTCCTCCTGCTGCGCCTGTTCTCCGCGACGACCATCGTCTTTCTGGTCTGCCTCCTGGACGCCGCGGCCTTCGCGTGCCTGGCGGCGACACAACGCCGGACGGCGCTGCGGGGCGCGGCCGTTCTTTTGGCGGCCGCCGCCGTGGCCGGCATGATCTTTGCCGGCCGGCTGCAACGCTGGAGCCTCGAAAAACAATGGCCTCAGGGAACGGTCCTGGTGTCGGAGAACTCGCTCGCCGGCAATATCACCATCACGCGCCAGGAAGACCAGTTCAACGTCTTTTACGACGGCGTGCCGATCCTTGCCGTGCCCAACCCGGACACGGCCACCGTCGAAGACCTCGTCGATCTGACCCTCCTGGCCAAACCGGCCAGCCAACGCGTCCTTTTCATCGGCCACGCGGCGGGAGGATTTCTCGGCGAGATCCTGAAATATCCCGTGCGGCAGGTCACGGCCATCGAACCCGACCCCGTGCTCATGCGGCTGCTCGCGCGCCTGCCGGTGCCCAGCATCCAAAAGGAACTGCGCGACCCGCGCGTCACCGTCGCGGCGCTGGATCCCCGGCGGGCCCTCGACACGACGGATACCAGGTTCGACGTCGTCTTCCTCCATGCGGGATTGCCCACGTCGCTCGCCGCCAACCGCACGTACACGCGGGATTTCTTCGCACGGATCGACAGGCATCTTTCGCCCGACGGGGTGTGCGCGGTCACGACCTGGGGATCGCTCACTTTTCTCAGCGACCCCCTCAAACGGGTCAACGCCGGCCTGGAAAAGACCCTCGCGAGCGTCTTCCCCTATGTCGAGGCGATCCCCGGCGACAGCATGACGATATTCCTCGCCTCCCGGAGGCCCGTGCCCCTCGATCCCAAGATCATGGCCGGCACGCAGAAACGGCTTGCCATCCCGGCCCTTCTCGTCAATCCGTCCTATCTCAATATACGGCTCAACGAGGACGACCGCCGCTGGTTCAAGGCCATGATGACGGATGCCCTCCGGCAGGCGCAGCCGAACACGGACTTAAGGCCGTGCGGTCTCTACGATGCCCTGGCGCTTTCTTATGCCCAGTTCTCCAAAAAGCTTCCCCTCGTCTTCAGCGGCTTTCGCCGCACGACGCCCGGTCTCCTGGCCGCCCTCCTCCTCGCCTTCGGCTTTCTCGGCCGCTTCCTGGGACGCCGGCGGCGGCAGGGCGGCGTTCTAAAGCTCGCCGTCTTCACCTCGGGATTCTATTCCATGTCCGCGTACATGACGACGCTCCTCGCCTTCCAGGCCTTTTGGGGGATCCTCTACGCCTGGCTCGGCGTCTTTACGGCGGCCTTCATGGCGGGCACGGCCGCCGGCGCGGCCGCCGGCCGCATGCTGAAACCCGCGCGGCGGACGGTCAAGACGCTGATCGCCGTCGAGATCCTCATCCCCGCCCTCGTGACGGCCCTTGCCCTTCTCATCGTCAAGGCATTCTCTTCCGGAGCCGGCCGGGAAACGGGCGGATATACGCTCTTTCTCCTGACGGGGTTCCTGACAGGGACGCTGGTGGGAATAGAACTGCCTCTCGTCTACGGAATCTACCGGCGGGGCGACGGGAGGACGACGACGACAAACGAAGAAGCAACGGACAGGGACACGGCGCTGGCGGGACAGCTTTACGGCCTGGACCTGGCGGGCGCCTGTCTGGGAAGTTTTGCGGTGCCGCTTCTTCTCATCCCCTCACGCGGCATCCCGGCAACGCTCGCCTTCCTGCTGGCCCTGAAGCTGCTGCAGGCGCTCGCCCTTCGCCCGCTCGCGCGGGAACGACGCTCCCGCCTCGACTAATCCGATAAGAAAGCAGGCTTGCTCGGGATGGTGTCCTTGGCATCAAGGACGCCGCCGGAGATGATGATCTTCATCGCCTCATCGACACCGATGTCGAGAAAGATGAGCTCCTCGCGCGGCACGAGGACGAGAAAACCGGTCAGAGGGCTGGGGACCGAAGGGATCAGGACGTTAACGAGGCGCTGGCCGCTCTTGGCGCACGCGTGCGGGTCGGATTCCTTGGTCGCGAAGCCGATGGTATACAGGCCCTTGCGGGGATATTCCACGAGAACGACCTTGCGCGGCTCCCCAACCGACATCGAAGAGCCGAAGAGGAAACGCGTCACCTGCTGGGCGGCCGTGTATATCCGGCCCGCCACCGGGAACCGCGTCCAAAGACGCTCGAAATACGCCACGAGCCTGCGGCCGATGAAGTTCGTCGCGAAGAATCCCGTTACGAAGATGACGAGCACAAAGAGCAATATGCCGAGTCCCGGCACGTGGAAACCGAAATAATCGACCGCCCATCCGTTGATGTAGCGGCCCAGGATATTGTCAAAAAAAGAAAAGAGGGAAACGAAAAGGTAGACCGAGACGAGCAGGGGCACCACGATCAGCAGCCCCGTCAGGAAATAACGCCTTTTCTTGCGTTCTTTGTGTTCCATGCCCTCCCCCTTGCGTAGTATCGCGGTCCGCAGATCAATGACGCGCCGACATCGTGCCCGTCAACGATGAGCAAGCCACAAGGCCCCCCACACGCAGGCGGTCGTCACGATCCCCACGATCGAACCGACGGTAAGCCACTGGAAGAAACTGACGCGGATCCCTTTTTCTTTTTCCAGAACACCGATCGCCACGATGTTGGCGGTGGAACCGATCATGGTGATGTTGCCCCCCAGGCACCCGCCGAAAAGCAGCGCCCACCAGAAATTCTCCATCGCCGCGCCCGTGGCGGGGAAACTCTTGATGATGGGGATGGCCGCCACCACGATGACGACGTTGTCCATAAGGCTGGAGCCGATCGTGCCGGTCCACAGGACAAGGCTGCCGAGGACGCCGGGGCTGCCGTGCGCCCACCCCATCACCCCCTGCGCAAAGACATCCGTGGCGCCCGTATGCTTGAGCGTCCCGGCCTGGGCAAAGAGCATCATAAAGAACAGCAGCGACCACCACTCGACGTCCTTTTCCACGAAGTCGCGGGCCCGGTCGCGCTTCCAAAGCATGACCAGGGCCGCCATCGCCAGAGGGACGACCATAAGGACGGCATTGTTTTCCAGCCCCAGAAAGAGTTCCAGGCGATGGCTCACGGTGATGAGGGCCATCGTCACCGCCATCAGCGCCAGCCCCACCCTAAGCTCCCGCCCGATAGGCACGGAGATAAGGCGTATCAGTATGTCGTTGGCGCCCAGCTCCTTGATCTTGACGTCGAACGCATCGAGCGCCTTACGGTACCATACCAGGACGATGACCAGCATCACCGCCAGGCACAGGACCGACAGCGGCAGCGCCCTGAGGAGGAAATCTTCCGAGGTAAGCCCGGACTTCGAGGCGATCAGGATGCCGATCGGATTGCCCAGCACCGTCGCCGCCGAGCCGATGTTCGTCGCGAAGACCGAGATGAGGATATAGGGAATGGGGTCGGTCTCGAAGTAATCGCAGATCTCCAGGATCGCCGCGACCATGAAGATGATGGAGACGACCTCCCCGGTGGTCGCCGACAGGGCCGCCGAGACGCAGGTGATGACCGCCACGAAACGACGCGCGGTCAGATGCCGCATGCGCAGGATGAGCTCGACGATCCACGCGAAGAACCCCGCGTATTTGAGGAGGCCCACGACGATCATCATCCCCACCAGAAAAAGGATGACGTCGAGCGACGCGTAGGTGATCAACTGCTCGAGGGGGATGGCGTTCGTGAGGACGAGGATGACCGTCCCGAGAAAGGCGAAACCCAGCCGGACCTCCCAAAAGAAGAGCGTCCCGCTGATCGAGGCGACGAAGATGGCCACCGCGAGCGCCTGATGCGCGTTCAACCCCGCGCGCTCGCCGCCGAGGGCGCTCGCCGCCGCCAGGACAAAGATCGAGAGAAATTTACCGATGAAGCTCGTCATGGGCCGTGGCTTTCGCAGAGAACACCAAAGAACGCCGGGACGCTCATGTCAACAAGTGCCTCAGGACGTCCGAACGCGAAACGATCCCCGCTATTTTACCGTCGCCATCGACCACGGGGACGCGCCGGACGTTCTGCGTCACCATGATGCGCGCGACCTCGCTCACGGAGGTCGCCACGCCGGCCTTGACGACGTCGCGCTGCATGAGATCGCCCACCCGGGTCAGCGCGACCTTGGCGACCTTGTTCTTGATCGTCTGGGGGCTGTTCTCGTAAACGAAAGGGCCGACCTGAGCGACATAGCTGGGCAGGACCGCCTTGAGGACGTCTTTCTCGGTGAAGATGCCGACCAGCTTGCGCGACGCATCCACGACGGGCAGGCCGCTGATCTTGAGCTCGACCAGAAGAGCCACGGCCTGAGAAACAGGGGTATCGGGTGCCAGGGTCCGAACGTCCTTCGTCATCAGCTCGCTGATCTTCATGGATCCTCCCTCCCGGAGAAGCCGCAACGGCACGTATCAGGCAAATGCTTTTACCCGGTACCTGATACTTGACGCCTGCAACAAGGCTTTTTGCCTGCGCCCTAGCGGCTCAGGACGGCCGCCAGGAACGCTTTGACAAGGTCGACGCCGATGAAGGGCCCTATCCCCAGGAGCACGACCTGACGAAGATCCCAGCCGTATCCGCAGGAGAGCCACAGGCCGCCGCAGGTATAGATGACCGCGATCCCGGAAAGCATCACCAGGTAGTTCATCCAGAAAGCGGGACGGGACAGGCGCTGCCGCGCGAACCCCACGAGCACCGCCGCCGGGAGGAAACCCATCAGGTAACCGCCGGTCGGGCCCGCGAGATACACGAGACCCCCTGTCGCGCCGGCAAAGAGCGGCGCCCCCAACAGGCCGTAAGCCAGGTACAGGCCGACGCTCATGGCGCCGTACACCGGCCCCAGGCACGCCCCGGCCAGAAGGACGACGAAGGTCTGCAGCGTCACCGGCACGGGCGTAAAAAACAGCGGAATCTTGACGAGCGACGCGACAACGAGCAGCGCCGAAAAGCCGGTAACCGCCAGGAACTTCCTTGTGACCGACGCCTCGCGCGTCAATGTGATACTTTTTGCCAGTATGGACATGCTGTCTCCTTGTTTAGACCCCACAACACGCTTCGAAATCCGAGGTCCGATGTCCGAAATCGGAAATATCCTGAATTGACTTCTCGGTCTTCGGGTCTCGGAATTCGGACTTCGTTGGGTCTTTCGATTACTCTTTCGCCACGGCTATCATCACCAGCCCGACAAGCACCAGCCCCGGACCCAGACAACCCAGGACGACCCGCTTAAGCTCCGGAAAAAACGCAAGGCCGCACAAAAGACCAAGCACCACGACCCCGGCGCCGATGAGCATCTTCAACGCGGAGCGTGTCTTTTTAGAAGAAGCCATTTTTGCCTCCTATAAATAAAACGGCGGATCACAATACGCCTATCGGCACTTTTGCCGTCGGTTCTTTGCTCTTAGGTTTTGCATTTGATTTTACGAGCCAGGAGCCACGAGCCCATGCTATCGACTCTTTCTATTTTTCCGGCTTCGGCCGGGCCTTCCAGCGCTTATGGATCCAGCCCCATTCGTGGGGATACCGGCGGATCTGCTGCTCGATGATGCCGGTCAGCTCCTGAACGATCGCGAACACGGCCTCCTCCTTTTCGCGCCGCGTATCGATCTCAAGAGGGGGAAGGATCTCGATATGATGCCGCGGCCCTTTGAGGCGGCGGATGAACATCGGCACGAGAGGCGCTCCCGTGCGCAGCGAAAAAATGATGGGGCCCGTGGCCGTCGCCGCTTTTTCCCCGAAGAAATCGACGAAGATGCCGGCCGTGCCGAAATTCTGGTCGAGCTGAATGAACAGGATCTCGTTGTCGCGCAGAACGCGCAGGCTCCCGTTCACGCACTCCTGGCGCGGCTGGGTGTAAACGGAACCGACCTTCATCCCGTGGCGCTTCTGTTCGAAAAACCTGTCCAGGCCCGGATCGCGCATGTGCCGCAGGACGGAATGGATACCGTAGCCCTCCTGCGCCAGCCTCGACAAAAGCAGCGGAAAGCTGCCGAAATGGGCGCTGACGGCCACGACCCCGCATCCTTTCTTGAGGGCCGCGTCGAGATTCTCTATCCCCTCGATGGAGACGAAGCGCCGGATACGCTCCGGATGCCTCATGAACATAAAGAACTCGACCGCCGTCCCCGCCATGGAGTAAAAACACTCCTCGGCGATGGCCCGGATCTCGGCGGGCGTCTTCTCCTGGCCGAAGGCGCGGCTGAGGCTGTCCAGCGCGATAGCGCGGTGGCGGCGGGCGAGCCGGAAACCGAAAAAGGCCATGAACCGCGCCAGCCCGTAGAGCAGGGAAAGGGGCACCACGCGCGCGGCCGCGTCACACAGGCCGATGGCGCCGCGTCCCATCCCATAACTGATCTTGCGAAAAAATTCCTTCCGGCTCATGAAGATCCCGAGCGGGCCCCCGGCCGTCCGCGCGGCCCGGGACATCCCGCGACAATCCCGCGAAGACGCGGGGTCTTAACGTTTATATCCTATCTTACGCAGGAGCTCCTTGCGCCAACGGACGTCCTGCTCGCCCTCGATGCCCTGGGGGACCGCGCCGTCGATGACGCCCAGGATCCCCCGGCCGGAGGGTGTGGCGCCGACAACGACCTCAAGGGGATTGGCGGTCGCGCAGAAGATCCGGCAGACCTCCGGGACGGCCTTGACGGCGTTGAGGACGTTGATCGGGAAGACTCCGTCCAGAAAGATATAAAAAACATGTCCGGCGCCGACGGCGAGCGCCTGGGCGGCGGCGCGCTGCTTGAGCCCTTCATCCGTCCCCTCCAGCCGGACCTTGCAGGCGCCGGAGGCCTCGGAGAAAGCGATGCCGCACTTGATGCCCGGCACCGCGTTGACGCACGCCTCGTAGAGATCCTCGACCGTCTTGATGAAATGCGCCTGGCCGATAACGACGTTGACGTTCTCGGGCTTCTCTATCTTGACGACCTCGATGTTCAGGCTCATACGACACCCCTGACGTTAAGGATCCCGCGGATAGAGAATCGAGAATAGAGAATAGTCTCCTCTCGCGCCACGGAACCACCTCCCCGACCCGGACTATCCTCTATTTTCTATTCTCTATCTTCGGACTCCGTCTTAGGCATTCATTCTTCCATCTTCTTGCGCGCCTTATCGATCAGGCGCCGGGCCGAACTCGTATAGAGCGCGCCCGTCCTCTGTTCGGCCTTGACGACGTCCCGGAAGATCGTGATCGCCTCCTGGTAGTTCTTGCGGCCGTAGGCGCTCACCCCCTCCAGGAAATGCTCCTTGATCTCACGGCGCTGTCCTACGAGCGCGTCGCGCGCCGCGCGCTTGTCGAGCGCGGCCGCCTGCTGCTGCTCATGCTCTGCGGCCTGCCGGTCCCCCCGGGCGCGGACGGCCTGACGGCGCGTCGCCTTTTCCTGCCGTTTCTCCTCGCGCAGGCGCAGCCGGGCCTCGCGGCGCCGCTGTGCCTCGGCGCGCTTATCCTCCTGAAGACGTATCTTCTCCTGCCGGCGCAGCTCGGCGCGGCTCAGGCGCTCCTCCCGCCCGCCGCCGGGAGCCGCCGCCTCCTCATGGACCTGCGGCGCCTTTGCAACAGGCGCAGGCGCGGCGGCGGCCGGCCCCTCCCCTTCTCCGGAACGCCGGCCCTCCTCGAGTTTCCGGGCGCGCTCCCGCTGCCGCGACAGAAGGACCTCGCTCTTTTCCCGATAGTAGGAGGCGAAATCATCGATGGGCTTCAACACCAGGATCTTGTTGAAGACCTCTATGGCCTCTTCGTACCGCTTCGCCCTGTAGAGACGCCGGCCCTCGTCATAAAGGGTCCTGATCTCGGCGTCCGCGCTCTCCCGGGCCTCGGCGGGCCGGTAGGTCTTCTGGAGCGCGCGCACCTTCTCCAGATACTCCCGGGCGTCCGTCTGCTGCGGGTCCAGCTCCAGCGTCTTCCCGAACTCCTCGATCGCCTTATCGTAGAGGCCGCGTTTGAAATATTTAATGCCGCTCTGATAATGGATCTCAACGGCCACCTGGTCCGCCGCCCAAAGCGGTCCCGATAGCGCGAAGAAACAGCTTGCCAGGAAAAGGATGCGTCCTTTCTTCATTTTTTCTCCTCGTCGTTAAGGCAGGAATGTCCGGCACCAGGCCACGATCTTCTTGGCCTTATCCGCCAGGAAGAGCGCGTCGGAACGCGTGTAGGCCCGTGCCTCATCCTCCACGACGGCCTGGAGGCTGAACATGGCCCGCAGATGCTCGATGTGCTCATCGGCGTCGGCGCGGCGGACATTATCCTTAAGCAGGGAAATGATGTTGCTGTGGGCCGGGAAAACGCTCTTGACCCCGTTATAATAGATGAGGACCGCATCGCAGTACGCGACCGCCGCGCTCAGGGCGTTGAGGGACGCCGATTGCCAGCGGCTCGCCCGCAGGGCCTCCTCCATCAGCTTATAGTACTGTTCGCCCCGGTTGAGGGTGACGGGATAGTCCGTCAGGTCCGCCGCCACCCCCGGTTCCTTCGACTCCAGGCGCTCGCGCATCGTGCGCCATTTGTCCATCTCCTTGCCCAGCCGCTCGGCCTTTGCCGAAAGCTGCCGCTCGGCCAGATAATCCTCTCTCTCCTCTTCCAAAAGCTCCCGCTGCCGCTCGAGAGCCTGCTCTTTTTTACGGATGGTCTCGTCGCGCCGCATGCGGCGCTCGGCCTTCTTCTCATAGAACGACATCTGGGCCTGACGCTCTTCGATGTCGTCCTTCATGTAGGCGACGGAACGCTCGAGCACCGACGTCTTGTCGACCGGGGCGGGCACCCCCCCTTGCGCGATCACCGTCTCGACCTTCTCCCCGAGAGTCTGCTCGCACAAGCGCAGATAATACTGCGCGAAGTGATCGCCGGGGTCCTTGGCGAGGACCGCCTTGAAGGCCTCGGCGGCCCGCCGGTAGTCCCCCTTTTCAAAGAAAGACTTGCCGACGAAGTAGAGATCCGACCCGCCTTCCTCCACCTCGGTCTCCTGCACGCCGAGGACGTCGGCGCGGTGCGTCTTAAGGATGCCCTCGGCCTTCTCCAGGTAGCGCCGCACGAACTTATACTCGGGATCGATATCGGCGACCTTCCGGAACTCCGCGAGGGCCTCGTCATAATGCCCCGATTCGAAGTAGACGAGGCCGCGGTAATAGTCCAGCGCCAGGGTCCGCCGCTGATCGCCTACATCGGCGCGCACGCCGCTATGCGCCCAAAACACGGCGGCCAGCACGACCCCCCATCCCCAGCAACGCGACCCCTTCATTCTCCCGCCCTGCGTTTGCGCACGCCGACGAAGAGCCCGGCCAGAACCGCCACAAGGACGCATCCGACGAAAAGCGCGCCGAAATACGTATACACCGCCCGGCGGGCCGTTCGATAGACAAAGCCCGCCGCGGTGCCCATCACGAAGGTCGGCTTCCCCGACGCGTCTTCGACGCGCGCGACCCGGCGGCCCGTGTCGTCGATGATGCACGATATCCCCGTGTTGGCGGCCCGCACCACATAGACACGGTTCTCCACGGCCCGGAAGACCGACGCCTGGTAATGCTGATACGGGCTGGCCGTGTCCTT
Source organism: Deltaproteobacteria bacterium (assembly GCA_050258015.1). GTDB lineage: Bacteria > Omnitrophota > Gorgyraeia > Velamenicoccales > Velamenicoccaceae > JBLMXZ01. The sequence continues at coordinate 13,315 of JBLMXZ010000081.1, forward strand.
GAACCAGCCGTCGTTGGTCATGTTGATCAGAAAATCCGCCCCCCGGACCACGAACGCGGACGCCAGGTCCGGGAAGATGTCCTCGAAACAGATAAGGACGCCGGCCCGTATCCGGGGACAACGCTTCCCGTACAGCGGGAAGATCGTGATGCGCCGGCCCCGGGTAAAATCCTCGATGGGAACGAGCTTGGCCAGGAACGGCACGCGCGTGCGGCCCGGCAGGAACTCGCCGAAGGGCACCAGGTGCAGTTTATCATAAACGCGGGGCGGCCTTCCAGAAGGAAGGTAAAGGAGCGCGCTGTTGAAATAATCGAAGCCGTCCATACGCACCGCTCCCACAAAAAGCGGGCGCCCCCCCTGCCGCGCAAGGTCCCGAAGCGGCCCGTCGTTGACGCCTATCTCCAGGTAATCGGGCACGGACGTTTCGGGCCAGACGACGACATCGGGGTCATCCCGCAATTCGGCAAGGCTCGTCAGCTGCGCGTAGATCTCGGAGATGTTGGGGGAGAAACGGGGGACCCATTTGATCTCCTGGGCGATGTTCGCCTGGACGACCGCCACGCTCAAAGGGGAGGAAAGCAGCGGGTCCTGATAGAGCCGCGCCGCGCCGTAGCCCAGCCATGCGGCGATGACGGCGACGACGACTCCGGCGCGCCGCAGGGCGAGGACCGGCGGGTCGGCGCGCCGTTCCAGCATCTCAAAGAACGCGACGTTGACGAAAACGAGCAAGAACGACACGCCGTAGGCGCCGATGAGGTCGGCGACCTGGATCGCCAGGAGATTCTCCGTCTGGCTGTAGGCCAGCAGGGCCCACGGAAACCCGCTGAAGAGATGTCCCCGCAGGTATTCCAGGAGCACCCAGAAAGCCGCGGACCACAAAGAACGGACGAGCCACGACGAGAACCAGCCGCGCGCCAGGCGGAACGCCAGGCCGAAAAGGCCGAAATAGAGAGCGCAGTAAAAGGAAAGGACCACCGCGCCTGCGGCGGTGACATGAACGACCCAGTAGAGCGTCGCCAGGAAAAAAAGAAAACCGGCGAAAAACGCCGTCCCAAATGCCTGCTGCGGCTTCTGCCGCGCCGTCGCCGCCAAAAGCGGCAGCAGACCGAACCACGCCGTTATCCACAGGTCCAGGGTCGGATACGCCAGCCGCAGAAGCGCCGCGCTCGCCGCAGCGAGAAGGAACGGATGCGTCAGGGAGACACGTAAACGTTTAAACATAAGTTAGGCGCTTGGCTATGGGCTATAGGCGATAGGCTGGTTTCCCATTCCGGGGAGACGCATCGGCTCATTACCTATGGCCCATCGCCTCTCGCCTATCGCCATTATTATTGTCCGTGGCACTTCTTGTACTTCTTCCCGCTGCCGCAGGGGCACGGGTCGTTCCGGCCGACCTTGGGGCCGTCGTGGCGGACGGGCGCGGCCTTGGGAGCCGCCTCCTCCCCGCCCTCGCCCTCGGGGTTTTCCTCCTGCCGGCGCTGGCGTTGCATCGCGGCCTCGCGCGAAAGCCCCGAAAACTCCTTGTGGTCCGCCTGTTGCGGGACGGAGCCGAAGACGCTGCGTATCGGGCCTTTCTCGATGATCTGGACGCGGAAGAGGAGCTCTACCGTCTCCTCCTTGATGCGCGCCATCATGTCGGCGAAGGTGTCGTAGGCCTCGCGCTGATATTCGATCAACGGGTCCCGGCCGCCGTAGGCGCGCAGCCGCACGCCCTCGCGCAGACTGTCCATGGCGTACAGATGGTCCTTCCAGCGGCTGTCGATGACATGAAGCATCACCATGCGCTCGAGCCGGCGCGCGTGGTCGGCGCCGAGGGAGGCCTCCTTGGCCTCATAAAAGACGCGGGCGGCCTGCTCGAGGTATTCCCGCACCTCATCGTGGCTCATCTGCGCGATCTTCTCTTTGTCGTAGGGGAAAGCCGGTCCCAGCTTCTGCCGGACCCAACCCTCCAGGCCCAGCCAGTCCCACTCCTCCGCCGAGAGGGCCGGCGGGCACGAACGGTCGACGACCTCCCCGACAACCTCGGCCAGGACCTCAAAGAGATAGCCCTTAAGGTCCTCCCCCTCCAGGATCGTGCGGCGCTGGGCGTAGACGATCTCGCGCTGCTTGTTCATCACGTCGTCGTATTCCAGCAGGTGCTTGCGGATCTCGAAATTGTACTCTTCGACGCGGCGCTGGGCGCGCTCGATCTGGCCCGATATCCACGGATGCTCGATGACCATATCCTCTTCGAAGCCGAACCGCTCCATCATCGCCACCATGCGCTCGGAGCCGAAAAGCCGCATCAGGTCGTCGGATAAGGAAACGTAAAAACGCGAGCTGCCGGGATCGCCCTGGCGGCCGCTGCGGCCCCGCAGCTGGTTATCGATGCGCCGCGCCTCGTGGCGCTCGGTGCCGATGACGTGCAGACCCCCCGCCGCCACGACCTTATCGTGCTCCACCCGGGCCTCTTCCTTGAGCTGCGGCAGGATCTTTTCGAGCTCGGCCCTGTGGTCGGGGTGGTCCGTATCGATCTTGCGGGCGGCGAGGATCTGCCGGGCCATGTACTCGGGGTTGCCGCCCAGGACGATGTCCGTCCCGCGGCCCGCCATGTTCGTGGCGATGGTCACGGCCTTGTACCGCCCGGCCTGGGCCACGATGTGCGCCTCCCGCTCGTGGTACTTGGCATTGAGGACGTTGTGCGTCACCCCCACCCGCGTGAGCATGCCGGAGAGCATCTCGGACTTTTCGATCGATATCGTCCCGACAAGGACGGGACGCCCCTTCGCGTGATTCTCCTTGATGTCCTCGACCACGGCCTTGAACTTGCCCGGAACGGACTTGTAGATGGAGTCGGCGTGATTGGCGCGCTGGAGCGGACGGTTCGTCGGAATGACGACGACGTCGAGTTTGTAGATCTGCTTGAACTCGTTGGCCTCGGTAAAGGCCGTGCCCGTCATGCCGGCAAGCTTTTCGTAGATGCGGAAGTAATTCTGCAGGGTCACCGTCGCCAGCGTCTGGTTCTCGCGCTCGATGCGCATCTTTTCCTTGGCCTCGACCGCCTGGTGCATGCCGTCGGACCAGCGCCGGCCGGGCATGAGCCGCCCCGTGAATTCGTCGACGATGACGACCTTGCCGTCCTTGACGACGTAATCGACGTCGCGCTCGAAGAGGTCGTGGGCCTTGATGGCCTGCGTGACGTGATGGGCCCACTCGCCGGAGAGATCGTCATAGAGGCTCGCGACCCCCAGGAGCTGCTCGCATTTGCTGATCCCCGCCTCGGTCAGGTTGACGGTATGGTTCTTCTCGTCGACCACGGCATCGTACCCCTCGGCGAGATCGATACCTTTGTACTTGGCGTCGATCTCGTCCTTCTCGAGGATGACGCGGCGCTTCAACTGCGGGATGATCCGGTTGATGGCGTAATATTTGTCCACGGAATCGTCGGTGGGCCCCGAGATGATCAACGGGGTGCGCGCCTCATCGATCAGGATCGAGTCCACTTCGTCCACGATGGCGTAATGGAGGTCGCGCTGGACGCATTGGCGCTTGTCCGCCACCATGTTGTCCCGCAGGTAGTCGAACCCGAACTCGTTGTTCGTGCCGTAGGTGATGTCGCAGGCGTAGGCGTGCTGCTTGTCCTCGGGCATCATATCGTGCTGGATGACGCCGACGGTAAGATTCAGGAACTCGTAGATGGGCCCCATCCACTCGCGGTCGCGGCGGGCCAGGTAGTCGTTGACGGTGACGACGTGGACGCCGCGGCCCAGCAGGGCGTTGAGATAGACCGGCAGGGTCGCCACCAGCGTCTTGCCTTCGCCCGTCGCCATCTCGGCGATGCCGCCCCGGTGCAGGACGATGCCGCCGATCATCTGGACGTCGAAATGCCGCAGGCCGATGGTGCGCCGGGAGACCTCGCGCACGACCGCAAAGACCTCGGGCAGGACCTCCTCCAGCGTCTGCTCGCGTATCTTCTTTTGCCGTTCCTTATCGGCGCCGTCGTGCCCCTGCGCCTCCAGCGTCCGCGCGATGCGGGCCCTGAACTCGACGGTCTTGGCCGCCAGCTGCGCGTCCGAGAGCGCCTGCATCTCGGGTTCCCGTCCGTTGATCGCCGCGACGAGCGGCTTCAACGAACGCAGGACCCGCTCGTTCTGCGACCCCATGATCTTGTTGACGATGTATTTAAGCATCCGTTATATGCGCCTTCCGCGCCCTCAGTCAGTCTCAAGGTCCCAAGGTCTCAACGTCACAAGCAATAACAAAGACAAAAAAAGCGGCTTTTCGGGTTTGGGGTTTTTCGTTCTTCTGGTCTTACTTGGGACCTTGGGACGTTGCGACGTTGAAACCCTGCTTCCCTGCCTCTTTCGCACCTGGTCCTGTTTGAGGCATGGGACTGCGGACCTTGGAACCCCTGCGTTCTTTATTTTGTCAGGCGGCTCTGCCGCAGGTACGCCTCGATGAATCTGTCCAGCTTGCCGTCCAGGACGCCGTTGGCATCCCCGATCTCGCAGTCCGTGCGGTGGTCCTTGACCATCGTGTAGGGGTGCAGGACATAGGAGCGGATCTGCGAGCCCCATTCGATCTTCTGTTTGGCGCCGTAATTCTCGGCCAGCTTCTCTTCCTGCTCGCGCCGTTTCTTCTCGTAGAGGCGCGACTTCAGGATGTTCATCGCCACCTGCTTGTTCTGATGCTGGGAGCGCTCGTTCTGGCACTGCGCCACGATGCCCGTCGGAAGATGCGTGATGCGCACCGCCGAATCCGTCGTGTTGACGTGCTGCCCTCCCTTGCCGCCGGCGCGGTAGACGTCGATCTTGATGTCCTCGGGCCGGACCTCCACCTCGATGTCCCCCTCCACCTGCGGGATGACGTCCACCGAAGCGAAGGAGGTATGGCGGCGCTTGTTGGCGTCAAAAGGGGAGATGCGCACGAGCCGGTGGACGCCCACCTCGGCGCGCAGATAGCCGTACGCGTAAAGGCCCTTGATCACCGCCGTGACGTTCTTCGTGCCGGCCTCTTCGCCCGGAAGAATGTCGATGATCGTGGTCTCATACGCGTGGGACTGGGCCCAGCGCGCGTACATCCGCAGGAGCATGGCCACCCAGTCGCAGGACTCCGTGCCGCCCGCGCCGGCGTTGATGCTCAGGATGGCGTCGTTACGGTCGAATGCGCCCGACAACAACGCCGTGAATTCAAGGCGATCGAGCTGCGCCCGCAGCCGGTCGAGGTCGTCGTTCAGCTGGCCCAGGAAAGAAGGGTCCTCGCCCTCCGAGAGGGAAAAAAGCTCCTCGATCTCGGTGATGCGGCGCCGGTTCTCGTGCCAGGGCTCGGCCACGGCCTTAAGCGCCTTCAGGTCGCGGACGACCTTCTGCGCCGCGGTCTGATCGGACCAGAGCTCCTGCGCGCGCATGCGCTCTTCCAGGACGGCTATCTCCGCGTCCTTTTTCTCGACGTCAAAGATACCCCCTGAGCCGCTCGAGCGTCTCGGTGACGACCTTGATCTTCCCTGCTATCTCTTCTCTCATCGGATGTATCAACAATGTTCGGGGTTCGATATCAGACGTCCGAAACTCGACGCGGGGCGGCCAGGACCGATGGCCCCGTCCGGAAGATCGACGCTCGATCTTTGTTTTGCATTGCGAACTTCGAACTTCCGGCTTCGAACTTCGATCTTTTCGCCGGACCTCGGTCTTCGGTCGATTATCGCTGCAATCTCTTTATGCCCTTGATCTCAAGCTCCAGGTCCTCCCTGCTGTCGGCGTACTTGTACGCCTCTTCCGCCGTCACCTTGCCGTCCTTCACCAGCGCCGCAAGGCTCTGTTTGAAGCTGCACATGCCGTACAGGTCGCCCTCCTCGAGATAGCGGGTCACGTCCGCGGCGGCGCCTTCCCGGATGAGGCGGCTTATCGTCGGCGTCAACGTCATGATCTCGAGCGCCGGGATGCGGCCCGCTATGTCGCAGCGCGGCACGAGCCGTATCGAGATGACGCCCTTGAGAAGGAAAGAGAACTGCATGCGGATCTCGTTGTGCTGGTGCGGCGGGAAAAAATTGATGAGACGCTGCACGGTCTGCGCGGCGTTCACCGTGTGCACGGTGCTCAGGACCAGGATGCCCATCTCCGCCGCCATCAGGGCCGCCGTCATCGTCTCGAGGTCGCGGATCGTGCCGATGAAGACGACGTCGGGGCTCTGCAGCGTTATCTGCTTGAGCGCCGCCGGGTAGGAAGCCACATCGATGCCCAGCTCCCGCTGGTTGACGATGGACTTCTTGTCGGTGAAGGTGAACTCGATCGGATCCTCCACCGTCAGGACGTGCCGGGAGACGTTCTGGTTCATGTATTCGACCATGCTGGCGATGGTCGTCGACTTGCCGTGCCCCGCCTGGCCGGCGAGAAGGACCAGCCCCCGGCGTTCCTGCGACAGATGCTTCAAGACCTCCTCGGGCAGGTTGAGGGTCGTGAAATCGGGGACGTTCTTTTTGATGCGCCGCATGACCATGGACGGCACCCCGCGCTGGTAAAAGACGCTGACGCGGAAACGGTCCAACCCCTCGATATCCATGGCGAAGTCCGTGTCCATCTCCTGGTCGAATATCTGCCTGTGCTTCTCGTCCGTGATGCTCTTCGTGAAGGTCTTCAGGTCGTCGGCCGTCAGCGCCGGGAAATCCGGCAACGGCACCAGCTCGCCGTACAGACGCAGGTACGGGACGTTGCCGACCTTAAGAAAGAGGTCCGACCCGTCTCGCGAACACATGATGCGCAGGATATCGCTGATATTCATGGCTTCCTCTCCGTTAAAACTCTTCCAGAAACCCCTACCGGGGACAATAGACGACGGATTATAACCAGGCTAAATTCCCAAAGGCCAATTACCAATTCCCAATGACCAAATCCCAATTAATTCCTTAATTCCCAATTACCAATTAAAAACAAGAAACGGCCTTAGAAATTACCGATTCCCGATTAATTCTTCAATTCCCAATTATCCAGGAAGACCAAAGACCTTGGGGCCTTTGACATCCCTGCTCTTTATAAAGGGTCTTTATTCCTTCGTTGGCCATTGGACATTGGAAATTGGAAATTAGTAATTATGCCGCCGTTCCCTCTCCAGCAGCGCCTTCTTCTTCGCCGGCCCCGCGCTGAAACCGCCCAGGGACCCATCCGCCGCGATGACGCGATGGCAGGGCACGAACGGCGCATATGGATTTTTATTGAGGGCGTTGCCTACGGCGCGGGCCGCCCGGGGCCGGCCGATCCGCCGGGCCACCCAGGCATAGCTGCGCGTCTGTCCCAGGGGGATCTCAAGAACGGCCGCGTATACCGCCTTCTCGAAGTCTGTCAAGGAGTTAGGGCTCTTCGAATGCATTCTTGCCGCGCAACAACCGGTGGTACCTCAGGGCGAACCTGTGCGCCTCATCGCGCGCCCGCTGGATCAGGCGCAGCAAAGGGGAGCCGGCGCCAAGCCGTAAGGGCTGATTATTGCCTTTAGTATAAATCAATTCTTCCTTTTTGGCGATAGCAATTATCGCTACATTCACCCCCAACTCCTCCAGGACGCCGGCCGCGGCCGCGAGGTGCCCCGGTCCGCCATCAATCAGGATGAGGTCGGGCAGGCGCGCCCCCTCTTCCCTGAGCCGGGCATAGCGGCGGCGCACGACCTCCCGCATCATCGCGTAATCATCGACGCCTTCCACGGTCCGGATACGGAACCTGCGGTAATTGTCCTTGTCCGGGCGGCCGTCCCAAAAGGAGACCATGGACCCCACCGATTCCCTGCCGTAAAGGTTGGAGATGTCAAAGGCCTCGATGCGGCGCGGCAGGCGTTTGAGGCCCAGCGCGCGGAAATCCGCATCGACGGCCGGGGCCCGCCCGGAGCGCGGGCGCAGCGCGATAAGGAGGGTCAACGCCTCCAGCTGATCGCGGATCCGGGCGGCTTCTTCGAAACGCTGGCGCTTGACGAGCGCCCGCATCCGCCGGCCGAGGTCGGCGATAAGGTCCTCATCGCGCGCGGCCAGGAAATCCTCCAACCGACGGATACGCTCACGGTAGGCCCGTTTCGTGATCTTGCCGCAACAGGGCGCCGGGCACAGCCCGAGATGGTAGCGCAGGCACGGCCTCTTCGGGAAACGGCGGCAGCTGCAGAACGGGAACGCCTTGCGCAGGATCTTGACGGCCTGCCGCAAGCGCGTCGCGTCCGTGTAGGGACCGAAATAATCCGCGCCCGCCTCCTCCCGCCGGCGCCGGGCGATCGTTACGCGCGGAAAATCTTCCTGCGTGATCTTGATATACGGGAAACTCTTGTCGTCCTTCAGGACGATGTTGAAAGGCGGCTCATAGAACTTGATGAGCTCCGCCTCGCGCAGCAACGCCTCGTGTTCGCTCTCGAGGCTCTCGTAGTCGATGGCACGCACCCGGCCCATCATGACCTGCGTCTTGAGGGACGCCGGCGTGCGGGCGAAATAGCTCTGGACGCGCTTTTTGAGGCAGACCGCCTTGCCGATATAGATGATGCGGCCGGCGGCGTCCTTCATGAAATAGACGCCCGGCGCATCGGGGAAGCGCTTCACTTCTTCCTTAAGACCCATCGGATGACATCCTCGATCTCATGCACGCGTGCCACGCGCAGCGCGCCGACATAGACCGCGGCCCCCAGCGCCGTCGTCGCGAGCATCTTGACCAGCGACACGCCGAGCGCGGGGCCGTAGTACCAGAACGCATGGACGGCCAATCCCATCGCGCCCGCCGCGGCGACCACGGGCGTCAGGATGCCGCGCAGCGCCGCGCCCAGGGAGAAACGGATCCTGCGGCGCAGGGCATGGACCAGCCAGGCGACGTTCGCGGTCGCCCCGAGGGCGCTGGAAAGGGCGAGACCCGCGATGCCCCACCGCTGCCAAAAAACGAAGGCGGCGATCAGGATCACGTTCACCGTCAGGCCCAGGGCCGCGCTCTTGACGGGCGTGCGGGTATCCTGGAGGGCATAGAAAGCGCTGGAGAGGATGCGGGCGCCGGCATAAGAAAGAAGTCCCGCCCCGTAAAAGGCGACCGCGGTGGCCGTGATGCCCGTGGAATACGCGCCGAAGGAGCCGCGCTCGAAAACGGCCTCGACGAGAGGCCGGGACAGAACGAGAAAGGCCACGAAGAAAGGCGCCGCCCCCAGAAAGACGACGCGCAGGCAAAAAGCCGTCAGCGCGCGGAAGGCCTCCTCGTCCCGGGCGGCCGCGTGCGCCGAGAGATTGGGCAGCGCGGCGTTGGAGACGGAGACGCCGAAGAGCGAGAACGGCAGGTACACGAGGCGGTTGGCGAAGTAGACGGCCGCCACGCCCCCGTCCCCCACCGCCGCGGACAAAGACGCGACGATGGTATCGATGAAAACGTTCAATTGGTAGACGCTCGTTCCGACGATCCGCGGCGCCATCAGGCGGCCGATGCGGCGGATCACAGGATCGCGCAGGACGCCGCGGGGGCGCCGGACGGAAAACGTCACTCCCCGGCGGGCCAGGGACGGCAGCTGGATCAGGACCTGCACGATCCCGCCCAGAAGGACGGCCAGCGCCAAGATCTGGATCCTGCCCCCGTCGGCCCACCCCAGCGACGCCAGACCCGCGATCATGACGAGGTTGAAGGCGACCGAGGTCGCCGCCGGCGCGGCGAACGACTTCATGGCATTGGCCACCGACATCAGGAAGGCGCTGAGGGTCACAAACAACAGATACGGGAAGAGGATCCGGTTGAGCGCGACGCTCAAAGAGAACTTAAAGGGGTCGCCCAAAAAACCGGGGGCGACCAGGCGCACGATAAAAGGGGAAAAAACGATGCCCAGCGCGGCGGCGGCCAGGGAGACCGCCGTCACCAGGAAAAACAGCCGGTGGACGAGGTCCAAAAACTCCCGGCGCGGCCTCTGCTGCAACACCTCGCAGAAGACCGGCACGAACGCCGCGTTGCCCGCGCCCTCGCCCATGATATCGCGCAGCATATTGGGGATGCGGAAGGCGACGAAGAAGGCCTGGATCTCGGCCCCGGTGCCGAAGAGGCCCGCCATGAGCATGTCGCGGATAAAGCCTGTGGCGCGCGACACCATCGTAAAACCGCTGATCACCGAGGCGGATTTGAGGATAGACCTGTGCTCGGACATATAGGCCCGTATTGGATTTCCGGGTTCCCGGCTCTTTGCTCCCGGCCCTTAAAAGCTAAAAACGGACGGCCAAGAGCCCCTGCTTCCGGCGGCGGGGAATCCTGTTGACAAAGACCCGCCGGATATGCTAAACTCCGTCCTCTGAGAAAGGAGTTCCCATGCCCCAAAGAAAAGCTGCCATCAAAAGACTGCGCATCGACAAGAAACGCACCCAGTCCAACGCCGGGCTCAAGGCGGACCTCAAGAAGGTCCTCAAAGGGTTCAAGGCGCTCGTTGCCAAACAACAGCTGGAAGAGGCGAAGGCACAACTGAAGATCGCCTACGCCAGCCTGGACAGGGCCGTGACAAAAGGCATCCTGCACAGGAACACCGCGGCGCGGCGCAAATCGAGCCTGGCCCTCATGCTGTCCAAAAGGGCGCCTTCGGCTGCCCAAAAGGGTGCCTCAGGCTAGGCAAGAAAGTTTAACGACCAGCAATTCAAGCAGCAACCGGCCTTGACGGCGGGCCGAGGAGGTCTTGAGCCTCCGATCGGTCTCCGCCATCAAGGCCAGTCCTTTTTGATAGCCCTGCGGAGAGATCCTGCGGGACTTCCTGCCCTTCTCCCACTGCCATAAGAGCGCCCCCATCAGCTTCTCGGGTTTCTGCCGGTCCTCCAGCACGTCCGCCAACACCCGCAAGGCCGCCTGCGGCCGCCTGTCCATGATGGCGGCGCCCAGATCGAAGACGCTCGGCGCAGCGTCGCTCTTGAACCGTTCGAGGCGGGCGCCGGCCTGAGTCAGCGCCGCGACCACCTTCTCGCCCTCCCGCGGCGGAGACACATCGACAAGAACGGCGCAGGGCGCCGGCCCCGTCTCCTGCGCGATCGCGCACAGAACCTGGAGCACGGGGGCCGTGAGACGGTGGGCCGAACGGACGACGACGAGACGCTGCCGGGCCCCCTGCGTCGGGAGGCACGCGCAGGCCTCCTGCAGGGCGGCCGGGGTCAGCTCCTTGTCGTCCGCGTAAAAGACGTTCGTATTGAGCTCTCGCAGGGCGGGGGGAAAGAGTTTCTTCTCGAGGAGCGCGAGCTTCCTGTGCTTGGCAGGCTCCTCGCTGCCCCAAAAGACGGTGACACGAGGTTCTACCATATTTCGACCGTCGTCTCGACGATACGCCGGGCCAGGTCCGCGACCGCATCTTCCAGGGCCTGCGCCTCCGTCTTCACGTAGCTGCCCGTCGTGTAATAAGAGGTCTCCCCGGCGAAACCCTTCTTCTCCCAAAGGAGCTTCCCGGTCTTGCTGTCCTCGAGACGGATATTGACGAAAAGAGTGATGCGGTATTCCTGGGGCGTGTCGTCGTTGGCGTCGCGAAGGCTGTCGCGGCGGTAATCGACCAGCTCGCCCGACAGGACGATGTCGGCATCGTCCCGCGGCACGACACGCAGTTCTCCGTCGTAGAGGAAGCGGTCGACGACGGCGTTCGTGATCCTGTTCTCCAAAAGCGGGAAATATGTCTGGAACCGGCCGCCGACGCTCTCCTCGGACGTGGTATCGACCTTGTTCTCGAAAGGCCGGACGTAGACGCCGTGGTACCCCGTCTTGGCGACGAAGGCCCGTGTCGTGTAGCCGCAGCCGCTCAAGAGGCCGACGCCCAGCGCCGCCGCGATAAGCCGCTTGCGCATGTTCCTCCCCATGGCCTACAACCTTTCTCTCTCCAGCGTCTGTATCCTCTCGAGCGCCTTGACCGCCCAGGGGCTCTTTGGATAGGCCTGGATGACGTGATTGTAATAGATGCGGGCGCTCTTGAAGGCGCGCTGCTTCTCATAGAACTGCCCGACGAGGTACTGGGATTCGGCCTCCTTGTCCCGCAGGGCGCCGATGCGCTCGGTGGCCTGCTGCGACAACTCGGCGTCGGGATGCTTGGTGATGAATTCCCTGAACTTTTCCTTTGCCTCTTCGGTCAGCGTCTGGTCGTAGGCGGCATCCAGCGACGACCGGTCCGCGCACAGGGCGATCTGGAACTTGGCCGGCTCGGCCCATTCGCTCTCCGGATAATTGTCCACGACCTTCTGGAACTCTTTGGTCGCGTCCTCGAAGAACCCCTTGGCCTTGTTCACGAGCCCGATCTTGTACTGGCTCGCCGCCGCGTACTTGCCGTACGGGGCGTTCTCGATGATCTGCCGGAAGACCTCCACCGCCGCATTCTCCCCCGTCATGTCGATACCCACGAAACTCGTGCGATAATCCAGAAGCTTCTGGGCCACGATGTATTCCCTCTCCAGGATGTCCTGGGTGCGCGCGCTGAAGGGATACTTGGCGATGACCTTTTGGAATGCCTGATACGCTTCGTAATACTTGCCCATCTCCTCCAGGCATAAGCCCACGTGGAACTGGGCTTCCGGGGCCTCGACCGCATCCGGGTAATACTTCAGGAGCTTCTTGAATTCCCGCATGGCCGATTCGTAATCCTCTGCCTTATAATAACTTTGGGCAAAGGCCAGCTGCTCCTGCGGGCTCTCTTTCGGGGCGAACTTGGGATTGGTCCACTTCTTGCTTTCAGGGGTCCAGACCCAAAAAGCCAGGGCGCTGTGCGCGAAGAAAAAACACAGGATGAAGGCGAAAAAAAGGCGGATTTTCATGACTGTTAATCCTACCACAGCGTCGATGGTTTGTCAATTCGGCCGCCGAAATCCGAAGCCCGGCGTCCGAAGTCCGAAAGGCCCTGGACGGGTTTGCCGGACATCGGCCCTCCGTCTCCGGACCTCGAGCAGGACGGCCGCGCCCGGGGCTGTTTTAACCTGGCTGAAACGGCCCGTCTTTGCTACAATAGGCCCATGTTAAAGATAGGGAACCTCGTGATCCCCACGAACATCCTGCTGGCGCCTCTGGCGGGCATCAGCGACGGCGCCTTCCGCATGATCTGCCGCGAAC
>JBLMXZ010000082.1:0-26777 GCA_050258015.1 Deltaproteobacteria bacterium
GCGCATCGTCGCGGCGACCAATCAGGATCTGGAACAGTTGATCAAAGAGGGCAGGTTCCGCAACGACCTTTATTACCGGCTCAACATCATCTCCATCTGTCTGCCGCCGTTGCGTGACCGCAAGGAAGACATTTCGCTTTTGGTGGAGCATTTCATCGAGAAACACTCCAAAGACTTGAACAAGACCATCAACGGGATCGCCGAGGATGCCCTCGAGAGGCTGCTCGGCTACGCCTGGCCGGGGAACGTCCGGGAGCTTGAGAACGTCATCGAGCGCGCCTGTGTCCTGACGCGCACCGCCATGATCCAGATCGCGGACCTGCCGGAAAACGTCCTGCGCGGCGCCGAGAAAGTGGCGCCGGCCGAGGTGGCCGCGCCTTCAAACGGAGGCTCCCTCAAGGACGCCCTGCGGGACCCCGAGCGCAAGCTTATCCTGGACGCCCTCGACCGCTGCGGATGGAACAAGAAGGAAGCGGCCAGGGCGCTGGGCATCAACCGCACGACCCTTTATAAAAAGATGAACCAGTTCGGGATTCCCGTCAACAATAAGAGGCCGTCGTGAGCATCGAGAGAGGCCACGCCGAGAACAATCCGGTCCTGGGCGATCTGATCGGCCCGCGCGAGCTGCAGGAAATGCAGGATAGCTTTGCCGAGGTCGCGAACGTCGCTGTCCGGACGGTCGACCCGCAGGGGAATTTCCTGACAAAGATGAGCCACGCGCCGGCGCTTTGCGCGGACCACCTGCAGAACGATCCGTCGCACAACAAACTGTGCCGGGCGTGCCTGCCGATGTTCCTGGGCGGGGAGGGGATCGTCGATGAGGACCTCAGCTTCGAATGCATACCCGGGCTTAAGCATTACCTGGTCCCGCTCAAGGTGAACCGCGGGGCGGGCGCCTCCCTTATCCTGGGCTATATGGTCATCGGCCCCATCGTTTTCATGCAGCGCCGCGACAAGCAGAGCTACGCGGACATCGCGGCGCAGTTCAGCATCACGCTCGAGGAGATGTGGAGCCAGCTTTTGGAGCTGCGTGTTTTTTCATATAAGGGCATCCATTCCTTTCTGGAGATGGTCGGGCATCTGACGGGGCGCATCCTTGACCTTTCGTACGCCGAATGGGTCCTGCGGGAAGGCGCGCGCAGTCCCGCGGGCCGGGATACCCTGCAGCGCGCCGCAAGGCTCGGCGGCGACACCGAGGATGAGTTCCTGAAGCTCTTTCTCGATCTCGTGATGGATATCACCAACGGCAACCGCGGCTCGTTGATGCTGTGGGACAGCCGCAAGAAGATCCTTTCCATCCGCGCGGCCCAGGGCATTCCGGAGGACGTGGTCCTCAACACGGAGGTGCGGGCCGGCGCGGGCGTCTCGGGACTGGCCTTCGAGCAAAGGCGCGCTTTCCTCATCGACGGGGACCGTGTCGATCCCGCCGTCGCCGACCGTCTTTCTCAGCCCGAGACCTTCTCGTCCATCGTCATGCCCATCTCTACCGGCGAGGCCGTGCTTGGCGTCCTCAATATCGCCAGCGACCGCAGCATGCCGGTCCAATTCGACGATTCCACCCTCGTCCTCGTCAGGCGCGCCGCGGCCCTCGCGGGCGTCGCCCTGCGGTCCCTCTGCAAGTGATCCGACCATAACACCCCAACGTCCCAAAGTCTCAACGTCTCAAGCCCCCACACAAAAGTAAACCTTCCCAAAGGTTTTGTATTTACTTGGGACCTTGCGACTTTGTGTTTAGGCGTCCAGCAGGGTCTGTTTGCGTTTGGAGGCGGGGGGGATGTTCTGGGCTTCGCGGTATTTGGCGACGGTGCGGCGGGCAATGGCAACGTTCTCGCTGTCGGCCAGCATGCGGGCGACGGCGAGGTCCGACAGGGGATGGGTCTTGTCCTCTTCTTCGATGATGTCGCGCACGAGACAGCGGAGGCGTTCGGCGGAGACGTCTTCACCGGCGGCGTTCTTCATCCCCGTGGAGAAGAAATCGCGCAGCGGAAAGATGCCGATCGGCGTCTGAACATATTTGTTCATGACGATACGCGAGACCGTGGATTCGTGCAGCCCCGTCTTAAAAGCTATTTCCTTGAGCGAAAGCGGCTTGAGCTTCTCCATTCCCTCCAGGATCGCCTCCCTTTGGATATCGGCGAGGAGCCCGACGACCCGCCGGATGGTGTCGCGGCGCGTGCGGATCGCATGGATGAGGCGCGTGGCGTTCTTGATCTTTTCCCGGATGAACTCCTTGGTCGTCTCGTCCACCGTGCGCGTGCGCAGCATGCCGCGATAGGAGGCGCTGACGCGGATCACGGGGACCTTCTCGTCATCGGTCACGACCGCCAGCTCGCCGTCTTTCTCCTCGATGAATACGTCGGGGATCACGTAGACCGGGTCGTCCGTCGCGAAGACCCGGCCGGGCTTGGGTTCCAGGGAGTGGATCTTGTGGATCTTTGCCGCGAGCGTTTCGCGGGAGCATTTGAGTTTTCGGCAGATCTTGTCGAAGTGGTGCTCGGCCAGCTCGTCGATATAGTCTTTGACGAGCTTCATGAGAAGGGCGTCTTTCTCCCCGCGCCGGGCAAGCTGGATCAGGAGGCATTCCTTCAGGTCGCGCGCCCCCACACCCGGCGGATCGAAAGTCTGGATAAGGTCGAGGGTCTCCTCGAACTCCTGGCGCGTGTAGCTGATGGATGGTTCCGGCGTCTGTATCTCCTCGGAGAGATAGCCGTTCTCGTTGATGTGCATGATGAGGTGCATCCCGAGGGCCATCTGTTTTTCGTCTTTTGCGTTGATGCGCAACTGGCGCAGAAGGCTTTCCGTGAGCGTCTCCCGCCGGCCGGGGACGGGCCGTTCGTAGTTGGCGATCTCCCCGGGCATGACCTCCCGGCTGAGGCCCGCGTAGTCGTTCTCGTCTTCGGGGGCCGACGCCGCCTTGAGCCGGTCGGCCAGGGAGTCGGCGGCCGACGCAGGAGGCTGGACCTCCTCCAGCACGGGGTTCTCCTGGAGCTCGGCCTCCACAAGCCGTCGCAATTCCAGAACGGGCAGCTCCAGCGCCTTGATCGTCTGGCGCAGGCTTTGCGAGAAAGCGGCCTTCTGACGTTGCTCGAATCTCTGCCGGGTCGTCATAACATCCCTATTATACCACAGGACGGACCCGCTGGGGCCGGAGGGTGGAGAAATGTCTATAGAACAGGGGTAAATGTCTTGCATTATCATTCGGTTGGGGTAAAATGCTCGCATGGGCGGGCGGGAAGACAGGATCAGGGTCCTTGTCGCGGACGATGATCCGGATATCTGCCAGTCCCTCCAAAAGTATCTGGAGAGACGGGGGTATGCCGTGTCCGTCGCCTTTGACGGCGCCCAGGCCCAGCGCCTGATAGAAAACGAGCGGTTCTCCTTTTTTTTTCTGGATTGCAGCATGCCGGAGTTGACGGGGCTCGAGCTTGTCGCGGCGGCCCGCCGCGGCAATCCCGGCGCCCGGATCGTTCTTGTCTCAGGTTTTCCGTCCGTGAACGACGAGCTGCTCCGGGAGATGGGGGGCGATCTCTTCCTCCATAAGCCGGTGCAGTTTTCCGATATCGATAAGATCCTGAAGGAGCCGTCCGCCTGAGCGTTTTGCCGCGGGATCTTCCAGGCGGCGGCACGGTCGTTCGGATTCCCAGCCTATCCGCCACGGGTTGTGGCGGAAGTTTTGTAAAAAGGAAGCTCAGGAGCATGCGCCCGCTCGTTGACGTCGGGTTTGCTGCGGCGGAAAGACCAAGGAGGAGCAATGAGAGTCGGGACAGCGGTTTTGTTGGCGTTCGCGGTCATGGCAACCCTGGGGCAGGGCGCGGTGCGCGCCGGAGAGGATGGTCCGATGGTGGTTTTGGAGACGACGCAGGGAAAAGTCACGCTTCAGCTGATGCCGGAGGCGGCGCCCAAGGCCGTGGAGAATTTCGTGGGCCTGGTCAAAAAGGGATATTACGACGGGACCGTCTTTCATCGCGTCATTGACGGATTTATGATCCAGGGCGGCGACCCGACGGCCACGGGCATGGGCGGGGAATCCCTGTGGGGTAAGAAGTTCGAGGACGA
The DNA here is from genome assembly GCA_050258015.1 of Deltaproteobacteria bacterium. Taxonomy (GTDB): domain Bacteria; phylum Omnitrophota; class Gorgyraeia; order Velamenicoccales; family Velamenicoccaceae; genus JBLMXZ01. The sequence goes on from JBLMXZ010000082.1 coordinate 4,057, forward strand.
GGTTCGTTCGGACGTGACGTTCGATAAGCCCGGCATCCTGGCGATGGCCAATGCGGGCCCCAACACCAACGGAAGCCAGTTTTTCATCACCGTGGCGCCGACGCCGTGGCTGAACATGAAGCACACCATCTTCGGGAAAGTCGTCGAGGGCTACGACGTCGTCGAGAAGATAGCGAAGGTCCCGGTGGGCGCGATGGACAAGCCCAAAGAGGCGCAGAAGATCATCCGCGCCACGGTCAAAGAAACGTAAGGCGCCGCACGTCGGGTACCGGATTTTTCGCGGACGGCGGACGCGGCAAAGGCGGAACACGGCATGCTTAACCTTAAGGACGACCGGGAGCGCCGTCGGACCCTTTTGACGTTTACCGTCGGCGGCAGCTTCATCATGGGCCTTTGGGTCGGATTGCCGTATGCGATCCACCGTTTCGTGGATCCGGATATCGGCGTCTTCGCGCCCGGGCCCTGGCGCTGGGTGGGCGGCGCCTGCGTCGCGGCGGGCTACGCGCTGGCGGTGTGGTGCGTCATGCTTTTTATCCACGTCGGCGAAGGCACGCCCCTGCCGTTCGCGGGACCCCGGCGCCTCGTCATCGCCGGTCCCTACCGTGTCGTGCGCAATCCGATGGTGCTGGGGACGGTCTTGTTCCTTCTCGGAGACGGCCTCGCGATGGGGTCCCGGGGTATTTTGTACTACGCCTGTCTTGTCTTTTTCGTGATGCATCTCTTTGTGCTCCTTGAGGAGCGCTCTCTCGAGCGGCGTTTCGGCGCCGCCTACCACGCCTATCGTCGGCAGACGCCCCGCTGGTGGCCGAAGATGCCGTTGCGTCATGGGACACTTCGAGATTAAGCTGGCCGCCAACGACGAAGAGGTGCGTTCGGCCCAACGGTTGCGGTACCAGGTCTTTGTCGAAGAGATGGGGTGCCGCGTGCCGGCGGCGGGGCGGGAGAATCTGGACGCCGATCCTTTCGACCCCCTGTGCGACCATATCATCATCGTCGATAAGTCTTCGGGCCTCACGATAGGCACGTACCGTCTCTTGCGGCGTTCGCGCCTGAGGCCGCGCGGCCGCTTCTACGCGGAGTCTGAGTTCGATATCTCGGCAATCCGGGCCTTGCCCGGGGAACTCCTTGAGCTGGGGCGTTCCTGCGTCCACAAGGATTATCGCCGGCAGGCGGTCCTGAACAGGCTCTGGGCCCGGATCGCCGCCTATATTCAGGCGCACCGCGTGACGCATCTCTTCGGCTGCTCCAGCGTGTACACGCAGGACCCCGGAGAGGTGAGCCGCTTCCACGGTTTTTTGATGCGTCGCTACGCGGCCGATCCTGCCTGCCGCGTCACGCCGACCCGCAGATGCGCGGTCCCGGGTTTGACATCCTGCCGTCTTCTTCCGGATGAGGAAAAGAAGACGGCGCTCAAGCTGCCGGCCATGCTGAGGTCGTACCTGAAATTGGGCGCCCGGGTCTGCGGACCCCCGGCCCTCGACAGGGAATTCGGGACCGTCGATTTCTTCATGCTCCTGGGCGTGGCCGAAATATCGCGGACGTACCTGCGGCGTTTGGGGTTGGAGGGGGTTGTCGCGTGAGGGCCTTCGGCAAAGGGCTCGCCTGCTTTGCCTGTTTCTGCGCGTACGTTGCGGCCGAGGCCGCGCTGACGGTCCTTTTCTTTTTTCTTCCCGCAGGAACGAAGAGGCGCTGCGGGGCGCGTTTCACCCGCGCGTTCGCCCGCTGTCTCGTTTTTTTCCTGGGTATCCGTGTGCGCGTCACGGGTCCGGTCGATGCGGTGCGCCGGCTGGGGGGAGTCTTTCTCGCGCCGAATCACGTGAGCTACATCGACGGTTTCGCCATGGCCGCGACGTTCCCGCTGGTCTTCGTCGGCAAGGGCGACCTGAGGGCGTGGCCGTTGGTCGGCTGGATGACGCGCCTGTCGGGCACCATCTTTATCGATCGCGGCGGCAGGGACCGTCTTTTGGTCTCTCTTCGGCAGATGACGCAGGCGCTGGCCGCGGGGGCGAACCTGCTCTTTTTTCCCGAAGGGACGACGACCAACGGCGAGGGGATGCTTCCTTTCCGGAGCGCTTTTTTCGACGCGCCGGCGCGGACGGGCGCGGCGGTCGCGCCGGTCAGTATCGTCTATGAGGCGGTGGACGGCGCGCCTTTCTCGCGGGAGAACCGCGACCGTGTCTGCTGGTATGGGGACATGACGTTCTGGGATCATTTCGTGGGGCTTCTGCGGAGCCGGTCCGTCGCGGTGACGCTCGTCGTCCATGAGCCCCTGCGGGCGCAGCCGCCGGCATCCACTGTCCCCCGCGGTCCGGACGCGAGGAAAGATCTTTCCAGCAGGACGTGCGCGGCGGTGAAGAGCGGCGTGCGGTTGCTGGGTGAGTGAAAACGACAGCCAGGGTCGCAGGTATCGTGTAAAAGATCTTACCTGATACGCGTTACCTGATACTTGCGACAACATGAAAAGCGTGTATTTGGGATGGCCTGAAGATGCCCAATGATATCATCATAGAAGCCAGGGGCTTGCGTAAGAGTTTCGGCGACATTGTCGCGGTGGACGGCATCGACTTCGCCGTGAGGCACCAGGAATGTTTCGGGTTCCTGGGGCCCAACGGAGCCGGCAAGACGACGACCGTGCGTATGGCCTATTGTTTCATGCCGCCGACCGAGGGGAGCCTGCGGATCCTCGGCTATGACGTCACCGAACATCCGCGCTGTATCAAGGCGCGGCTGGGCGTCTGCCCCCAGGACAACAATCTCGACCCCGACCTGACGGTCTTCGACAATCTGCGGGCCTACGCGCGTTATTTCGACATCCGCGATACGCAGGCGCGGCCGCGCGCCGAGGAGTTGTTGAAGTTCGTCGGTCTCTACGGCCGGCGCGGGGCGTCGATCGAAGAGCTTTCCGGGGGGATGAAGCGGCGCCTCCTGATCGCGCGCGCGCTGTTGAACCGGCCCCGGGTGCTCATCCTGGACGAGCCCACGACCGGCCTCGACCCGCAGGCGCGCCATCAGATCTGGGAGACGATCATCCGGCTCAAGGAACAGGGGACGACGGTCCTGCTGACGACCCACTACATGGACGAAGCGCAGCACCTGTGCGATCGTCTCGTCATCATGGACCACGGCCGCATCCTGCTCGAGGGGCAGCCGCGCAGGCTCATCCAGGAGCAGATCGGCGCCAACGTGATCGAGATCGGCTCCGCCGATCCCGCGGTCGGGGAGTACCTTTCGTCGCGCGCTATCCGCTTCGAGCGTTCCGCCACCCACTACTACATATTCGTGGAGGACGGAGGCCGCGAGTTCCGCGAGCTGGCCGCCTGCGGCCAGGCGGGTGAGTGCGTGCTGCGGACGGCCAACCTGGAGGACGTTTTTTTGAAGGTCACGGGCCGCGAGTTGCGCGAGTGACCGCAACAGGTCGCACGTCTCAGGTCGCAAGTCACAAGTAAGAACACAACGAGAAATATTATTCTTCGCGTCTTGCGGTTTCTTTCTTCAGGCGGTAGTTGATATCATGATTATCCGAAATATAAGCAGACGGTTCGGCCGGGTATGGCAGAGGAACTTCGACGTTTATTGCGCGACGTGGAAGCTGAACTTCATTCCGCCCCTCCTGGAGCCCCTGTTGTACCTTTTCGCTTTCGGCCTCGGCCTGGGGGGTCTCGTCAAAGAGGTCGCCGTCGGGACGGGCGCGGTCTCGTATCTGCGTTTCATCGGGCCCGGGCTCGTCGCCACGGCCGTGATGAACCACGGCTTCTTCGAGACGACATACGCTTCGTTCGTGCGCATGTATTTCCAGAAGACCTTTGACGCGATCCTGGCCACGCCCCTCATGATCGAGGATATCGTTTTCGGCGAGGTCTCCTGGGGGATGACGAAGTCGTTCTGGGCGGGGCTGATCATGTTCGCGGTCGTCGCCTGTTTCGGTCTCCTGAAGTTCCCCCAGGCCGTGCTGATGCTGCCCGTTATCTTCATCGGGGGATGCGCTTTCGCCGCGATGGGCATGTGTTTCACGGCCCTCGTCAAGAATATCGAGATGTTCAACCTGCCGGTGTTCCTGTTCATCACGCCGATGTTCCTGTTCAGCGGCATCTTCTTTCCCCTCGACCAGCTGCCGGTCTGGGCCCGCGGCATCGCGTGGTGCCTGCCGTTGACGTATCTCGTCTCGGCCCTGCGCGCGCTCGCGCTGGGCCTTTCGCTCGCGGACGTCGTCAGGGACGTCGTCATCCTGTGTCTCATCGCTGCCTTATGCACGTATCTGAGCCTCGTCCTCATGAAGCGCCGGCTTATAAAGTAAGCGATCTGCCGGTGTTCCCGCGCACGCGGCCGCTCGAGAAGGCCGATAAGCCTCTTTTCGACGGCCTGTTCGGGCGTTTTCCCCCGCGTATCTCCGAGTACACCTTCACGAACCTTTTCGCCTGGCGCAAGGCGTATAATTTCCACCTCAGCCGTGCCGGCGTCAGCGTCCTGGTCATCTCGCGCAAGGAAGAGGTCTGGCGGGTGTTCGATCCGGTCGGGCCGGACGAGGATAAGGCGGCGGCGGTGCGCGCCTGCGCCGCCGCGCCCGTGCCGCGCCTTGAGTTCTGCCGGATCCCCGAGTCGACGGCGCGTCTCTTCGCCGAAGACAAGGCGTGGCGCGTGAGGGCCGACCGCGACAATTTCGATTATGTCTACCGGACGAAGGACCTGGCCGGGCTCAAGGGCAAGGGCTACGACGGCAAGAGGAACTTCGTCAAGAGATTCAAGGAGGGCGCGGCCTATCGATACCGGCCCTTGACGGCCGGGCGTGTCGAGGAGTGCCTTTCTTTTGAGGAAGAGTGGTGTCTGGCCAAGGACTGCCAGCGCAGCGAAGGCCTCCGGCACGAGAAAGAGGCCCTGGAGGAGATCCTCAGGAATTTCGAGTTCCTGGGGGTCACGGGCGGCATGTTCGAGGTCGGCGACAAGATCGAGGGTGTTTCTCTGGGCGAGCCGCTGAACGCCGATACGTTCGTCGTGCACGTGGAGAAGGCCAATGGCGCCTTCATCGGCATCTACCAGGCGCTCAACCAGGCTTTCTGCGAGGCGGCCGCTGCGGCCTATGCCTACGTGAACCGGGAACAGGATCTCGGGGTGCCCGGCCTGCGCCAGGCAAAAGAGTCGTATCATCCCTGCGCGATGGTGAAAAAGTACGTGATGACGCTCAGGTAGCCGGCGGGGGGATCTCCGGCGGCGGGTCTTTAAAAGAGCCTCGCGAGGCTGTATAATGAGGTTGCCATGAATACGGGAGTTTTCTATCTGATAGCGGGTCTTCTGGCGGGCGCCGTCGCTGCGGCTCTCATCCTGGGGTTGCGGCGCCGCCCGTCCGCGGCGGACAATGCTCAGGGTCTTGAGGCGCTCAAGGGCGCTTTCGCGCAATTGTCCCAGGACGCCCTTTCCAGGAACAACGACGTCTTCCTGGCGCTGGCCGGCGAGAAGCTGAAGGCGGCGCTCGCCGTCGGCGACGAACAAATGGAAGGCAAGAAGAGGCTTATCGACAAGACGCTGGAGGACATGAAGAAGGAACTGGGGGGCGTCCAGGACCTTGTGCGGGCGCTGGAGAAAGACCGCGCGCTCAAGTTCGGCGAGCTGACGGAAACGCTCAAGACGGCGGCCCAGCAGACCAACCGCCTTCAGCAGGCGACCGACCAGCTCAACAGCGTCCTTTCCAATACCAAGCAGCGCGGCCACCTGGGCGAGAAGCTGACCGAGGACATCCTGCGGCTCGTCGGTTTCGTCGAGAACGTGAACTACACGAAGCAGGAGACGCAGGGGGCGGGGCGTCCCGACTACACGTTTCTTCTGCCGCGCGGCCTCAAGATCAACATGGACGTCAAGTTCCCCCTCAGCAGTTACAGGAAGTCCATCGAGGCGGCCAGCGACATGGAGCGGGAGGCCCTGCGCAAACAGTTCCTGACGGACGCGCGGCTGCGCGTGCGGGAGGTCACCAAGAAGGACTATATCGATCCCGGCCGGGGGACGGTGAACTACGCGCTCTTGTTCATCCCCAGCGAGCAGGCCTTCGCTTTCATCCAGGAAGAGGATCCCGCCGTCTTTGAGGAGGCGCTCAAGGACCACGTCATCTGTTGCTCGCCGCTGACCCTCTACGCGGTCCTCGTGACCATCCGCCAGTCCATCGACATCTTCGTCATCGGCGAGCGCACCCAGAACATCCTCGCCTGCCTCGGCGCGTTCAACAAGAACTGGGACAAGTTCGTGGCGTCCTTCGAGGACCTGGGCCGGAAGCTCGATGCCGTGAAGAAGGAGTATGACCATTTGACGACGACGCGCCGCAACGTTCTCGAACGCTCGCTGCGCCAGATCGAGGAGATGCGCGGGATCGAGCAGGCGGAGGACCAGGCGGATGCGGGTTGACCCGCGCACCAGACCCGCCGGGACCCGGCGGGACGGTGCGGGGTTGTGTTCGATCAGACAGAGGATGTAGCGGGAGGCGCCGTGAAACTTCAGGTCAAGGTCGTCGCCAAGGCGTCGCGGGAGCGTGTCCGCGAGGAGGCCGGCCGTCTCAAGGTCTATGTGACGGCTCCGCCCGAGGATGGCAAGGCGAACGCCGCGTGCCGCAAGCTGTTAAGCCTGCATTTCGGTGTGCCGCTCAAGAACGTGGCCTTGATGCGCGGACACCGCTCACCCCAGAAACTCTTTTCCATAGAAGAAAGATGACGGCCTTGCCCGGACTGACGCTGCGCCGCGAAACAGGACGTTTTACCGTGCCCGGTCTTGAAGCGATGGGGGTGCGTGCCTCGTGGACGACGCGGGAGCACGACATGGCGTTCGAGGCGCCGGGGCGCCTGTCGGCCCTGCGCCGGCTGGGGATAGACACGGCCCGCCTTGTCTGTCCGTCGCAGGTGCACGGTGCCCGTGTCGCGGCCGTCGCGCAGGAGGAGAGAGGCCGCGGCGTCCGGCACCGGCGAACGGCCCTGCCGGAGACGGACGCGCTGATCACGGCCACACCCGGCACGGCGTTGAGCGTTCTGACGGCGGACTGCCTGCCCGTCTTCCTGGCGGCCGCCGGGGGCGGCGCCGGGCGGGACCGGCGGGCGATCGGTTTGATCCATGCGGGCTGGCGCGGGCTTGCCCGACGGATCGTGGCCCGGACTGTGCGCCGGCTCGCGCAGGAGTACGGCGTGCGCTCCGGTTCCCTGGTCGCCGTGCTGGGGGCGGCCATCCGGCCGTGTTGCTATGAGGTCGGCGAGGAGTTCCCGAAGCGCTTTCCGCGCTCCGTTCTCCGGCGCGGCAAGGGCGTTTTTCTTGATCTGGCCGCCGAGGCGGCGCTCCAGCTCAGGACGTCCGGAGTCCCCTACAACCGCATATTCGACAGCAGGTTATGCACGTGCTGCTCTTCGGACCTCTTGTTTTCCTACAGGCGGGACGGACAGGCGGCCGGACGCAGCATGGCTATCCTTGAGATCGCCGGCCACGGCTTGCCCTTTGCCGAATAAGATGATAGAATAAAACGATTAATAACAGAAAAGGGATTTTTCGCAGCCGGATCCAGAGACGATGGTGACACCCGTTCCTATAAATGATACGCAGTTCGACGCCCTCGTCCTGAAGGCTTCGGTGCCGGTGCTCCTCGAGTGCGCCAGCCCCGAATGCATCATCTGCAAGACCATGGCCGAAAGGATCCGCGAGGCCTCCCGGGATGTCGGGGCCAGGATGATCTTTCTGCGCCTCAACGTCAATGAGAGCAGGCGCTGGCAGGAATACGACGTCCGCGTCATCCCCACGCTGCTCTATTTCAAGGGCGGGGCGCTCGTCGCGCGGCAGGACACCTTTCCCGATACCGAGGACATCCGGGCCAAGATCAAGGAGCTGACGGCTCCGGGCGCCGGGACGAAGCGGCCTCGCTAGGGCCCGAAGACCGTCGGGCGTCGAGGCGGGCGTCGACAGGCATGCTTCGGGCGGACGAAGCAAGAAAGGACGGACCTATGGCTCAAGTGAAGGTTTTCTCGACCCCGACGTGCCCTTATTGCATCAAGGTGAAGGATTATCTGAAGGAGAAGGGGGTCGCTTTTACGGCCGTCGATGTGGCGGGCGACCGCGCGGCCCTGGAGGAGATGATGCGCGTTTCCGGCCAGATGGGCGTGCCCGTCATCCTCGTCGACAACGACGTGATCGTCGGCTTCGACAGGGAGCGTCTTAACGAGAAGCTCGGCCTGTGAAGAGGCGCATCCGCGCGAGGTGAAGGTGAAATACTGTGTCGTTCTGGTGACGGTCCCCCGCAAGGCGGGGGAGGCGAGGAGGCTCCTCCGGCTGGTCCTGGAGAAGAGGCTGGCGGCCTGCGTGAACGTCCTTAAGGCTGTGGATTCCTTTTTCTGGTGGGAGGGGAAGATCGACAGCGCCCGGGAAGACCTCCTGGTGATCAAGACGCGCGCCGCGCTCGTCCCGGCGCTCACCCGGGCCATAAGGAAGGCCCACAGCTACGATGTCTGCGAGGTGGTTGCCTTGCCCATCGTCGGCGGCAACAAGCCGTATCTGGATTGGCTCGGCGCCTCGTGCCGGAAAGGGACGGGAACATGATCTCCGGAAACCATCCTTTCGAATTCCTCGCCGCTTTCGGCGCGGGCGTCCTGGTGAGTTTCTCGCCCTGCGTGTATCCGCTGTTGCCCATCACGGTCGGGTATATCGGCGCGGGCAAACAGAAGGACCGGCTCCATGCCTTCATCAACAGCCTCGTTTACGTCCTGGGCATGGCGATCACCTATTCGGTCCTGGGCGTCTTTGCCAGCCTCACCGGCAAGCTCTTCGGTCAGATAAGCTCGAGCCCGGTCTCCTTCTTCGTCATCGGCAACATCTGTATCCTCTTCGGCCTGTCGATGCTCGGCCTCTTCGAGCTGCATCTGCCCGATTTCTTCCTGAACCGCATGAAGAGGCACAAGACGCGTTTCTCCGTCTTCCTCCTGGGTGTCACCTCGGGATTGATCGTGGGGCCGTGCACGGCGCCCGTCCTGGGGGCCATCCTCGTGTACGTGGCGACCAAACAGAACCTGCTCTACGGGGTTTTCCTTCTTTTCAGCTTCGCCTACGGGATGGGGGCCCTGTTGATCCTTGCCGGGACCTTCAGCGGGCTTCTGATGGGTCTGCCCAGGGGCGGGCGCTGGATGTATGTCATCGAAAAGATCGGCGGGGTGCTCCTCATCCTGGCTGGGGAGTATTTCCTCGTCAACATGGGAAAGGCGCTGATATGAGAAAATCTCTCGTCGTTGTCCTGTGCGTCTCTTTTTTGGGGGCGTTGACCGCCCCGGGTTTTGCCTCGGCGGCCGTCCGCTCGCCGTCGACCGTCGACCGGACGGATGCCGCGCCGGATTTCCGCCTGCAATCCGTCGGCGGCCGCTCCGTCGCGCTCTCCGACTACAGGGGAAAAGGGGTCGTCCTCTTCTTCTTCACCACCTGGTGTCCCTATTGCATGCAAAAGTTCCCGCTCCTCGAAAAGAAGAGCGCCGAGCTTGAGGAGGCGGGGGTGGTCCTGCTGCCGATCGATGTCGGCGAATCGCGGGACAAGGTGGCGTCTTTCCGCGAAAAAAGGAAGGTCGATCTCGATATCCTGCTCGACACCGCGATGTCCGCGGCGCGCGATTACGGCGTCCTGGGCGTGCCGACCTTCTTTCTCGTCAATGCCGACGGCGCCGTCGTCTATGACGGCAACGATCTTCCCGGCAACTACAAGGAGATCTTCGAGAAAGGCTGAAGGGCGCAGGGGTCCGCTCTCCGTTTTCGGCCTTCCCCGGCGTCGAGGGCGGGGTGCCGGGAGCCTTATTATTCCCTTGACTTTTCCGTCCGTCCCCGCTAAAATAATAACAGTAATCATTACTGATTATTTCCTCGAGCCGTACGATTTCCCCGCCCACATCGCTTCATCGCCGATCGGCCGTCAGACGGGCCGTTTTGTCTGCGGCGCCGGCGGTATCCGCGGAAGGAAGGACCTCATGGAAAAGCACGCGAAGCCTTCGTATCGCATCACCCGCCAGAGGAAGAAGATCCTCGAGCTTCTGACCAATACGCGCGAGCACCCGACCGCCGACCAGATCTACAAGAAGCTCAAGGGCAAATTCCCGCGGTTGAGCCTGGGGACGGTGTACCGGAACCTGCGGGTCCTCAAGGAGCAGGGGCAGATCTGGGAACTGGATTTCGGCACGGGCCTGAGCCACTTCGATGCGGTCGTGCACTCCCATTATCACTTTATTTGCAAGAACTGCCGCAAGATATACGACATCCGGATCCCCTCGATACGCGAGCTGGACGAGAAGGTCCGTTCGCTGACGGGCTTCCGTATCTATTCGCATCGCCTCGAGTTCTTCGGGCTGTGCGATACCTGTAACGAACGCCAGATCATCCGTTGATGGCGAACCTCATCCCTTCGAGCCTCCTGGTCGATCTGTACGAGCTCACGATGGCGGAGAGCTATTTTCGCCACCGCTTCAAGGCCCAGGCCACCTTCGAGCTTTTCGTGCGCAAGCTGCCGCCCGCCCGCTCGTACTTCCTCTTCGCGGGTCTCGAGGACATCCTGCGCTACCTCAAGAATTTCAAGTTCACCCAGGAGGACCTCGTCTTTCTCGAGCGCCTGGGCTTCGGCCAGGAATTCCTGACCTACCTGGGGAAGATGCGTTTCCACGGCGACGTCTGGGCCATGCCCGAAGGGGCGGTCTTCTTCCCCAACGAGCCGGTCCTGCGTCTTACCGGTTCCCTTATCGAGACGCAGATGGTCGAAAGCTTTCTCCTGAACACGGTCAACCTGGCGACGATGGTGGCGACCAAAGCCTCGCGCATCGTGGCCGCGGCGGGCGCGCGCGGCGTGTACGATTTTTCCCTGCGCCGCACGCACGGCATGGACGCGTCGCTCAAGGCGGCGCGGTCCGCTTATATCGCCGGTTGCCGCGGGACCTCGAACGTCCTGGCGGCGAAGCTCTATGGGATCCCGGCCGTCGGCACGATGGCGCATTCCTACATCATGTCCTTCTCCAAGGAGAAGGAGGCCTTCCAGGCTTTTTTTGAGGCCTTTCCCGACCGATGCATCCTTTTGGTCGATACCTACGATACGCTCGAAGGGGTGCGCAACGCCATCCAGGTCGCCCGGGAGTTCCGCAGCAAAGGGCATGAGCTGCAGGGGATCCGTCTCGACAGCGGCGACATCGTCGCGCTCGCCCGTGCGGCGCGGCGCATGCTGGACGCCGCCGGCTTCAGGAAGGTGAAGATCATGGCCAGCGGGGACCTGGACGAATACAAGATCGAGCGTTTCATCAAAGACAAGGCGCCGGTGGACAACTTCGGCGTGGGGACCCAGATGGGGGCTTCGGTCGACGCCCCCACGCTCGACGTCATCTATAAGATCGCCGAGGTGACCCACGAGGAGGGCGTTTTCGTCCCCACCATGAAGTTCAGCGAAGAGAAGGTAACCCTGCCCGGCCGAAAGCAGGTCTTCCGCGTGAAGGATAAGGCCGGCCGCTACGAGCGCGACATCATCGGCCTGGAAGACGAGGGGGGAGGGGAGCCTCTCCTGCAGATGGTGATGCACGCCGGCGAGGTCATCTATTCCCCGCGGCCCCTCAAGGACGTTCAGGCGCAGGCCATGAAAAATGTCGCCAGCCTGCGGATGGCGCACCGCCGCCTGGATGCGGCAAAACCCTACCCCGTCACCCTGAGTCCCGGCCTCTCGCGCCTGGTGCGTCGGCTCTCGCGGGATCTGAAGAAAAGCCGCGGGGCCGCCTGAGCAGGGGGTTTCCCCCTTCGGCGGCGCGCCGCCGAATGACACAAACACCATTCCGGGAGCCGGTGTCTTTGTCACATTTAATCTTGATTTAATCCGCGTTACCTAATATAATAAGACTTCCTTTGACCACTTCAGGCATTTCCATCCACAGGCACCCCTAAACGGGCGCCTTCGGCTAGGGGGTTGTTCATGAAAGAGATCCGGATCCACGCCCGCGCAGGCCAGGGAGCGATCACGACGGCCAGCATCCTGGGCCACGCTTATTTTACGAAAGGAAAGTATCCCTATGCGTTCCCGCACTTTGGGGCGGCGCGCATGGGGGCGCCGATGAACGCCTTTGTGCGCATAGAGGACAAACCCGTTCGGCTGAGAAGCCAGGTCTACGAGCCGGACTACCTGATCGTCGTGGACGCCACCCTCATGCGGGGCAACGACTGTTACCAGGGCTTTAAGGACGACGGCGTGGCCGTGGTCAGCGAGCGCGAAGGCATAGATATTCCTGTCCCCAAGGGGAAACAGAAGCTCGTCGTCGTGCCGGCCAACAAGATATCCATGGAGTTGATGAACGGCAGGACCCTCCTGAGCAACACCGTGCTCCTGGGCGCCTTCGCGGCCGCCACCGGCGAGCTCGCTCTCGAGGACCTGACCAAAGCGGTCACGGAAAGCTTCCGGGACAAAGGCGAAAAGATCGTCAAGATGAACGTGGACGCGCTCAAGCGCGGCTTTGATTTCGTCAAGGACACCAAGAATTGAGAGGTCTTTCATGCTGAAGCATATCACGTCGAAACCCGGCTCGAGCGTGCAGAACAGGACCGGTTCATGGCGCACGGAGGTCAAACCCAAGTTCCTTCAGAAGAATTGCATCGCGTGCAAGATGTGCATCTACATCTGCCCGGAAGGCATCATCTCCGGGGAGGGCAAGAACACCTTTCATTGCGATTACGCGTACTGCAAGGGGTGCGGTAATTGCGCGGCGATATGCCCGAAAAAAGACATCGAGATGATCTCGGAGATGGAGGAGTTATGAGAGAGTTTTTGGAAGGATCCCACGCCGTGGCCCAGATCGTCAAGCGCTGCCGTCCCGGCGTGATATCGGCATACCCGATCACCCCGCAGACGCATATCGTCGAGGATCTTGCCCAGATGGTCGCCGACAAGGAGCTGGACGCCCAGTTCGTCAACGTCGAGAGCGAGCATTCCGCCGCCTCGGTCGTCCTGGGCGGCGAGGCGACCGGCGTGCGCTCTTTCACGGCGACGAGCTCGCAGGGGCTGCTTCTGATGGCCGAGGTCGTCTTCAACATCGCGGGGATGCGCCTGCCGGTCGTCATGGCTACGGCGAACCGCGCGGTCTCGGCGCCCATCAACATCTGGAACGATCAGCAGGACGTCATGGCGGTCCGCGACGCCGGCTGGGTGCTCCTCTTCGCGGAGAGCAACCAGGAGGTGGTGGACCTGCACCTGCTGGCCTACCGCCTGGGCGAGGACCCGCGGGTGATGCTGCCCGTCATGGTCAACATGGACGGCTTTATCCTGACGCACGGCATGGAAGTCGTCGATATGCCGACGCAGGAGGAGGTGGATAAGTTCCTGCCGCCCTACAAGACCGATTACAAGCTGGACGTCAATGACCCGAAGACCATGGGGTATCTGGGCGACACCGAGGTCTATATCGAGACGCGCTATATGATCGATCAGACGCAACGCGAGGTTCTTTCGATCATCCCGGAACTCTGCGGACAGTTCCAGAAGGTCTTCGGCCGCCCCTTAAGCGGGCTGGTCGAAGGGTACCGCCTGGAGGACGCCGAGCATGTCTTTGTGGCCATGGGGTCGGTCTGCGGCACGATCCGCGAGGTCGTCGACGCCCTGCGGCAGAAGGGGAAGAAGGCCGGGATGCTTAAGATCGTCTCTTACCGGCCGTTCCCGGTGGAGGCGGTCAAGACCGCGCTGGCCAAGGCCAAAGAGGTCGCGGTCGTCGACAAGAGCATCTCGCTGGGCTCCTCGGGGCCGCTGTATCTCGAGGTCAATGCGGCGCTCTCCCAGCTGGGCGGCAAGGCGCCCAAGACGAGCGGTTTCATTCTGGGGCTCGGCGGGCGCGACATCCGGCCCAATTCCATCTTTGAGGTCTTCGAGAAGCTCGCCGGCAAACAGACCGATTGCGCGTTCATCGGCCTGAAGCAGGAGCTGTTGGCGTAAGGCGGAATCCAGATATCCGGTATCCGGACAGGAATACGGCGTCTTTTTAGAGTTTTGCACAAAGGAGTCCATGATGACACAGACCCAGACATTATTCAAGCCGGGCCATACGGCGTGCGCCGGGTGCGGTCAGGCGATCGCCGCGCGCCTGGTCGTCGATACGGCCGGCCCGAACACCATCATCGCCAACAACACGGGGTGCCTCGAGGTCTTCTCGACAAAATTTCCCCAGAGCTCCTGGGGCGTGCCGTGGATCCATTCGCTCTTCGAGAACTGCGCGGCGGTGGCCTCGGGGGTCGAGGCGGGACTGAAATATCTGGGCAAGAAAGACGGCATCAACGTCATCGCCCAGGCCGGCGACGGCGGCACGGCCGACATCGGCCTGCAGGCCCTCTCGGGGATGCTCGAGCGCGGTCACGACGTCCTCTATGTCTGCTATGACAACGAAGCCTACATGAATACGGGTATCCAGCGCAGCGGTCTGACGCCGACGGATTCCAACACCACGACGAGCCCGCCGGGCGCCGCCTCCTCGGGCAACCCGCGTCCCAAGAAGCCCATTCCCGAGATTGCCGCGGCGCACGGGATCCCGTATGTGGCGACGGCCACGATCGGGTACCCGCAGGATGTCCAGAAGAAGGTCAAGAAGGCCCTGGCGATCAAGGGGCCGAAGTATATCCAAATCCATGTCCCGTGCCCTCTGGGATGGCGCCACGAGCCGGGATTGTCGTTCGACATCGCCAAGCTCGCGGTGGAGACGGGCCTGTATCCCATTTTCGAGATCGAGAACGGCCGCCTCACGCCGCGGACGATCGCGAAGATCAAGCCGGTCGAAGAGTATCTGAAGCCGCAAGGCAGGTTCCGGCACGTCCTGAAGGACCCCGAAGCCTTAAAACAGGTCCAGGCCGTGGCGGATGCGAATATCGCCAAATACAATCTCAAACCAGCGCAGGTGTCGTGATGGACAAATATGAGTGCACGGTGTGCGGTTATGTGTACGACCCGGCCAAGGGCGATCCGGAGCACGGTGTCGCCGCGGGGACGAAGTTCGAGGACCTGCCCGAAGACTGGGTGTGTCCCGAGTGCGGAGTCACCAAGGACAACTTCGTGAAGGTCGGCTGAGCATCCATGAAGCGATTGAATCCCGTCGAGGTCATCGATGCGTGGGGCCAGGCGCGCGGCGCCCGACAGACCTTGACGGCGGCGGCCTATGTGTGCGGCGCCGTCCTGTTCCAACCCATCCCGTTTTTTCAGGTCCTTTCCAGGCGTAAAGATAATCTGCGCAGACAGTTGCTTCCGGCCCTCGCCTTTGCCGTCGTGCTGGGCTATGTCAAGCTCCTGTGCGACGGCCTCAATGTCATGTGGCTCAAGCAGCTGGTCGTCTCCGGCGCACCGGCGGGCGTGCTTTCGGCGCAGGTCGCCGCTCTGGAGGACGCCTTTTTCTCAAGCCCCGTCATCTTCATCCGTCCCCTTGTGACACTGGCGGCGACGTTCGTCTTCGTGGCCGCCGGCGTCAAGCTCATCCTGGGCGTCGAAAAGCCCCTGGGCCCGGCGGTCCTCGTCATCTGCTACAAGAGCGCGGCGGATGTGTATACCCTGGTCCCTTTTGTCGGCAGCCTCCTCGCCTCGGCATGGTCCCTGGCCTTGGTCGTGATCGGCGTGCGGGAAGTCTATCGCACCGGCGCGGGCAGGGCGCTGCTGGCCGGGATCGTCATGCCGTTCTTCGTTCTTTTCTTCCTCGCCCTGTCCATGGGGCCGTCGGCCAACCGTTTCATCGTGTCCCTGTATCCGGAGACCCGGCCCCAGGTCATGCGGTTCAACGATGTCGCCGCCTACGGTATTACCGGCGCCATCGTCCAGGCGGCCGCCGACTACAAAAACGACCTCGGTTTTTATCCCGTCGGGTTGAGTACGCTCAAGAAGTACCTGACGGAGCCGGCGGCCGGCGAGTTGAACGACGACGATAATGCCGCCGGCTACCATTTTTCCTATTCCCGCGGGGATGACGGGCATTTTGTGATCGTGGCGCGGCCGCAGCAGGACGCGGTGTCGGGCAGCCTCGTGTTTTACGCCGATGAATCGGGCAAGATCCGCCGGGACGGGAAGGACGGCCGCGTTTTGAGCGATACGCAGAGCGTGGAGGCGGCTGCGGCGCCGGCGCTCGAGGAGGGAACATGGCAAGCGTCAAAGTGAAGGATGGGATCCACTGGGTCGGCGCCGTCGACTACGACGTGCGTGATTTCCACGGCTACGTGACGCCGCGCGGGACATCCTACAACGCGTATCTCATCCTTGACGAAAAGACCGCCCTGGTCGACACGGTCAAAAAGGGCTTTTTGGCCGACCTGCTTGCGCATGCCGGCGCCCATGTCGACCTCTCCCGGCTCGATTACCTCGTGGTCAACCATGTCGAGATGGACCATTCGGGCTCGGTGCCGGACATCCTGGCGCGCGCGCCCCGGGCGGTGATCGTCTGCACGCAGAAGGGCCGCGAGGGCCTTGAGAGGCATTACGGTATCCGAGACCGGACGTTCAAGATCGTCAAGACCGGTGACACGCTCTCCCTGGGAAAAAGGACGCTCGCGTTCGTCACCGCCCCCATGGTCCACTGGCCGGATTCCATGTTCACCTATGCGGCCGAGGACAGGGTCCTTTTGCCCAATGATGGCTTCGGCCAGCATCTCGCCTCCGCCCATAGGTTCGCCGATGAGGTCGGCGAGGAGCTGTGCATGGAGGAGGCCGCCAAATATTACGCGAACATTCTGATGCCCCTGGGCAGCGTCATCGCCAAGAAGCTCGAGGAGATCGCGCGTCTCAAGCTTGTCTTCGACGTCATCGCGCCCAGCCACGGCGCCATCTGGCGGCGGGATCCCGCCCGTATCGTGAACGCCTACCGGGATTGGACCGTTTTTAAGGCATTGCCCAAGGTGACCATCGTGTATGACACCATGTGGGGCTCGACCGAAAAGCTGGCGCGTTCCCTGACGGAATACCTGACGGGGCAGGGTTTGGACGTAAAGCTCCACAGGATCCGCACCAGCGACGGCAGCCAGATCGTGCGCGATGTCCTGGATTCGCGGGTGGTTCTGATCGGCGCGCCGACATTGAACGCCGACCTCTATTGGACCGTCGGCGGTTTTTTGACGTATCTCAGGGGACTCAAGCCGAAGAACAAGAAGGTGGGCATCTTTGGTTCCTATGGATGGGCTGAAGGCGCCTCCAGGGTGATCCGGCGGGACATCGAGGCGATGGGCTTGGATGTTCTTGGCGAGCCTTTTGAGGTACAATATATCCCGGCCGCCGAGGATATGAAGCGGCTCGAAGAGTACGGGGCTGCGGTCGCGGCCGCGGCGAAGGAGGGGTAGGGAGGGACCCTCGCAGACTTCGAGGTTCCCGCCAAAGGCGAATCGGCCTTCGGCTGAGATTTTGCAAGGAATAAAAACCCGTTATAGGCAGGAGGACCCCTCGTCTCGGCGCCCGGAAATTTCTGCGCATTCGCCCGGACGCTTCGCGCCGACGAATGCTTGAAAATTTCCCGGGCAGACTTCGGGGTTGATTTTGTAAAGAATAAAACCCGTTATAGGCAAAATTAAGGAGGGTGAGATGGCAAAGGTAACGGTCGACGCGTCTACGTGCGTGGGGTGCGGTCTGTGCGAACAGAATTGTCCCGAGGTCTTTGAGGTCCGGGATGACGGAATCGCCTATGTGAAGAAGAACGAATGCACCAGCTGCAACCTGCAGGAAGTGGCTGATCAGTGCCCCGTCAGCTGCATCAAGGTCGAATAGCATCTTTTGAGACCGACAGGCCCGGCCTTTCTGTCTCAAAATGAGACGGAAAGGCCGGGCTTTTTAGCGTCGTTTTGCCGGTGGATCGCAGGAGAGACGATGAAAGAAGCCGCGTATTACGAGACGTTGCCGGGCATGCGCGTCCGTTGCCGGTTGTGCCCGCATGGGTGCGATATAGCGGAGGGGAAGGCCGGGTTGTGCGGGGTGAGGGTCAATAAGAGCGGCCGGCTCATGAGCGCCAATTACGGCCGGGCGGCATCGGTGGCGCTCGACCCCATCGAGAAAAAGCCGCTCATGCGTTTTCACCCCGGGGAAGCGATACTCTCCGTCGGCACCGTCGGCTGCAATCTCGGGTGTTCCTTTTGCCAGAACTGGTCCATCTCGAAAGAGGTCACGACGCCGACGCAGTCCATCACGGCCGCCGAGCTCATCAGCACCGCCCGCAAACTCGGCTCTTTCGGCATCGCCTATACCTACAACGAGCCCTTTATCTGGTATGAGTTCGTCCGCGAGACCGCGCAGGAGGCGCGCGCCGCGGGCCTGGCCAACGTGCTCGTCACCAATGGCTATGTCGCCCTGGAGCCGCTGGAGGAGATCCTGCCCTATGTCGATGCCGCCAACGTCGACCTGAAGTCCATCCGCGACGAATTTTACCGCACCATGTGCGGCGGGCGGGTTGCGCCGGTCCTGGAGACCATCCGGACCATGGCCGCCGCCTGCCACGTCGAGTTGACGAACCTGATCATCCCCGGCGCCAACGACAGCGAAGAGGATATCCGCGCCCTGGTCGACTGGATCGTCCGTTTCCTTGGCCCCGAGGTGCCGCTCCATTTCTCGCGCTACTTTCCCGCCTACAAGCTCACCGCTGCCCCGACGCCCGTCGCTACCCTCCGGATGGCCGAGGCCATCGCCCGCGAAAAGCTCGCCTACGTCTATCTGGGAAACATATAATCCCTGCCGCAATTCGGTTGTGACAAGGATGAGTCGCAGGCATCAAGTATCAGGTATCAGGAAAAAGCTTTTACCTGCTGCCTGTGACCTGTTACCCGAGACGGAAGGAGGAACTCATTCTGCGCGACTCTTTGAGTTCCAGAACTAACGCAGCATATCGGGGGTGACGAAGTTCTCGATGTGGGAGCGTTCCTTGAGGGAGAGGAAGTACGTCTTGAAGGCTTCGTTGCGTTTGTCGTTCAAGACCTTTTGGCGGAAGGCCTCTTTGACTTTTTCGAAGGCCTCCTGGTCAAAGACGGGGGTTTTCATGGATTGGATGACGAGGTAGCTCTGTTCGAGGCCGAGGACTTCGGGTGCGACCGCGCCTTCCTTGAGGGCGAAGGCGGCCTTTTTGAGGTCCGGGGCCATCCCCAGTTCCGGGATGTAGTCTTCGCGGGTGAACGCGGGGGTCTCTTTGGCCTCCAGGGTTTCCCGCTTGGCGGCGTCCTCAAAGGGCACCTTTTGCGCGGTGACGAGGTCGAGGAAGGCGTCGGCCTTGGCGCGCGCGGCTTCCTTGGACTTTTGTTTTGTCAGGATCTCCTTGATCCTCGGCTCGGCCTCCTTGATGTCGGGGATATAGGCGTTTTTCTTCTCCGTGATCTGAAAGACATAAAGACCCCGGTCCGTCTGGACGATCCTGCTGAAAGAGAGGACCGGCAGGTCAAAGAGGACGCGGGAGAGCTGCGGCAGCCAGCCGAATTCCGGGATGGGGTCGTCGAGGCCGAAGAAGCCGGTCTCTTTGACCTCGAAGCCGAGCTCTTTGGCCGCGAGCTTGAGCCCCTTCTGCCGGGCCGTGGCCAGCGCATCCTGGATCTTTTTGTTCCTTTCGTCCTGCGAGAGCTGCGCCGCTTCGCCGGCGAACTCGAGGCCGATATACTGGACATTGATCTGCGGCGGGACCCTCAGGGAGTCCCGGGACGCCGCGTAAAAGGACTTTATTTCGTCTTCGGAGATCGAGACCCGGTCCTTATAGGCGTCGTAAGGGAAGGAGACATAGCGTATCTGCGTCTCCACGCTCTCTTTCTCGAACTGGTCGCGGACCTCTTCGTCCGAGGCCGTTACGTTCTGCGAAAGGGCATCCACGAATTTGGCGATGAGCAGGTTCTGCCGTATGGCTTCTTCGAAAGGCCGGGCGTCGGTCCCTATGGAGTATCTCAGGAAGATGTCGTAGGCCCGTTTATCGAAACGGCCGTTGCGCTGCAGGAAGGGGAGGCGGGTGATATAACCGACGACCTCCTGGTCCGTCACGCGCATCTCGCGCTTACGGATCTCCCGCATGATCAACAGGCGTTCCCATGTCGCCTGGAGAGGGTTCGTGACGGCGGCCGCCTCGCTCGCTTTTTCTCCGTACTGGAAGCGCAGCTGGATAAGCCAGGTCTGGTAGGCCTCAAGGAACTTTTCCATCGAGACCGCCTCCCCGAACATGCGGCCGGCGATCCGCGGCGTCTTGTTCTTGTTCCGGACGCTGGCGGATCCCCAGAAAATGAAGGCGATGATGGTAACGCCCGTCAGGACGTAGAAGATGTTTTTCGATACCTTCTTGTTGCGCAATAATTTAAGCATCGTGAGCTCCTTCGGAACGTCAAGCATTATACAGCACCATATTTTGCTTTACAAAGGGATTTTTCAAATGTATAATACGCCCGTCTATGAACACAAAAGTCCCCCAAAAACTCAAACTGGGCATCCCCAAGGGGAGCCTGACCGAGGCGACAGTAAAGACGTTCGCCAAGGCGGGCTTCAACCTGAAGGTCAGCTCGCGTTCCTATATCCCGTCCATCGACGATGCGGAGATCGATCCGATCATGCTGCGCGCCCAGGAAATGGCGCGTTACGTGGAAGAGGGAGTCCTGGATTGCGGCATCACGGGCAATGACTGGGTGCTGGAGAACGGCGCCGACGTGATCAGGCTGGCGGACCTTGCGTACGCCAAGCAGAGCATGAATCCGGTCCGCTGGGTCCTGGCCGTTCCCCAGGGTTCCTCCTTAAAGGGCGTCAGGGACCTGAAGGGGCGGCGCATAGCGACCGAGCTCGTCCGGGTCACCAAGGATTTTCTTAAGAACAACGGCGTGACGGCGGACGTCGAGTTCAGCTGGGGCGCTACGGAGGTGAAAGTGGCGGCCAACCTCGTCGACGCCATCGTCGAGCTCACGGAGACGGGCTCGAGCCTGCGGGCGCACAACCTGAAGGAGATCGCGACGGTGTGCCTGTCGACGACGCAGTTCATCGCCAACAGGAAGGCGGCGAAGGACGCGTGGAAGAAAAAGAAGATGGCGCAGATCATCCTGCTTCTGCGGGGGGCCATCGAGGCCGAGGGGAAGGTGGGCCTCAAGATGAACGTGCGTTGCGAACGCCTCAACAAGCTTTTGGGGCTGTTGCCCGCCCTGAAGGAACCCACCATCTCATGCCTTTCGGATAAGAAGTGGGTGGCCGTGGAAACGGTTATCGATGAAAAGCTGGTCCGGCGGATCATCCCGCAGCTCAAGGATGCCGGCGCCGAAGGCATCATAGAATACGCGCTCACGAAGCTCATCCCGTAATTTTGTCTATAGATCGGGTATTTTTGCTTTGCAGGATTTCCGCCGGTGGCGGACCCGCCTTCGGCGGGAATCCCAGAGCCCGTTTGAGAAATCGCTCCGAAATCCCCAGGATTTCGGAGAAATTTTCGAGCGCGTAGGCGAAGGGTGACTTAGGAGGATGGAAAACCCATGCCGTGTGGCCGTAAGCGAAAAAGAAGAAAGATCAAGACGCACAAGCGCAAGAAGATGCGCCGTAAGCTGCGTCACCTCAAGAAGAGAGATTGGGGTTGAGGCGGATCCCCGCCGTATTGCGGGGAGCCCGACCCGTCCCTTCTGTATGAGGGCCTGGCGGCTTTTGTGCTGCGGGATCGCGGCGGGAGCGCTTTTGTCTTCGTGCGCCGCGCCCCTGTTGAACGCGCCGCTTGGGTCCTCCCGCCGTGTCAGCGCCGCCTACAATGAGTATCTGCAGGGGCTGATGAAGGATGCCACGGGTGAGACCGCGACCGCCCTGGCGCACTTCGAAAAAGTCCAGCGGCATGACACTGCCAGCGCCGCGCCCTATGTCCGCGCCGGCTACGATTATTTGAGGCTGAAGAAGGTCCGCGAAGCTGTACGGGCCTTCGACACGGCCGTCCGCCTTAGGCCGGACGATGATGATGCCCGTTTTGTCCTTGCTCTGCTTTATGTGCAACGCCAGGAATATGACAGCGCTGTCCGACACTACGATTACCTGCTTGCCCGGCATCAGGAGGACAAACCCCTGCAACTTAAGCTGAGACGTATCCTGTCTCAGCTTAATTATTTGAGGGGGCACATGGGGGAGGCGCGCGCCCAGATAGCCGCGGGCCTCCTGATCGGTCCCCTGGATCCCGATCTTTTATTCTTCAGGGCGGTCATGGCCAGCGAGGACGGCCGCTATGACGAAGCGATCCCGGATTTCCGCCGCGTCCTCGAGGAGGACCCCGATCACGCGGACGCCATGAACGGGCTGGCGTATGCGTACGCCCAAAAGGGCACCGATCTCCTCGAGGCGCTCGAGCTGGCCCGGGGCGCCGTTGCGCAGAACCCGTTCAGCGGCGCGTACCTGGACACGCTCGGCTGGATATGTTACCGACTCGGCAAGGTGGATGAGGCGATCGGTTTCCTGGAGCGCGCGGCCAAGCTGATGATCGAGCCCGAGATCCTTGATCATCTGGCCGAGGCCTACAGGGCGGCCGGCCGTCTTCAGGACGCGCAGGACGCCTGGCGCCGGTCGTTGAGTCTCGACCCGAAACAGGAAGATGTGCGTAAGACGCTCAAGGAATTGAAGGAATAGGTTCCCCGGGCAGACTTCGGGGGTGCTGGCCGGACGCATAAGTCCGACCGTTTAGCACGGCCGCCGAGATGTGAGGCGGCCCGGGTCTAAGGTATAAAACCCGTTATAGGCAGGAGGACCCCTCGTCTCGACACCCGGAAATTTCTGCGCATTCGCCCGGACGCTTCGCGCCGACGAATGC
>JBLMXZ010000083.1:0-5497 GCA_050258015.1 Deltaproteobacteria bacterium
GTCATCGCCAACCGCTACAGCGATCTCAGGCACGTGGTGGCGGACCTGGAGGCGCAGGCCGAGCACCTGGGCGGATTGGCGATCCTCGTGACGCCGAGCCGTCAGCTTGCGCGTCAGGTGAAGCAGGCGATGCCGCATGCCCGCGGATGCGTGATCATCCTCGTCAAGAATATCGAGGAGGCGATAGACGTCAGCAACCGTATCGCTCCCGAGCATCTCGAGATCCTCACGCCCGACCCGCGCAAGTGGGTCCGGCGCGTCAAGAACGCCGGCGCTCTGTTCCTGGGGCCTTTTTCTCCGGCCGCGCTGGGAGATTATTTCGCCGGCCCCAGCCACGTCCTGCCGACGTGCGGGACCGCGCGTTTCTTCTCGGGCCTGTCGGCGAACGACTTCGTGCGCAGCACGCACATCATTTCGTATTCCAAGAAGGCCCTCGAAGAGGCCCGGCCCCACATCGAACGCCTCTGTCAGATCGAGGGGCTCGTTAAGCACGACGCATCGGTGAGACAAAGGTTTGAATGAGGGGCAGGCCGCGCAGACCGCTGCCGCGGCGCCCCATCGGAAGCGAGGCCGACTATGAAGCGCAAAGCGACGCTGAGCCGAAAGACGACGGAGACGGATATCCGCGTGTCCCTGTGCCTCGACGGCAAGGGGGCATACCGCGTCAGGACGGGCATATCCTTTCTGGACCACATGCTTGCGCTCCTGAGCCGCCACAGCCTGATCGACCTCGATCTGGTCGCCAAAGGAGATATCGAGGTCGATATCCACCACACGAACGAGGACGTGGCGCTGGTGCTGGGTGAGGCGCTTGATAAGGCGCTGGGAAAGCGCGTCGGGATCAAGCGGTTCGGCGAGGCGACCGTCCCGATGGACGAGGCCCTCGTGCGGGCGGCCGTCGACGTCTCGGGCAGGCCGTTCCTGAAGATCTCCCAGGGCAAAGGGAAGATCAAGGACATGCCGGAATACAGCCTTAATTATGCCGAGCAGTTCTTCCGCGCCCTGACGACGAAGGCGGGGCTGACGCTGCATATCGATATCCTGGACGGCAGGGACGCGCACCATGTTCTCGAGGCGGCCTTCAAGGCCGTGGCAAAGGCCCTGTTGCGCGCCCTGGAGAAGGAGGCCCGTTCCGGCGGCGTTCCTTCCACCAAGGGACAGCTGTGACCATGTCCGGCCGCGTGGTCATCATCGACTACGGGATGGGCAATCTTTTCAGCGTGCGCAATACGTTCGCCGCGCTGAAGGTCGCGGCGCATATCGCAGGGACGCCGGCGGGCCTGAAGGGATGCGATCGTCTCATCCTGCCCGGCGTCGGCGCCTTCGGCGATGCGATGCGCGAGCTTAAGAAGCGGGGCCTTGTCGAGCCGATCCGTGATTTTGTCCGAACGGGAAAGCCGTTTTTGGGCATTTGTCTGGGGATGCAGCTTTTGATGGAGGAGAGCGCCGAGGCGCCCGGCGTGCGCGGCCTGGGCCTTATCCGGGGCGCGGTGCGGCGGTTCGGGGCGGGGCGCAAGTGTCCCCACATGGGATGGAACGAGATAGAGGCTGTTTCCGGGGAGCCGTTCTTTGCGGGGGTTCCGCGGCCGGTCTACGTGTATTTTTGCCATTCGTACTATGTCCGTCCGCGGACGCCGCGGGTGGCGATAGGCACAACGCGTTACGGGGCGCGGTTTGCCTCCATCGTGCGTTCCCGCAATGTATACGGGGTGCAGTTCCATCCCGAAAAGAGCCAGGATACCGGTCTGGCTCTTCTCAAGAATTTCCTGGCGATCCCGCTGCCATGCGGCGGGCGGGCGTGACGTCTCCATTCGCGTAAGGGAGCTTTCTGCAGGAGGAACGAGACCATGATGATCATACCCGCGATCGATATCATGAAAGGACAGGTCGTACGCCTGGCGCGAGGCAAGTTCGAGAAGGCCACGGTCTACGAGCGTTCCCCCGTCGACTACGCCCGGCAATGGGTCCAGGAGGGCGCGGAATTGATTCACGTGGTGGATCTGGACGGGGCCCGGGACGGGGAGCCGCGCAATCAGGCGGTCATCCAGCAGTTAGTCCGCGAGGTCAAGGTCCCGCTCGAGGTGGGAGGCGGGATCCGGACGCTGGAAACGATCCGCGCCTACCTGGAGACCGGCGTGGCCCGCGTGGTCCTGAGCACGAAGATCATCGAGGACGCCTCTTTCCTGTTGAGCCGGGAGGTCAAGGATGTGCTGGGGCAGGTGGCGTTGAGCATCGATATCAAGCATCTGACTTCCGCCGAGCTCATCACGGGGGGCACCGGAGGCTGGGCCGAAGAGGGGGACATGCTGATAGACGTCCCGAGCCTCATCCAATCGGTGACCCAGGCGGGGCTGACGCACCTCAACTTCTCCGATATCAGCCGGGACGGCATGCTCCAGGGGCCGGATCCCGAGAAGATACTTCGTTTCCTTAAGGTCGTGCGCGGGGCCGCGGCGGGTCAGCTTGTCATCAGCTATGCGGGCGGGATCGGTTCTCTCGCGGACGTGAAGGCGCTCAAGGCCCTGGGCGCCGAGGGGGTGGACGCCATAGTCGTCGGACGCGCCCTTTACGAAAATAAATTCACGCTGAAGGACGCGATCGCCGCGGCGAAACTTTGAGCGTGCCCTTATGCTGACCAAGCGCATTATCCCGTGTCTGGACGTGAAAGCCGGCCGCGTGGTCAAAGGGGTGCGTTTCGTGAGCCTGCGCGACGCCGGCGACCCGGTGGCGGCGGCCAAGGCGTACGAGAGGCAAAAAGCCGACGAGCTCGTCTTTCTCGATATCACGGCCAGCTATGAGGGCCGGCGCACGATGATTGACGTGGTGCGGCGCGTCGCGGCCAAGGTCTTTATGCCGTTCACGGTCGGCGGCGGCATCAACACCATCAACGATATCCGGGCGCTTTTGTCGGCGGGCGCGGACAAGGTCTCCATCAACACCGCCGCGGTCAGGCGTCCGCAGCTCATCCGGGAGGCGGCGCGGCGTTTCGGCAGTCAGTGCATCGTCGTCGCCATCGACGCGCGCCGGCGGCGCGGAAGCGCGCGCGGCCGCGCAGGGTGGGAGGTCGTCATCCACGGCGGCAGGACGCCGACGGGCCTGGATGCGGTGCGCTGGGCCCGACGCGCCGAGGCGCTGGGGGCGGGCGAGATCCTGCTGACCAGCATGGATGCCGACGGCACGAAGGACGGCTTTGACATCGCGCTGACGCGCGCCATCGCTTCGCGGGTGCGCATCCCGGTGATCGCCTCGGGAGGCGCGGGGACGAAGGAACATTTCGCCGACGTCCTGACGCGCGGCCGCGCCGACGCGGCGCTCGCCGCCAGCGTCTTTCATTTCGGCGCTTATACCATCATGGATGTGAAGCGCTACCTTAAAAAAAAGGGGATCCGGGTCAGATTATAAGTCGGATGTTGCCGGTGTCCTTTGCTGGATCCAAGAAAGGATGAATTCATGACCGCAGACGAGAAAAAGAACGTCAAGAGCGTTAAGGAATTGAAGTACGATGCGAACGGCCTGATCCCGGCCGTGATCCAGGATGCCAAGACCGGCGAAGTCCTGATGCTCGCCTACATGAACGCGACGTCTCTGAGGAAAACGGTCCAGTTGAAGAAAACGTGTTTCTGGTCGCGGTCCCGCCAGACATACTGGGTGAAAGGGGAGACCTCCGGCCACTTCCAGCACGTCAAGAGCATCGCCTACGATTGCGACCGCGACGCCCTGGTCATCAAGGTCCGCCAGATCGGCGCCGCGTGCCACACGAACAAGCGAAGCTGTTTTTATCGCAAACTGAAACTGAGGTAGAAAACATCAGGGTCCAGGGACGCGGTACAAAAAGGCCCCTTCTTTTGTTTTTCTGTCCCCTGTACCCTGAAAGACGCTCCTTACCTTTATGAATCCTGATCTCAAGACATTCAAGCGGCTCGCCAAAAAGGGCAACGTCATCCCGGTCTATGAGGAGATCCTCGCGGACCTGGAGACGCCGGTCGCCGCGTTCCTCAAGGTCGCTTCCGGAGACTACGCCTATCTGCTTGAGTCGGTCGAGTCCCAGGAGAACATCGGCCGTTACTCGTTCCTCGCGGCGCAGCCTTCCCTGGTCTTCGAATCCAAGGGGCGGCGCGTCACGGTCCGCCGGCTCGGCCGCTCGGGATACACGATCGAGCGGTCGGTGGAGACGGCCGATCCCCTCGCCGAGCTGCGCGCGCTGACGGCGGGCCTGCGCTTCGTGGCGGTAGACGGCCTGCCGCGTTTCTGCGGCGGGCTCGTCGGATACATGGGCTACGACATGGTGCGTTTTTTCGAGCGCCTGCCGGACGGGAATCCCGATGATCTTAAGGCGGCCGATTGCCTTTTCATGCTCTCCGATACCGTCCTGATCTTTGACCATGTGAACCGCACGCTTAAGATCGTCGCCAACGCCATCCTCCGGGATAAGGCGCCGGCGGCGGTGGCGGCCGCCTACGCGCACAGCCGCGCGCGGATCGCGGCGCTCCTGCGGCGCCTCAAGCAGTCCCTTCCCGGGCCGGCCTTCACCCCGCGGCGGTCCGGGGGTGTGCGCGTCACCCCGAACATCACGCCGCGCCAGTACAAGGATGCCGTTCGCAAGGCCAAGGAGTATATCCGCAAGGGAGACATCATTCAGGTCGTCCTCTCCCAGCGCTTTTCCGCGCCGCTTAAGACGGGGAGCTTCGACATTTACCGGTCTCTGCGCGCGATCAATCCGTCGCCCTACATGTTCTATCTCAAGATGCGCGATCTTGTCCTGGTCGGTTCTTCGCCGGAGCTCCTCGTCCGCTGCGAGGACGGCAAGGTGAGCACGCGCCCTATCGCGGGGACGCGGCCGCGCGGCAAAGACGAGGCCGAGGACCAGCGTTTGGCCCGCCAGCTTTTGGCCGATGCCAAGGAGCGGGCCGAGCACCTGATGCTCGTGGACCTGGGGCGCAACGATCTGGGCCGTGTGAGCGCGTACGCGAGCGTCAAGGTCGAAGAATTCATGACCGTCGAGAAATACTCGCACGTCATGCATCTGGTGAGCCATGTCACCGGGCGCCTCAAGAGGGGGCGGGACGCCTGGGACGCCCTCGCCGCGTGCTTTCCGGCGGGCACGCTCTCGGGGGCGCCCAAGATCCGCGCCATGGAGATCATCGACGAGCTGGAGACGGTGCGCCGGGGGCCTTACGGCGGCGCTATCGGGTATTTCGGCTTTTCAGGCAACCTCGACTCGTGTATAATCATTCGGACCATGGTGATCAAGGGCGGGCGCATCTATATTCAGGCCGGCGCCGGCATCGTGGCGGATTCCGATCCCGACCGGGAGTATCAGGAGTCGGTCAACAAGGCGCGCGCGCTGATGGAGGCGTTGGGCGCGCGTTGATTTTGAAAGAATAACAACCCGTTATAGGCAGGAGGACCCCTCGTCTCGACACCCGGAAATTTCTGCGCATTCGCCCGGACGCTTCGCGCCGACGAATGCTTGAAAATTTCCCGGGCAGACTTCGGG
>JBLMXZ010000084.1:0-3062 GCA_050258015.1 Deltaproteobacteria bacterium
GGGCACCAATCAGATCCAGCGCAACATCATCGCCCTCCAGCTCATCAAGGAGATGGCGAAATAACATGAACAACATCCCGGCCGCACCCAACCGTTTCATCGTCTGCATCAAGCAGGTGCCCGATACGACGGACGTACAGATCAATCCCGAGACCAACACCCTGGTCCGCGAAGGGGTCGCCTCCATCATCAATCCGTTCGATATGTACGCGATCGAAGAGGCCGTGCGCCTCAAGGAGCGGACCGGCGGCACCGCGACGGTCATCACCATGGGCCCGCCCCAGGCCGAGGCCGCCCTGCGTGAGGCGCTCTCCATGGGCTTCGACGAGGCTGTCCTGGTCAGCGACCGCGCCTTCGCCGGCTCCGATACCCTCGCCACCAGTTATACCCTGGCGCAGGCGGTCAGAAAACTGGGCGCGTTCTCCATGATCCTGTGCGGCAAACAGGCCTCGGACGGCGACACGGCCCAGGTGGGCCCGGGCATCTCCACGCACCTGGAGATCCCCCAGGTCACCTATGTCAAGAAGATCGAGGAGATCAGGGACGGCATGGCGCGCGTCGAACGCATGACCGAGGAGGGATTCGAGATCCTCGAGACCCCGCTGCCGTGTCTGCTGACGGTCGTCAAAGAGATCAACGAGCCGCGCATCCCGTCCCTGAAAGGCAAGATGCGCGCCAAGAGCGCCAAGATCCAGATGTTCACGGCCCAGAACCTCGACTGCGACGAGACGCACCTGGGCCTCAAGGGCTCGCCCACACAGGTCATACGGATATTCTCCCCCGAGCGCCGCAAGGGCGGGGAGATCCTCCAGGGGGAAGCGGAGGAGTTGACCGATAAGCTCGTCGATTTCTTGAAAGAGGCGATCGTCTAAGAACGATCGAGAACACGGACGCGAACGATCCGTCAACCCGCTAACGCGTTAACGCGCCAACTTTTTCAAAAACTATGTCCCTGACCATCCATACGGATAAATGCGTCGGTTGCACCCTGTGCGTCAAGGCCTGCCCCTTCGGCGCCCTTGTCATGGTCGAGAAGAAGGCCCGGGTCAAACCCGAACTGTGCACGCTCTGCGGGGCGTGCCTGGAATCCTGCAAGTTCGACGCCATCACCCTCAAACGGGAGAAGGTCCTGCCTGTGGCGGATACGGAGGCCTCCGGCGTCTGGGTCTTTTGCGAACAGAAACGCGGCGTCATCCAGTCCGTCAGCTACGAGCTGCTCGGAAAGGGCAGGGAGCTTGCCGATAAACGCAAGATGAAGCTTTGCGGCATCCTGCTGGGGCACGACATCGAGAACAAGGCCCAGGAGATCGTCGCGCGGGGCGCGGACACCGTCTATGTCGTGGACCACCCCCAGCTCAAGAATTTCCTCGATGAACCCTACACCGCCGTGCTCGTCCGCCTCATCCGGAAATACCGCCCCGAGATCGTCCTGTGCGGGGCGACCTCCATCGGCCGCGCCCTCATATCGCGCGTTGCGGTCAAGATAGGCACGGGCCTGACCGCGGACTGCACGGGGCTCGATATCGACCCCGCGAAAAAGATCCTCTTGCAGACGCGGCCCGCCTTCGGAGGCAACATCATGGCGACGATCATCACCCCGGCTCATCGGCCGCAGATGGCGACCGTCCGCCACAAGGTGATGAAGGAGGCCGAGCCCGACCCGAAGCGCAAAGGAGAAACCATCAAGGAGATCTTCGAAGAAGACCTCTATGCCTCGCGCACGCGCCTGTTGGACATCATCGAAGAGGTGACGGCGACGATCAACATCGCGGAGGCCGACATCATCGTCTCGGGCGGCCGCGGCATGAAGGGGCCGGAGAACTTCGCGCTTCTCGAGGAGCTCGCCCAGGTCCTGAACGGCGCGGTCGGCTCTTCGCGCGCGGCGGTCGACAGCGGCTGGATGCCGTATTCCCACCAGGTCGGCCAGACCGGAAAGACCGTCTGCCCCAAGGTCTACATCGCCTGCGGCATCTCCGGACAGATCCAGCATCTCGTTGGGATGCAGTCCTCCAAGACCATCATCGCCATCAACAGCGACCCGGCCGCGCCCATCTTCCAGATCGCTTCCCTGGGGCTCGTGGGTGACCTCTTCGAGGTCGTGCCGCTTCTGACCAAAAAACTCAAAGAGAAACTCAACCGCTGACCCCATGTACTTCAAAAAGCTCGAGATCGTCGGTTTCAAATCTTTCGCGGAACGGACGGTCCTGCACTTCGAGCCCGGCATCACCGCTGTCGTGGGGCCCAACGGCTGCGGAAAAAGCAATATCTTCGATTCCATCCGCTGGTGCCTGGGCGAACAATCCATCAAATCGCTGCGCGGCGCCAAGAGCGAAGACGTCATCTTCAACGGCACCGAGACGGCCGAGGCCGGCAGCATGGCCGAGGTATCGCTCACCCTCTCCAACGAAGCGAAGATCCTGCCCATCGATTACGACGAAGTGACGATCTCGCGCCGGATCTTCCGGTCGGGCGAAAGCGAATACCTCATCAACAACAACACCGTGCGCCTGCGCGACATCAACGATCTGTTGATGGGCACGGGTATCGGCGCCGAATCCTATTCGCTCGTCGAACAGGGAAAGATCGACCTCGTCATCAGTTCCAAGCCCGAGGACAGGCGCCTGGTCTTCGACGAGGCGACGGGCGTCAGCAAATACAAGGTCAAGAAGAAAGAGGCGATGCGGCGCCTCGAGGAAACGGACAACAACCTCCTGCGCGTCAACGATATCATCGCCGAGGTCCGCCGCCAGATCAATTCCATCGAGCGCCAGGCGAGCAAGGCCCGCCGCTACAAAGAGGTCTTCGACAAGCTCAAAGACCTGGAGCTCAAGCTTGCCAGCATCGAATTGCGCACCGCCGGAGCCGAACGGACGATGGTCCTCGAAATGCTCAAGCAGGCGCAAACGGAGGAAGCCGCCGCCCAGGCGCAGCTGCAATCCCTCGACGAACAGGTCATCGCCCAGAAGAACCGTCTCCAGGAGCTCGACGGCCAGCTCAACGACCTCAAGGAAGAGATGGCGACGCTGGAGAACACCAGCATCCGCAACGAACAGCATATCCGC
>JBLMXZ010000085.1:0-18398 GCA_050258015.1 Deltaproteobacteria bacterium
GAGTGGCTGGAGGTGGAGATCAGGCGCGACGGCCAGGTCTTCCACCAGCGTTACGAGCGGGGCAAGACCGCCTCCAAGCTGCGGGCCATCGGCAAGGGCAAGACCACCGGCACCAAGGTCACCTTTAAGCCCGACAAGCAGATCTTTAAGGCCATCGACATGTCCTACGACACGCTCGCCAACCGCATGCGCGAGCTGGCCTTCCTCAATAAGGGCCTGCGCATCAAGCTGATCGACGAGCGCGAGGAGAAGGATAAGGAGACGGAGTTCTGTTTCACCGGCGGCATCGTCCAGTTCGTCGAGCACCTGAGCCGCAACAAGAACCCCCTGCACAAGAAGGTCTTGTATGTCGAAAAGACGGGCGAGGACATGGTCGTCGAGGTGGGGCTGCAGTACAACGACGGTTACGCCGAGAACATCTTTTCCTATGTCAACAACATCAACACCGTCGAAGGCGGCACGCACTTAAGCGGATTCAAGTCCGCCTTGACGCGCGCCATCAACCAGTACGTCAAGGGCAAGAATCTTCTCAAGGACTCCAACGCCTCGATCTCCGGCGACGACGTCCGGGAAGGGCTGACGGCCATCGTCAGCCTCAAAGTCCCCAACCCGCAATTCGAGGGGCAGACCAAGACCAAGCTCGGCAACTCCGAAGCCGAGGGGTTCGTGGCCTCCCAGGTCTTCGAGTTCCTGACGCACTTCTTCGAGGAAACCCCTTCGGTCGCCAACAAGATCGTCGAGAAAGCGGTGCTGGCCGCCCGCGCCCGCGAGGCCGCGCGCAAGGCGCGCGAGCTTACCCGGCGCAAGGGCGCGCTCGACGGGCTGTCTCTGCCCGGCAAGCTGGCGGACTGCTCCGAATCCGACGCCTCGATGTCGGAACTCTTCATCGTCGAGGGCGATTCGGCCGGCGGCTCCGCGAAACAGGGGCGCGATCGCCGTTTCCAGGCGATCCTGCCCATCAAGGGCAAGATCCTGAACGTGGAAAAGTCGCGGCTCGACAAGATCCTCAATAACGAGGAGATCCGCACCATCATCACCGCCCTCGGGACGGGGGTGGGGGAAGAGTTCACGCTGGAGAAGCTGCGGTACCACAAGGTCGTCATCATGTGCGACGCCGACGTGGACGGTTCCCATATCCGGACGCTTTTGTTGACCCTCTTCCTGCGTCAGCTGCCTAAGCTTATCGAGGGGGGGTTCATTTATATCGCCCAGCCGCCGCTCTACAAGGTGAAGAGGGGGCAGCGCGAGGAATATATTCAGACGGAAGATCAGATGAGCCAGTTGATGCTGGACGTCGGGCGCGAGGGGTATAAATTCACGGTCGTGTCCGAAAAGAAGACCCTGAACGACCCCCAATTCAAGGATCTTTTGGAGGCCCTCGTGCAGTTGGACCGATTTTCTCGCATTTTAGACAAAAAGGGAGTGAATTTTAGAAAATTGGTAGAAAATCGTAATAAAAAGACCAAAAAATTGCCTATTTATATAGCAAAAGTGGAGGGAATTACCCACTTTCTTTACAATGACGATGAGCTCGCAAAGGTCACGTCTAAGGCTAAAGACGAAAAAGAAGCCCCGAATTATATAGAAATCTTCGATTCGGAAGAGATCGAGGGGCAGATCGCGCGCGTCGAAAAGCTCGGTATCCCGTTCGAATATTACTTTGACCCGGATCCCGCCCTCGAAAAAGGCAGAAAGAGCGACAAAAAGGCCGCCGAGGGAAAAAAGATGAAGGCGCGTTTTCGGCTGGTCAATGATGAGGATGTCGAGTTTTTCGCGCTTTATAAGGTGTTGGAGCACGTCAAGGCCCTGGCGCAGAAGGGGATGAGCATCCAGCGCTATAAGGGGTTGGGCGAGATGAATCCGCAACAGCTCTGGGAGACGACCATGGACCCCGAAAAGAGGACCATCCTCAAGGTCGTCCTGGAGGACACGGTCGAGGCCGACGAGATCTTTACGGTCCTGATGGGGGATCAGGTGGACCCCCGGCGGGAGTTCATCGAGAAGAACGCGCACCTGGTGCGCGACCTGGACATATAGGGATCCCATGGCGGGCGCCGCGCGCCGCTGTTTCGGGGGCGGGCAGAAAGGCGGATATGAGCGAGCGGGGGTTTGAGGTCCGGAAGGTGTGGCGGCAGGTGTTGTCTATTTGGGGGCGCCATATCGTCGTCTTCGCAGCGCTGTCGAGCATTTCCTATTTTCTCCTGAGCCTCCTGCGGGAGGCGCGCAAGGTCGTTGCCGCAGCGGCGCCCGGGGCGCCGGCCGGGATGGTCGCCGCCGTTCTCCTGGGCCTGCTGTTCGTGTGGGTCGCGGGGCAAGGCCTGGTGATCCTTTTGATCCTGGGTCATTACCGCCGCCTCAGCAGCGCAGAACGTCCCGTCTTCCAGGCAAGCTGGTCCGAGGCGTGCCGGGGGTGGGCCCGCTATGTCGTCAACGTCCTGGTGCTTTTGGGGTTGGGGTTGTTCTTTCTGGCCCTCTCGGCGATCCTGCTGGAAGCCGGCCTCAGGCGCTATGTCGCCCACCAGGAGAACCTGACGCCGCTCATCGCCACGCACCTGGCCGCCGTGATCTTCGTCATAGGGATGGCCTGGTACGGTTTTTATTTTTCCCTCGCTCCTCTGGTTGGAGCGTACGAGGGATCCTGGCCCGCGGCGGCGTTCCGCGAGAGCCGGCGCCGTATCCGGGGCCGGGCCCTGGGCTATCTGGCGGCCCTGGCGCTTTTTATCGTCGGTTACATGGCGGCGGGGCTGGCGCTTTATTACGGGCTGATCGCGCTGCGGGCGGGCGCCGGCGTTCTGGCGTGGGTGGACCCCGCGATGCTCATTCTTTTTTCGCCGCTGTGGGCCATTTTATGGTACGCCAGCTACGAGCATCTCACGCAGCTGAAAAAAGAATCTTCCGCGGCAAAGCTTTAGTTTTTGCTTTTGCTCACGAGCTTACGAGCTCAAGAGCTTAGGAGCCGATCCATGTACGCACAGAACGAAAAAGTCGTCCCCCGCTATATCGAAGAGGAGATGAAGGGATCGTATCTCTCCTACGCGATGAGCGTCATCGTGGGCCGGGCCCTGCCCGACGCCCGGGACGGCCTGAAGCCCGTGCACCGGCGCATC
The DNA here is from genome assembly GCA_050258015.1 of Deltaproteobacteria bacterium. Classification (GTDB taxonomy): domain Bacteria; phylum Omnitrophota; class Gorgyraeia; order Velamenicoccales; family Velamenicoccaceae; genus JBLMXZ01. The sequence goes on from JBLMXZ010000085.1 coordinate 3,108, forward strand.
CTCTACGCGATGCACGAGCTCAACCTCGATCACAGCAAGCCCTTCAAGAAGTCCGCGCGCATCGTCGGTGAAGTCCTGGGTAAGTACCACCCGCACGGCGACGCCGCCGTCTACGATACGCTCGTGCGCATGGTCCAGGATTTCTCCCTGCGCTATCCTTTGGTCGACGGCCAGGGGAACTTCGGCTCCGTCGACGGCGACGCGCCCGCCGCCATGCGCTACACCGAGGCGCGGCTCGCCGCCATCGCGGACGCCATGCTCGGCGACATCGAGAAGAAGACGGTGGACCTCGCCCCGAACTTCGACGCGTCGCTCGAGGAGCCGGTCCTGCTGCCTTCGTCCCTGCCGAACATGCTGGTCAACGGCTCCAGCGGCATCGCCGTGGGCATGGCGACGAACATACCGCCCCATAACCTTTCCGAGGTCATCGACGGCATCGCGTATCTCATCGACCATCCCGAGTGCGAGCTCAAAGAGCTGATGCGGTTCGTCAAGGGGCCGGACTTCCCCACGGGCGGCATCATCTGCGGCCGCGACGGGATCAAGGACGCCTACACCGCGGGCAAGGGCAAGCTCACGGTGCGCGCCAAGGCCTCCATCGAGCGCGTCAAGAGCGGCAAAGACAACATCATCATCACCGAGATCCCCTACCAGGTGAACAAGGCGTCGCTCATCGAGGCGATCGCCGAGCTCGTGCAGGACAAGAAGGTCGAGGGGATCAGCGATATTCGCGACGAGTCCGACAAGGACGGGATGCGAATCCTGATCGAGCTCAAGCGCGACGCCGAGCCGCAGATCGTCCTTAACTATCTCTACAAACACACGCAGATGGAGACGACCTTCGGCGTCATCAACCTCGCTCTCGTCGAAGGCCGCCCCCGGATATTGAACCTGAAGCAGATGATGCGCTGCTACGTCGATCACCGCAAGACGATCATCAAGCGGCGCACGCAGTTCGATCTCGACCGGGCGCTGCACCGCGCGCACATCCTCGAGGGGCTCAAGATCGCCCTGAAATACATCGAGCAGATCATCCGGACCATCCGCGCCTCGAAGACGACGGCCGAGGCCAAGAAGGCCCTGATGAAGAAGTTCGAGCTCTCCGACATCCAGGCGCAGGCGATCCTCGAGATGCAGCTCCAGCGCCTGACCGCCCTCGAGAGCGACAAGATAGAGAAGGAATACCTGGAGCTCCTGAAGCAGATCGAGCGCTTCCGCGCGATCCTGGCCTCGGAGAAGCTCGTCGAGGAGCTCATCAAGGAGGAGATGTCCGCGATCAGGAAGAAGTACGGCGACGAGCGGCGCACGGAGATCATCGGCGAGGTCGAGGACATCGAGCTCGAGGACCTGATCGCCGAGGAGGATATGGTCATCACGGTCTCGCACGCCGGCTATATCAAGCGCCTGGCGATCAGTTCCTACCGCAAGCAGAAGCGCGGCGGCAAGGGGATCACGGCGATGGAGACGCGCGAAGAGGATTTTGTCGAGCACCTCTTCATCGCCTCGACGAAAGACTATCTTTTGGTCTTTTCCGATCAGGGCCGGGTCTACTGGATCAAGGTCTACGAGATCCCGCAGGCGAGCCGGCAGTCCAAGGGCAAGGCGATCGTCAACCTCCTGCAGCTTTCCGCCAAGGAGAAGGTCGCGGCGGTCCTGCCGGTCAAGGAGTTCACGGACGACAAGTCCATCATCATGTGCACGAAGGGCGGGGTCATCAAGAAGACAGTCCTGTCGGCCTTCGCCAACCCGCGCAAAGGCGGCATCGTGGCCATGGGGCTCGACGCCGACGACAGCGTGATGTCCGCCAAGATCTCGGACGGCGGGCAGGACGTGCTTCTGGCCATGCGTCGCGGCAAGGCCATCCGTTTCCCCGAGAAGCTCATCCGGGACATGGGGCGCCAGGCGAAGGGCGTGCGCGGCGTGTCGCTCGAGAAGAAGGACGAGGTCGTCGGCATGGAGATCGTCTCGGCGGACCTGGCCAAGACGGGCGCCACCATCCTCACCGTGACCGCGCAGGGTTTCGCCAAGCGCACGGACCTGGGCGCCTACCGCGTCCAGTCGCGCGGCGGCAAGGGCATCATCAACGTCAAGGTCACCGAGAAGAACGGCGAGGCCATCGGCCTCAATTGCGTCATGCCCGACGATGAACTCATGGCCATCACGCACGGTGGGATGATGGTCCGCTGTCCGGTCAAGGATATCCGCGAGACGGGCCGCAATGCGATGGGCGTGCGCCTTATGTCCATCGCCAAGGGCGACCACGTCACCTCGGTCGCCAAGCTCGCCGCGAAAGAGGAAGAATAAAATTGACAATGGACGATAGACTATAGACAATAGGCACAGGCAAAATCGCCGCCCGCAGAGGCGGCGGAGAACGCGCAGAAATTTAGGTCTTTGTTCGGTTTTGGTTTTGATCAACGTCTCTCGACTATAGTCTATCGTCTGGTTTTACGGCCCCATCGTCTAGCCTGGTCCAGGACGTATGGTTCTCAGCCATAAGACACCGGTTCAAATCCGGTTGGGGCTACCAAATTTTCACAGAAAATTTGGTGCCTACTACAAGCGGCGACAGGCTGGTTCCAAGCCGCAACCTGTTGGGCTAGGAGTTTCTCCCGCGCTTCTCCCGGGAAAGATCCCCTGCCGCAAGCGGCAGTCCCTCTCTTCTCAGCGTCCCCCTTTCTTTTTCCGGACATCCTCTCCCGGGTTTTTCGAGCTCTTACGGCCCGGCGCCTTCTTGAGGGGCTTGTGGAGGGCGCCCTGCTCATGCGCCCTCTTTTTCTTCTCCCCTCCGGGGGCGCCGTTTTTTCCTTCAACCCTTCTAAATGTATTGCGTTAAGAAAATTTCTGTGTTATAACAACTATGAAGAATTTGGCATGGGTCCTCCAATTCAAAGGAGCCGATTATGAGAGCGCGAGCGGGCGTAGGGGTGGTTTTTTGCCTCGTCTTCGGCCTGTCGTCTTTGGCCGGATGTGATCAGGTCCAGAAGCTGTTGCAGATCGCGCCCGCGGCCAAGCCGCCCGCCGCGCCGCAGGCCGTGAAGCCCCAGGGCACGCCCCTGGCGACGGTCAACAGCGACGTCATCACCCTCGAGGACTTCGATCAGCAGATCCGGGACCTCAAGGCCCTGGGCGTCACCATCGAAACGACCGAGGACAAGAAGAAGTTCTTGAACGACCTCATCCTCCAGGAGCTGGTATATCAGGAGGCGCGCGCGCGCGGGATCGATAAGAAGAAAGACGTGCGCAAGGCGATCGACGACTTTAAAAAGCGCGCCATGGCGCAGGAGCTCGTCCTCGATGAGACGCGCGGCATCAACGTCGAGCCGTCCGAGGTCGAGAACAGTTATAAGCAGCTCAAGGGCAACATGACGCTGCCGACGCAGGCGAGCGTGCGCGAGATCGTCGTCGCGACCGAGGCGCAGGCCAAGGACGCGATGATCGCCCTTTTGGGCGGCGCCGACTTCGGCGCGCTTGCCCGGGAGCGGTCGAAGGCCCCCAGCGCCCCCGAGAACGGGGACCTGGGGTTCTATGACCCGAAGTCCAAGTTCGACAAATTCAACGAGGTGGTCCAGACCCTCGAACCCGGCCAGTTCAGCCAGTACTTCTCGGGGCCCGACGGATACTATATCGTCAAGGTCGAGGAGAAGAAGGGCGGCGCGGTGCCGCAGCTGACCGAGACCATTCCGAATACCGACCCGCCCATGACGTATTACGACTATATAAAGGAGATGCTGCTGGAGCAGAAGCGTCTCCAGCGCGTCCAGGATCTTACGGACAAGCTCAAGCGCGACGCCGCGATCAAGATCGAAGAAGGGCTGTTGTAGACGCCCGCCGGACGGTCTATGGATAAAAAGAAGATCAGCGTCATTCTCGGCGTGCTCCTGGCGGTCTTTGCCGTCATCGGGGCGCGTACCTACATCGCGTCCCTCGAAAAGAAGTACGTGCGCGAGGAAAAGAAGGCGTACGTCTTCATCGCGACCGTCCAGATACCGGCGGGGACGGTGATCGACGAAACGATGATCAAGCCTGTGGCCATCCCCGAAAAGTACGTCCAGCCCACGGCGGTGGACTCCCAGAGCATGATCACCGGCAAGCGCGCCGTCGCGACGATCTATCCGAACGAGCAGATCATGGCCTCGAAGCTCACCATCACGGTCAAGAACACGACCCTTGCCATGCGTACGCCCCAGGGCAAGCGCGCCATGACGATCACGATCAACCCGCTGGACGCGGTGGGTGCCCAGATCCGGCCCGGGGACTACGTGGATGTCGTCGGCATCTTCCCGTACAACGCGCAGGTTGACGGCAAGACGGTGACCGAGCCCGTGAGCGTCACGCTCTTCCAGAACATCCTCGTGCTGAGCATGGAGGGCGGCGCCGGCGTGGCGGCGCCGCCGCGGCGCGGCGAACAGCCCGCGCCGGCCCCTTCGACGCTCATCATCACCCTGGCCCTGTCCCCCAAGGAGGCCGCGATGCTGACCTATGCGTTAAGCCAGGGTTCGCTCCGTCTTATCCTGCGGCCGCCCCTGGAGACCGTCATCGAGCCGGTCCCGCCGGTCGAGGCCAACGCGATGTGGCAGTATGTTTTCAGCAATCTGCGCGAAGAGTTCATGAGCTCTCAGCAGGAGACGCCTCAGCCTGCCCGGCGCCGCGAGCCGGAGAAAAGGCCGGAGCCGCCGCCGTCGCCCACCGTCGAGATCTATCGGGGCACCGAGAAGTCCAACATGGTCCTGACCAAGTGAGCATCCGTTGTCCCTCCGCGCGTGGTCTTTCCGTGCTGCGCCGGCAAGGTCGGGATGCGAGCAGGCAGAAATCACGACCGGCATGAGAAAATCCTTCCCGCGTATCTGGGCATCCGTCTTTTTCCTGTGTCTTCTTGGGGCTCTGTCGCCCCGCTTCGCCTCTCCCGAGTTCTTCTTCGACGATTACGACGTCGCCCACATGATGGACATCGTTGTCGGCGAGTCGAAGGTCGTCCCTGTCTCCAATCCAAAGCGCGTGGCCGTGGGCAACCCCGACATCGCCGACGTCGTGGGCGCGGGCACGACGGAGCTCCTGGTCTCGGCCAAGGCCGCCGGAGAGACGAACCTGCAGATATGGGATGATTTCGGCCAGCGCGAGATCGCCGTGCGTGTCTTTGCGGAGGACCTGGGAAAGCTCAAGAGCCGCCTGGAGGACCTTTTTGAAACCGCGGGGCTGAACGGCGTCACCTTTCAGGTCGGAGACAAGGAGCGCAAGGTCTTCATCCTCGGCCGGCTTCCGGACCGCAAGCAGGAGATAACGAAGGACCTCCTGGAGAGTTTTAAGGACAAGGTCATCAACCTGATCACCTTTGAGGACGACAGCCCTCTGGTCGAGATCGATGTCCAAGTCCTGGAGATCCAGAAGACCGCCCTGGACAAGCTGGGCGTCAACTGGACGAGCTCCTTCACGTTCAACGAGACGACGCCAAGCACCCACACGCTCAATCGCCACCTCGGCGACATCATCAAGGCCATCGGCCAGTCGCAGTTCGACCGTACGGCCCTGACGGCGGTCCTGAACGTGCTCGAACAGGACAACCTGGCGCGCACCCTCGCCCGGCCCAAGCTCGTGGCCCTGAGCGGCAAGGAGGCGAAATTTCTCGTCGGCGGCGAGGCCCCGATCCTTTCGAGCGTGAGCGTGGCGAGCGGCACGACCACGACGTCGGTCGAATACCAGGAGTACGGCATTAAGCTGAGCATTCGGCCTGAGGTCAAGGAAAGCGGCAACATTTTCTGCCAGCTGGAGATCCAGATCCGTTCCATTGACACCGCGTCCCAGTTGACCGTCCAGACGGGCTCGAGCATCTCTTCGTCGACCCCCGGCTTCAAGACGCGCGAGGTCACGACGGAACTTTATCTGAAGAACAACACCTCGCTGTTTCTCGCGGGCCTCATCGATAACAACGAGGCCAACAATCTGCAGCGTGTCCCGGGCCTGGGCAGCGTCCCGATCCTCGGGGCGCTCTTTCGCTCCAAGGACTTTCAGGTCGGCGCGACCGAGCTCGTGGTTTCTTTGACCCCGAAGATCGTCAGTTACGGGGCCATGGAGACGGGCGCCCCGTCGGCCGGCGCGGGCCGGATGGGGCAGGCGTCCGATGAGAACCCGGCCGACAGCTACACGCGGCTCGTCCAGGAGACGATCCTCAATCATGTCGCGTATCCGATGGAGGCGCGCCGGGCCAACCTGTCCGGCTCGGTGGTCTTAAGCCTGCACCTGACGGCGAACGGGCAGCTCGTCAACGCCGTCGTGTCGGAGTCCTCGGGTCATCCGCTCCTGGACAAGGCGGCCCTGTATACCGTCAAGCGACTGGCGCCCTACCCGGCCTTCCCAGGCAATCTGACCCTGAAAGAGATCTGGATAGAAGTCCCCATTAATTACCAATTGAGTTGATGCGGACATGACGGACAATCCCCAGCCGGCGGCCATCGGCAATGTCATCTCCATTTTCAGCACCAAGGGGGGCGTCGGCAAGACGCTTCTGGCGGTCAATCTGGCCATCGCGCTCGCCCAGGAGGGCAAGAGGGTCGCGCTCATCGACCTGGACCTGCAGGCCATCCAGGACATGGCGCGGATGATCGACTGCACGCCGCAGTATTCCATCTTCGACATCGTCACCATCCTCGACAAGGTCCAGCAGAGCGGCACCATCAAGAACTACGTTACCTTTGTCTCCAAGTACGGTATCGATTTTCTTCCCGCCATCACCCGCCCCAAACAATCGCCGCATATCACGGGCGAGCGCATCGGCTCGGTGATCGGGCTCCTGGTCCCGCATTATGATTTTATCGTCGTGGACGGCGGCCGCGCCTTCACCGATACCCTCATCCAGATATTCAACCGCACGAACCTCATTCTCTTCGCCGTAACGCCGGATATTCTTTCGGTCTACGAGACCCGCTGGGGTCTCGACGTGCTTCAGTCCCTGCATTTCCCCGTCAAAATGGTCAAGCTCATCCTGAACCGCGCCGAGAGCAAGTCGGGCCTTTCCTGGCAGGAGGTCAAGCTCGCTTTGCCGTCGGAGATCGTCGCCAATATCCCCTCGGACGGCCGGGTCGTGGGCTTGGCGCTCAACCGCGGCGTCCCCGTCGTCGTCGATAACCCCTCGAGCCGCGTGAGCAGCGCCATCAAGAAATTCGCCAAGGACCTCGTGACCACGCCCGCCCTTTTCATCGAGCACAAGGAGGTCGAGGAATTGCGTTCGATCCGCAGGGAGGACCTGCCGGCGGCGGGGTCGTTCTGGGACGCGATGGGACTCACCGACAAGGTCAAGTGGGTCAAGCCTGTCGAACAGGAAGACGAGATTATCAAGCTGAAGCGCCGTATCCACGCGCGCCTCATTGAGGAGCTGGACCTAAAGCGCCTCGATATGGAGCTCATCAATAACCCTCGCAAGGCCAAGGAGTTGCGCGAGAAGGCCGAGAAGATCATCTCCAATCTTTTGGCGGATGAGACAGGCGCTTTCCTTTCGTCCTTCGAGGTGCGCGAGCGGCTCGTCAAGGAGGTCGCCGACGAAGCGCTGGGGTTGGGGCCGCTGGAGGAGCTTCTGCGCGATCAGGACATCACCGATATCATGGTCAACAACAAGGACCAGGTATACGTGGAGCGCCATGGGCGGCTGGAGCTGACCAGCAAGAAGTTCATCTCGGACGACCAGGTCAAAGTCGTCATCGAGCGCATCATAGCGCCCCTCGGGCGGCGTATCGATGAATCCGTGCCCATGGTCGACGCGCGCCTGCCCGACGGCTCGCGCGTCAACGCCATCATTCCGCCCCTGGCCCTGACCGGACCGACTCTGACCATCCGCAAGTTCGCCCGCGAGCACTACACGGTCGAAGACCTCGTTTCGCGTTTCCATAGCCTGACGCGGCCCATCGCGGATTTCCTGGCGGCGTGCGTCGTCGCGCGCAAGAACATCATCGTCTCCGGCGGCACGGGTTCGGGGAAGACGACGTTCCTTAATATCCTTTCCGCGTTCATCCCGAACACCGACCGCATCGTCACCATCGAGGACGCGGCCGAGTTGCGCCTTTCGCAGGAGCACTGGGTGCGTCTGGAGTCGCGGCCTCCCAACATCGAAGGCAAAGGTTCGGTGTCGATACGCGACCTCTTCCGCAACTGTCTGCGTATGCGTCCGGACCGCATCGTCATCGGCGAATGCCGCAGCGGGGAGGCGCTCGACATGCTGCAGGCGATGAACACGGGGCATGACGGGTCGTTGACGACCGTCCACGCCAATTCGACGCGCGACGTCCTGACGCGGCTGGATTCCATGATCCTGATGAGCGGGGTGGAGCTTCCCATCCGCGCCATCCGCGAGATGACGGCCTCGGCCATCGACATCGTCGTGCAGACGGCGCGCCTCTCCGACGGCGGCCGGCGTGTCACGCAGGTCACGGAGATCTGCGGCATGGACGACGAGTTGCACATCAAGTTCGCCGATATTTTCCGTTTCCAGCAGGAAGGCGTTGACCCGGAAACGAAGAAGGTGATCGGGAGCTTCATGGCGACGGGCCACATCCCTTCTTTCTACGACGATCTGATCACGCGCGGCATCCATCTGCCGAAAGAGACGTTCAACGTCAACGGCCCTGCCGCGTGACCCCGCCTTATCTCTCTTGAAATTCGTGGCATAAGGCCCGGAGGAAAGAGGCGCAAAGGGACGTCGCCCCGCAGAAAGCGGGGGCTCCAGCCCCGGAAGCTATCAGCAAGGGGCGTCGCCCCGCAGAATACGCGGGGCTCCAGTCCCGGAAGGACGAAGCGAGGGGACGTCGCCCCGCAGAATACGCGGGGCTCCAGGAGGTGTCTGTGAAGAAAAAGAAGCCGTTTTCCGTCGAGAAAGGTGTCCGGATCATCGCCGGGACGTTGGTGCTCGCGTCTTTGGCTCTGGGCACCTTCGTTCATAAGGGGTGGTATTGGCTCGGGGTCTTCGTGGGGCTTAATCTTATCCAGTCCGCCTTCACGGATTTCTGCCCTGCCGAGAACATGCTGCGGGCCCTGGGAGTCCCCGACCAGGGAGCCTGCGCGCCAACAGAGTCGCAATAAGATGCCGGCCGATATTCATTTTTTGCTTAAAAAGGCCATCTCGAAAAGCGCCTCGGACCTGCATCTTGTGCCGGGATTGCCGCCCATCATGCGCGTCAACGGCACACTTGAGAAGGTCGGGGAGGACCGCCTTGATCAGGCCTCGATCGAATCGATGGTGCGGGAGGTCGTGCCGCCCTCGATCGTTTTAACGCCGGGGCAGGACCGGGATGTCGCCATCGAGGCGGGTTCGATGGCGCGCTTCCGGCTCAACATCTACGTGGACCGTTCCGGGACGTGCGCGGCGTTCCGCCTCATCCCGAAAAACATGTATTCCCTGCAGGCTTTGGGGGTGCCCGATGTCGTCAGCAAGGTGGCCCAGATGCGCCGGGGCCTGGTTCTCGTGACGGGGGTGACGGGCAGCGGCAAATCGACGACGATCGCCTCGCTTCTCGATATGATCAACGAGACACGCTCGGATCATATCATCACGATCGAAGACCCCATCGAATACGTCCATCCGCACAAGAAATGCGTCGTCAACCAGCGCGAGGTCGGAACGCACGTCGCGTCTTTCGCCGAGGCCCTCCGGGCGGCGCTTCGAGAAGACCCGGATATCATCCTGGTGGGCGAGCTGCGGGACCTGGAGACCATCTCGATGGCCATGACCGCGGCCGAGACCGGCCACCTTGTCCTGAGCTCGCTGCACACCCGCGGCGCGGCTCAGACCATTGACCGCATCATCGACGTTTTTCCGGCGTACCAGCAGGAGCAGGTGCGCATCCAGTTGGCCGACACCCTGGAGATGGTCGTTTCCCAGGTCCTTTTGCCTTCCATGGACGGAACGAGGCGTTATCTGGGGTGCGAAGTGATGCTCGCCTCGACGGGTATCCGCCAGCTCATCCGCGCCAAGAAGACCCACCAGATCCCCATCGAGATCCAGACCCACGGAGAAGAGGGGATGATCACGATGGAGAAGTCCCTCAAGCGTCTCATCGACACCGGTAAGATCTCGAAAGAAATGGCCCTCCCCTGGGTCGGGGACAAGAAGCTTTTCGAGATGCACGGACTGCAGGGATTTTAATTTTAAGACAAGAGGCCGCGCCTGGATTCCCGCGCAGGGAGGGGAGGAGGCGCGGCTTTTCTTTTTTGCGGGGATGTCTGAAACGGGATGCTCGCCGCTTGAAGCTCGACGGGGGGAAGCACGAGGCAACAGGTCTGAGCTCTTGAATTTTCGATCCCCGAGCCTCTCATTTCGAACTTCGAGGTTCTTGGGGCGAAGGTTATTGCTGGGGAGGGTTCGCGGGACGGTCTTCCCCGCGCCGGTCGCCGTGCCGCTTGTCCTTGACGTAGGCCGAGCGTTCGGCGGATTTGGCGGCCTCCTTGAGCTCGGCACCGATCTCGCTGATCTGGGCGACGTGGTCGATGGGCCGGTGTTCGTTCGTCACGACGCAGACCGAGATGCCCAGAAGGCCGAAACGCTGCTCCACGCCTTTGCGGTCCTTGCCCGCGATGTAACCCGCTTTCCGGTCTTCCTCATTATAGAAGCCGGGGGACATCTTTTCGAACTCTTCGACCAGCTTGTTGCAGATGGCGTCGATCTTGTCGGGGGTCGAGACGAAGACGAAGTCGTCTCCGCCGACGTGGCCGATGAAATCGCCGGGATTGCCCAGCGCGCCGACCGTCCGGATGATGAGGCGCGCGGTCTCGCGGATGACCTCGTCGCCGTGCCCGAAGCCGTATTTATCGTTGTAGGCCTTGAATTTGTCCAGGTCCGCATACGCGGCGGCAAGCGGTTTTTTCGAATCGATGCGGCCCTGGAGCTCGTTTAGGATGGAGACGTTCCCCGGCAGGTGGGTCAGGGGGTTGGCGTCGAGGTCCCGCTCCGTGCGCCGAAGGACCATCTTGATGCGCGCCAGGAGTTCCGTGGGCTCGAAGGGCTTGACCATGTAATCGTCGGCGCCGGCGTTGATGCCGGAGACCTTGTCGGTGACCTCTCCTTTGCCCGTCAGCATGATGATGGGGATGTGCGCGAGCAGGATGTCTTTTTTGACCGTCGCGCACATGGTCGGGCCGTCCATCACGGGCATCTTGTAGTCGACGATGACGAGATTGGGATTCTTGGACTTGATGAGTTCGACGCCTTCCTGTCCGTTGGAGGCTTCGAGCACGTCGTATCCTTCCTCGGTGAGGGTGAGCAGGAGCACGTCCCGGATATCCGGGTCGTCGTCGATGACGATGAGGCGGGCCTTAGGCATGGAGGGCCGTTGTGATTTCTTTGACGAGCTCGTCGGCCGAAAAAGGCTTGGTCAGATATTTGGAGATACCCAGCGTCAGACCGTGTTTCTTGTCGGTTTCCGACAGCCAGGTGCCGGTAAGGACGATCACGGGCAGATCCGCCGTCGCCTTGTCGGCCTTCAGGCGCTTGATGACCTCGAAGCCGTTCATCCCGGGCATGTTGATGTCGAGCAGGACGAGATCGATCTTCTTCTGTCCGCTGCGGGCCTTTTCGAGCGCCTCGGCGCCGTTGTAGGCCTTCTCGGAGCCGATCTTGCTGTCCTTCAGGCACAGGGAGATGACGTCCACGATATCGGGGTCGTCGTCGACGATCAGAACGGTGTGGGCGGCCGCGGCGTTCGTCTTCTCGAAGAAGTTCTTGACCTTGGTAACAAGCTCGTTCTGCTTAAAAGGTTTGGAGACGTAGTCGAGAATGCCGTGCCGGAATTCGGAATCCTGCGCCAGGACCGAGAGGATGAGGATCGGGATCTGGGCCGTGTTCGGGTCGTCCTTCAGGTGCTTGGCGACCTCGAAACCGTTGATGCCGGGCATCATGATGTCGAGGACGATCAGGTCCGGCCGTTCGCTCTGGGCGCGCAGGATGCCCTCCTGCCCGTTGGATGCTTCGAGCACTTCGTAACCGGCCTCGGTCAGGTACAGCCGCACGATCTCCCGGATATCGGCCTCATCATCGACAACGAGTATCTTCTTTGGCGTTTCCATGGGGTCTCCTGTTCCGCTGTGATACAAGGGTGTATGTCAAGTATATCACAGGACGGGCGCCTTGGGCAGGGTAAAGGCGAAAGCGGTTCCCTTCCCGACGGTGCTGGCGACGGTCAGCTTGCCTTTGTGCGCCTCGACGATGTATTTGACCAGCGACAGCCCCAGCCCCGTGCCCTTCACTTTCATATTGACGTCGTTGTCGACCCTGTAGAATTCGTCGAAGATCTTCTCCAGGTCCTTTTCGGGGATGCCGATGCCGGTGTCCGAGACGCTGACCTCCAGGCGTTCGCCCGCGTCCCGGGCCGCGACAACGATCTCCCCGTTCGCGGGGGTGAACTTCATGGCGTTGCCGATGAGGTTGATGAAGACGCGCTCGATCTGGGTTTTGTCCCCCAGCGCCGCCGGCAGGCCCGGGGCGATGCGCGCCGTGAGGGTGAGGCCGCGTTCTTTGATCGGCGGCGCAAGCATGTCGGTGATCTCGGCGACCATCGCGGCGAGGTCTATCTTTTCCTTTTTCATTTCGACGCGGCCGGATTCGATGCGCGAGATATCGAGGAGATTGTTGATGAGGTTCGTCAGGCTGTCGGAGTGCTTGTTGATCTTTTCGATGCGTTCCTTGGCGGCGACGGGCAGGTCGCCGAGTTTGCCCGCGGCGAGGATCGAGGAGTAGCCCTTGATCGAGGTCAGCGGCGTGCGCAATTCATGCGAGACCGCCGAGATGAAGTCCGATTTGCGCTTGCTGATGAGCTTGATCTCTTCGAGAGCGGCGGAGAGCTCGCGGGTGCGCTGCTGGACCTTGAGTTCCAGCTCCTGATGGGAGCGCCAGGTCTCCTCGAACAGGCGCGCGTTCTCCAGGGCCTGGCCGATCTGAGTGGCCAGGATATAGACGAGGTCCTTGTCCCCTTCGGTCAGCGGCGTGAAGGAGGATTCGGAGCCCACGAGCAGGGCCCCGACGGCCCCGTTTTTCTGGAGGATGGGCGCGCACACGAAGGAGGACAGGGCCATGAGCGCCAGGAGGCGCGCGACGTCCTTTTGGAGCCTGTCATCTTCGACGGAAGAGAAGACGCGCCCTTCTTCGAGGATCCTGCGGGCGAGCTGCGGCTGTCCCAGGAGCAGCTTCATCACGCGCTCACCCTCCTCGAGGGAGTAGCCGATGCAGGTGCGCAGGCGGTAGGCGAAGCCACCCCCCTGGGGGCAGGTGTCGCCGGTTTCCCCCGTCGTGCGCGTGAAGGCGAGGGCCTTATCGAAACCGATCTGAGAGATGTGTTTTTCCTCGATCTTGCGGAAGATCTCCTCGGCGTCGAGGGTCGTTGAGATGAGGCGCGTCAGCTCCTGCAGCGCGATCAGCCCGGAGACCTTTTTGTCGAGCTCGTCCTGGGCGCGGTGCAGCTCGAGGTCCGTCTGCAGGATGATCTTGCCCTGGTTGTCGAGATCGTCGAAGGCGCGCTTGAGCCGGTTCAACTCGGCGGAAAGCTCCTTGATGCGCTCCATCTTGAAAACGAGCACGAGCACCAGGGCGATGACCGCCACCATGCCGATCATGCCCGCGTAGTTGATGATGAGGCCGGCGAGACCGGGTTCTTTAAGCGCTGTGGCCAGGACCATAGGGTTCGCCTATCGCAAGGATGGCAAGGGTCTCGTTATGGAAGTGCGAGCAGCCGTGGTATTCCAGCGACTGGAGCGGCGCCTGCTCGCCGTAGGTGGAGATGCCCAAAAGCGGAACGTCGCCCAGTATCTCTTTTATACGCGACATCTCTTCTTCTGTCAATCGTCCGAGCAGTTTGGAACGGGCGATGGACTCGAAGACAAGCGCTCCTTTGATCGCGCAGTTCTTGAGAGAGGCGCGCGCCTCGTTCGCCGCTTCGGTCGCGGCGGCGAGCGCGTGTTTTTTCGTACCCATCATCAGCCGGATCTCCGTTCCCGCGGCGGCGTCGCCCGTGCAGACGAGGCCGCCTTCTTCGTCGACGCGAAGCGCGTTGCGCAGGATATATTCGCGCTCTCCCGGGACGTAAAGGCCCAGAGGATAGTAGGCGCTGATGCGCGCGAGGTTTTTTGCCACTTCGGCGGCCGGCTTGCCGAAATAGGAGGCGTACAGCTCGATCGCCGGTTTATCGTCGATGGTCTTGACGACGTTCCCCCGGGAGCCGGTGATCACGTGCGGCTTGCCCAGCGGCTTCCAGCCGTGGCGCAGCCCCATGCCGAAAGCGAGGCCGCCCCCCACGACCGCGCCGACGACGCTGTTGGACAGAAGGTTCGGGCCGAAGTATTGGTAGGTGCGCACGAAGCGGAAGTTGTCGGCGCTTGACGCGCCGAGAATGGGGAAGCTCATGCCCAGGATCCCCTGGATGCCGCGCAGGAGTTCGGAGCCGTTCTCGATGAGGCCGTCGGGGAAAATGAGCGCCTGCTGGCGGACCGAGCTTCCCAGGTCTTTCAGGGCCGCCCGCGCCCATTCTTCTCCGAGAGCGCGCGCGCCTTTTGTCTTGGCGTCGACGGCGGCCGCGGTGCCCAGGCGCAGGCTCTCCGAACTGACGAGCAGGACCCCCACCCCGTAGGGTTTGTGTCCCTCGGTCGTCAGCAGGTTGGCGCCCGAGCAGCCCAGCAGGCGCGGCGCGCCCAGGGCGTATCCCACCCCCTCGAGGAGCTTTTCATGGCTGAAGTGGATGGTGGAAAAGAGAAAACAGATGGCGACCGGCCGGTGGTGAACCTGGTAAAGGGCCATCTGGGCGGCTTCGCTGCCCGCCAGGTAGGGATCTTTTTTTTCGCTGAAACCGACCCCAAGGAGTGTGCTCATGGATTCAAGGTAACGTAAAAGGGCGGGGGTGTCAAGACAAAGGCAAGAACGGGGGGCGGCGTGCGGGGCCGAAAGAGGAGCCTGGGGCCGCGTCCCGGAAGGAGGGCGTGCCGGCTCGTCGCTGCCCCGGGGACAAAGTCCTTGACAGGGGCGCGTTTCGAGGGTAAAATCAGCCACACTTCCAGGAGTATTTCCGGTTTTTCGTCCCCATCGTCTAGTCTGGCCTAGGACACGAGCTTTTCAAGCTTGCGACACCGGTTCAAATCCGGTTGGGGACGTTAATCTTACCCACCGGTTCTCCCGACAGAAAACGTCGGGACTGCGCTGGTCGCGCCTTCGGCGCACATTATTGTGCTTGAAATCTGGTTGGGGACGCTTATTTAAGCCCCCGGTTCTCCTATGGATATCCTTATTGGAGTCGGAATCAGCCAAAAGAAAGACCCCTTTCTTGCCGG
>JBLMXZ010000086.1:0-4528 GCA_050258015.1 Deltaproteobacteria bacterium
CAAAAGCCACGTGTCCCCGTAGCGGGCATGCGCCACCTCGTGCGCCAGGACCGCCTCGACCTCTTCGGGAGGGAAATCGCGCACGAGGGTATCGCTCAAAAAGATCCTCTTCGCCCGTCCCCACCCGGCCACCATGGCATTGGCCTTGCCGGTCTTGCGCGAAAAATCCAGGACAAAGATATCATCGACGCCCACGCGCTTCTCGTAAAGGAACGCCCGCAGCCGGTCGCGCAGGGCGCCGGGCCCGAGGGGCGCGACCTTGTAAAAAAGCGGCAGGACCAGGCGCGGAAAAACGCGGCTGATCAGGACCGACACGCCGAACCACAGGCCGGCCGCGCCCAGCCACCAGGTCCGCGGGAAGACCGAGAGAAGATAATAAACGCCCTCGACGAGAACGAGCGCGACCGCGAAAGAAAGCCCGGACTTCTTCAGATGGTCGACGCACCACGCCCGCAGCGGACCGCGGCCCAGGCCGTTCCTGTGCTCCCAGACATAACCCTCAAAGATGTCGAACGGAAGAAAAAGGACCCAGAAGATAAGGCTGAAGGCCGCGAAATAGAGGGCATTGATGAAAAAGAAATCGTCGCGCACGGGCAGGAGCATCCTTTTGAGGCCGCGCGACCAGCCCGCCGAAAGAAAGAGCGTCAGGAATCCCGCCTCCAGCAGAAGGCGAAAAAGAAACAGGCGATTCTTCATCGCCTGGTACCCGCGCGGTGTCGCGCAGGACGCGTGTCCCCCGCCGCGGCCGCTGCGCTGCGCGGCGGGCGCGGCGCGGGACGTCAGATCATCTCTTGCGTTTTCTGCCATGCGCGAGGGGACCCGTTCTCGGCGAGGGCGGCTCCAGCTGCCGGAAGAACTTCCCGAAACGTTCGTCGCGCCTCAGGTTGCGCAGGTCCGGATCGCGGTTCATGTACTGGAAATCGTTGTAGCCCAGGCGGACGGCTTTCTTGATGGCCTCGAGGGCGGCCGTGATGTCGCCCAACAGCGACAGGCTGCACGCGAGGTTATAGTGAACGATGGGGTTGTCGGGCTTCAGGTCCGCCAGGCGGCGATCGACCTCAAGCCCTTTCGCAAAGAGTCCCTTGCGCGTGTAGATCTCGCCCAGGACGATCAGCGCGTCGATATAGCGCGGCCGGCGGCACAACAGCGCCTCGTAGAAGCACATCTGGAAATCCAGGTCCTCAGGGGGTCTTTTTTTTGGAGGCATGGGGTGCGGTGACCTCTTCCAGGATGACGTGCTGGTTGACGGATGAAGCGATCGTCTCGATCTTCGCCTTATAGGCCGGGTATTCCGCGGCCGGTATGAGGCGCGCCGTGGCCCGGCGGACGCCCGTGATGACGACACGATGCGCCCCGGCCTCGTACTTCTGGGAGAAGTCAAACCACGGCGTTTTTTCCTCGATATCCGGCGGAACATATTTTACCGCAAGGTGCTCGGGCAAATCAACCTCTATCCTGTCGATATGCTCTTCCAGGCCCGGCGCCGCTATCGGATAGCGGCGCGTCTGGCGCGAAACGCCGCTCGTGTCCCAGGGCTCCATGTTGTTGAGGATGCGGATAGGCCCGGCCTGGACAAGGAACTGCGGCGCCGTGAAGGTGTAGGAAAGCCGGACGGGCGCATCGAGATCATCGACGCCCGAGATCGCATAGTCCGTCAGCCGCGCCTGATCGGCAAAGGCGCGCACGCGCTCCTTAAGCCCTTCCTCCACGAGGACCGGCATGGTGTATTTGAGCCAATAACGCTGGGCCTGGAGGAAGCTGCCGCTCGTCGCCACCGTCCGTTCGGCGTCGATCGACTCATCCGCATGGACGCGGATGACCATCCGGGAATCGATGCTGTTGAAGGCGGGTTCGAAGACGGGCGTCGTGACGAACTCCGGATGGTCCGGATAAAAGACGAGGACGTCGCGGCCCTGGTCCATCAGGGGCAGGTCGCCGAAGGAGACGACCGAGCCCGTCGGGTCAAGAAAGACGAGCGCGCCGTCGAGCTGCGCGGCCGCGATGGCGTGGTTGAAAAGGAGCGCCGGAAGATCCTGTTGCGTCGTGAGGCTGTCCCAGGTGCTCACGAGGACGGGATAGGCCTCGATCCCCGCCTCCTTGAGCATGGCGATGAGCAGGATCGCCTGGTCCTTGCAGTCGCCGTATCTGTTGGCGAATATCTCGCTGGCGCGGTGCGGTTCATAGCCCGCGTCGCCGTATTCGACGGCGACATAGCGGATCTCCTGGGCGCAAAAATCATAGATCGCCCGCGCCCTTTCCGACGGCGTCTTCGCGTCCTTGATGAGCGCGGCCACCTTCTCCCGGATGGCCGCGTCCGCGTCGGTCTTGTCCCGGTACAAGTCCCGCCACCACAGGTAGATCTCCTGCCAGTCCGCGTAGGTGGAAAAGAGCAGGTAGGGATTGATCGAGGCGGCCGGCGGCATGTCCGGCTCGGGAATGATCTGCGGCACGTCCCGGAACTCGAGATGATACCGCAGGCGCCCGTCCTTTTCCTCGACGCGCGGCGCCAGCGTGTAACCGAAGGTGTTGAAGGCGCCGTTGACGACCTTGGTCTTGAGGGCGCGGCCCGCCGGGACGTCGATGACGCAGCGCTCCAGGAGGATGGGATCCTCGCTCTGCAGCCAATAGGCGGTGTCGAAGTTCTTCTTGTCCGGCAGCTGCGCCTGCGTCACCGAGAAGGCGTATTCGATGACCGCGCCGGGAGCGACCTCGGGCATGGACAGGATGCGCGCGCGGGCGTTGCTGTACATGGGAAAATTAAGGTAGAGGGAGACGTCGCGGACGTTCTTGTCGCCGACCGACACGACCCGCCCGTCCGGCGCGATCGTGCGGGCGTACAGGACGTCGAGTTTTTCGTACGTCGCGTCGTACGGCAGGGTTATCTCGCCGTAGGCCTCCTTCCCCCGGTCGTTCAAGACCTTGATGACGGTGTGGGCGGCGTTCTCCAGGCGGCCGTCGTCGGTCAGGGTGACGCTTTCATCGACCAAAAGCAGGAGCGCCCCCGCATCGGGATACGCCTCCTGCGCCGGGCTCTCCCGGATGAGGCGGCGCACCTCTTCGGAGACGCCCGCAAAGGACGCGCCGCCCGCCTGCAGCTCAATAGCCGCGATGCGCGCACGCGCGCGGCTGCCCTGCTGCGGATCCCGGGCTATGCGGCCGTAGACGCGCAGGGCCTGATCATAGAGTTTGCTTTCTTCGAGCGTCTGACCGTAGTCATAGAGATAATCCGGCGGCCCCTCGGCGCCGATACGATTGAAGACCTCAAGGGCGCCGGTCACGTCCCCGCTCTTAAAGAGGCTCTGGGCGAGACGCCGGCGCGCATCGGCGCCCGGCGCACCGCGCAGGACGTCTGCGGCCTGCCGGAAACGGCCTGTCTCGAACAGGAAATCGCCGAGTTTGAGCTCCAGGCGTGCGCGCTCTTCCTGGCCCGCAGCCGCCGCCAGCGCCTTCTTATAATAATGTTGGGCGTCCGCGGCGAGCCGGGCCGAGGCGCGGGCCAGAAGATCGGCGCGATGCTCTTCGGCGCCGCGGGAAAAACAGCCCGCCAGGCCGAAGCAGGCCAAAAAGACAAGGGGTGGGATTCTCTTCATGGGATCGTGCCCCTCATTCTACACGGGGGCGGCCTTCGTCTCAACTTCTTTGCGGTAGGCCGCGCGCAGCCGCCGCGTCACGGGGCCGGGGCACGGCTGCGGCATCGTGCACCGGTCGAGCCGGCGGACGGGAACGACGCCGATGACCGCGTTCGTCACGAAAATCTCGTCGCTGCGCCGGAGGTCGTCCCAGGCAAGCTTCGTTTCCCGGACGGGGATCCGGGCGGCGCGCGCCAGGCGCAGCACGGCCCGCCGCGTCACGCCGGGCAGACACCCGCTCGCCAAAGACGGCGTCACGAGACGGCCGTCGAGGACGCAGAAAACGTTCGTCCGGGTCCCCTCCACGAGCTGCCCGCGGCTGTTTCCGAAAAACGCCTCGTCGTAACCCGCGTGGCGGGCCCGGCCGTAAAGTTCTTCGTAAAATTCCCGCCGGGTCGTTTTATGGGCGCTCCAGCGCGAAGGCCGCACCTTCCTGCGCCGCTCAACCATCACCCGGTATCCGCGGACGGGAAGCGCCGTCAGCGGATAGCTCGTCACGGCCAGGCGCAGGGCGCCGTCCCGATAGGACCACGCCATGCGCAGGCGCGACCGCTTCAAGGGGCTGCGGCGCATGAGCACCCGGATCGCGGCGCGCACCACCCGGCCCGAAGGCGGCCGCAGGCCGAAGGCCCGGCACCCTGCCGTCAGACGCCTCACGTGTTCGCCGAAAAGAAAGATACGCCCGTCTTCATAGCGCATCGTCTCGATAAGCCCGACCGCGGGGATCCGCCGCTTCTTCATTGCTGCCTCTCGACCACGCTAAAGAACGATCGCCTGCCTTATTCGACGTTCGAAGTTCGACGGTCGAAGTTCGACACTCCCTGTTGTCCCGCCTTCCGGCTTCAAACCTGCGCCCCCAGCGCGTCGATAAGCGCGCGCGCCTTGACCAGCGTCTCTTC
>JBLMXZ010000087.1:0-10823 GCA_050258015.1 Deltaproteobacteria bacterium
GTCGGGCGAGATCCTCAATTATCCCGGCATAGCGAAGACGGACGGCGTGGCGTTCAGCTCCATGTTCGAGGAACAGCTCAAGGCCAACGGCATCGAGCCGAGGACGGGCGCCGTAATAACCCAGGTCAGCCGGCACAACGGTTCTTTTATCCTGACGTCGGACAAGGAGACCTACGAAGCCAAGAGCGTCATCGTGGCCACCGGTTCCCGTCCGCGCAAGCTCGAGGTGCCGGGAGAGGCCGAGTTCGCCAACAAGGGCGTGACGTACTGTTCCATATGCGACGGTCCCCTGTTCTCGGGGCAGGACATCGCGGTCATCGGCGGCGGCAACTCGGCCCTGGAGGGCGTGGACTTTACCAAGGACATCGCCGCGCGTATCTTCCTCATCAACAACGAGAAAGAATTCAGGGCGCATGAGATCCTGATGGAGAAGGCGCGCGCCCTTAAGAACCTCGAGATCATCGATGAGGCCGCCACGCGCAGGATATACGGGACAAAGACCGTCGAGGGGCTCGTTTACGAGCGGCAGGGCAAAGAGCACGACCTTAAGGTGCACGGGATCATCGTCGAGATAGGCCGGCTGCCCAATACGGGATTCCTGGAGGGTTTCCTCAAACTCGACCAGACGAAACACGTCGTCATAGACTGCCAGACGAACACGTCCGTCGAGGGCGTCTTTGCGGCCGGGGATTGCGCCTCCGGCAACGAATATCAGTACGCCATCGCCGCCGGCCAGGGGTGCATCGCGCTGTTGAAGGCCGCGCGGTACCTGGCGGGCAGGAGATGAAACGATGCTGCCCGTCGGCCTCTTGATGAAAGAACATCGCGTCATCGAGAGGATGATAGTCCTCCTCGCGCAGGAGGGGGCGCGTATCCGCGCCGCGAAGAAGGCCGACCTCGTCTTTCTTGACGCGGCCGTGGACTTCATCAAGACCTATGCCGATGAATGCCATCACGGCAAGGAGGAGAACATCCTGTTCCGGGACCTTCGCAAGAAGGCGGTCGCCGACGATCACCGGAAGATGATGGAGCAGCTCATCCGGGAGCACGTGTACGGCCGGCAAACGGTCGCCGCCCTCGTCGATGCCCGCAACGGCTACGCCGGCGGGGACGGGCGGCGGCTGCAGGACATCGAGAAAGAGATGGGCAAGCTCGCGGCTTTTTATCCCCGCCACATCGACAAGGAGGACAACCGCTTCTTCTTTCCCGTGATGGCGTATTTCAGCGAAAAGGAAAAAGAGGGGATGCTCGAAGAATGCCTGGAGTTCGACCGCAGCATGATCCACGCGAAGTACACACAGATCGTCGCGGCGCTCGAAGGCCGAAAGGGTTGATATATGGACGGCGAGCTCACGGTCAAGATAGCCGGCGAGGCGGGACAGGGCATGAAGACGATCGGGATGGCGTTGTGCAGGGTCTTCAGGGACGCGGGCCTGCACGTCTTCGCCAACCTCGATTACATGTCGCGTATCCGCGGAGGGAACAACTTTTTCCAGATCCGGGCGGCCGGCCGGCCGCTGGAGACGCTGCGGGAAAACGCCGACATCCTGGTGTGTCTGGACAGGCCGAGCATCGAGCGGCACGAGGCCTCGGTCGCCGCCTCCGGCCGCGTCGTCGTCGACAAAGAGAAGTTCGGCCTGCAGCGCCTCGGGGAAAAGTACAGCGATATCCCCTTTTACAGGATCGCGCAGGAGGAGGGCGGCAGCGAGATATACATCAACTCGGCCGCGTGCGGAATCGTCGCGTGCCTGGCCGGGATCGGGATCGAGACCGTCGAGAAGGTCCTTAGGGGCACTTTCGGCGACAAGGAAGAAGAGGTCGTTTCCAGGAACGTAAAGGTCGCGCGGCGGGCTTATGAGGCGGCGCGGGAGAAGATCCGGGTCCCCCGGCCCTCCGCCCGGCGCTCCCGTCCGAAAGCGGCCCTGCTCATGAACGGCAACGAGGCGATAGCCCTGGGCGCGATACACGCCGGCTGCCGGTTCTATTGCGCCTATCCCATGACGCCCTCCACCAGCATCATGACGACGGTGGCGCGTTTTGCGGACCGTTTCGGCATCGTCGTCGAGCAGGCGGAGGACGAGATCGCCGCCGTCAATATGGTCATCGGCGCCTCTTTCGCCGGCGCCCGGGCCATGGCGGCCACCTCCGGCGGCGGCTTCGCCCTGATGCAGGAGGGCGTGAGCCTGGCGGCCATGACGGAGACGCCGCTCGTCGTCGCCGAGGTCCAGAGGCCGGCGCCGGCCACGGGTTTTCCCACGCGCACCGAACAGGCGGACCTTGATTTCGTGCTCCATGCCGGCCACGGCGAGTTCGCCAAAGTCGTCTTCACGCCCGGCACCATCGAGGAGTGTTTTGCCCTTACCGTCCGCGCCTTCGACCTCGCGGACAAGTACCAGATCCCGGTCTTCATCCTCTCCGACCAGCACCTCGCCGACAGCATCCGCAACGTGCGGGACTTTATCGGCAAGACGGTCCGGCCCGGGACGCACGTCCTGTCCCGCGAGGCGTCGGCGCAGGTGAAGGGATACAAGCGTTACGCCCTGACGCGCTCCGGCGTCTCGCCGCGCGCCCTGCCCTCTTGGATCGACGACGTCATCTACGCCGACAGCGACGAGCACACCGAAGAAGGGCATATCACCGAAGACGGCGCCGTGCGCGTGAAGATGGTGGCAAAGCGGCTTTTCAAAAAAACGGCTCTTTTACAAAAGGAGATCGAAGGACCCAGGGCCTTCCAGACGGAGAAGGCGCGCACCGTCTTCGTCGGGTTCGGCTCGACATGCGGCGTCCTGAAAGAGGCCGTCGCGTCCGCCCGGAACAAGCGCATGGGCTTTATCCATCTGCCGCAGGTCTGGCCTTTTCCGGCAAAAAGGATGACGGCGCTCCTGAGGGGCGCCAAGAGGGTCGTGACCGTCGAGAACAACGCCTCGGGGCAGCTGGCGAAGCTCATCACGCGCGAGACGGCCCGTGCCGTCGACGGCTCCATCCTCAAGTTCGACGGCAGGCCTTTTAGCGTCGACGAACTGGGGCGGCGCCTCCTCGAGGAGGCACGATGAAGAGCCAGGATTATATGAGCCCCGATCCGGTCGCCTGGTGCCCGGGGTGCGGGAACTTCGGGATATTGAACGCTCTTAAGAAGGCCCTGGTCAAGCTCGACAAGCGGCCCCAGGACGTGCTGCTCGTCTCCGGCATAGGCCAGGCAGCCAAACTGCCGCACTATATCAAGGCGAATTGTTTCAACGGCCTGCACGGTCGGGCGCTGCCCGTGGCATGCGGGGCGAAGATCGCCAACAAGGAGCTGACCGTCATCGTGACGACGGGAGACGGCGACTGTTACGGCGAGGGCGGCAACCACTTCCTCCATAACATCCGGCGCAACATCGACATCACGGTGATCGTCCACAATAACCAGATCTACGGGTTGACGAAGGGGCAGGCTTCGCCCACGACGGACCCGGGTTATGCCACCCCCATCCAGACGCATGGCGTCATCCTCGAGCCCTTTCATGCCCTGGCCCTTGCCCTGGTCGCGGGCGCGGGCTTTGTGGCCCGCAGCTTTTCCAAAGACTCGGAGCTGACGGCGGACCTTATCGTCCAGGCCGTCCGCCATAAGGGCTTCGCGCTCCTTGAGGTCCTGCAGCCCTGCGTCACGTTCAACAGGAAGAACACCTACGCCTGGTACGCGCAGAGGATATACACGCCGGGCGCCGAGCACCCGACGGACGACCGGATGGCGGCTCTCCAAAAATGTCTCGAGTGGGGCGACAGGATCCCGTTAGGCGTCCTGTACAACGTCGAGAGGAAGACCTACGAGGAAAACAGCGGCCTGGAGAAGCTGGGGCCGCTGCTCGCCGGCGTCGCCGGCGGGGCGGATGTGAGGGACGTGCTGTCTGCTTTTGAGTGAAAAACACAGGGAGGCAAGACATGGACAGGAAGGTCGCTTTTAAAGGCCAACCCTTGACATTGGTCGGCCGGAGGATAGGAGAGGGGCAGGCGGCGCCGCCCTTTACGGCCGCGGCCGTGGACCTCGCGCCGAAGTCGTTGGCCGACTATAAGAACAGGATCAAGGTCCTTACGTCCTTTCCTTCCCTGGACACGCCCGTCTGCGACCTGCAGGTCAAGGAGTTCAACAAGCGGGCGGCGGGCATGGATAAGGACGTCGTCGTCATAGGCATCAGCCAGGACCTTCCCTTTGCCCAGAAACGCTTCTGCGACGCGAACAAGATAGACCGGGTGACGACCCTGTCCGATTACAAGACGAACTCTTTCGGCATCAACTATGGTCTGTTGATCAAGGAGCTGCATCTTTTGGCCCGCGCCGTCCTGATCCTGGACAAGAACGACGTCATCCGCTATATCCAGGTGGTCGACGAGGTCACGCACGCGCCGGATTATGAGGCGGTCCTCAAGGGTCTGGAAGCGGTCAAGGCGGTCCCTGCCGTCGCGGCCGCGTCGACGCAGGCCCCTTCGCGCTGCGTGCCGTGTGAGGCGGGCACGCCGCCCCTGACCCAGGAGCGCGTGAGTCAGGGACTTCAGCGCCTCAAGGGTTGGGAGCTCCTCGACGAGAGGAAGATCAAGAAGGCCTTCGGCTTCAAGGATTTCATCGAAGCCAAGTATTTCGTCGACCTCGTGAGCGTGGTCGCCGAAGAGCAGGGGCACCACCCGGGCATCCGTATCGCCTACAACAAGGTCATCATCACGCTCTCCACGCATGCGGTCGGCGGTTTGACCGACAACGACTTTATCTTAGCGCGCATCGTGGATGAGATAACGGCGTGAACCGGCGTCTGTGAGGAACGGTTATGGAAAAGGATAAAGCTCAGAAGATGTCCGTCGAGGACATCATCAAAGAGCTCTCGGCCGACAAGAACGGGCTTTCCTCCCAGGAAGCGCGGAAGCGGCTGCAGGAGTACGGACCCAACGAGATCCGCGAGAAGAAGATCAACCCCCTGCTTAAGTTTCTGGGGTATTTCTGGGGGCCCATTCCGTGGATGATCGAGGTCGCGGCGGCTTTGTCCGTCGTCATCCGCCACTGGGAAGATTTTTGGATCATAGCGGTCCTGCTCGGCTTGAACGCCGGCGTCGCGTTCTGGGAGGAGAGCAAGGCCGGTTCCGCCATCGAGGCCTTAAAGAAGAGGCTGGCGCCGGAAGCGCGTGTGCGGCGCGACGGCGCCTGGAAGAAGATCCCGGGCCGCGAGCTCGTTCCGGGCGACGTGGTGCGCGTGCGCTCCGGAGACATCATCCCCGCGGACGTCAAGTTCATGGAAGGCGATTACGCTTCGGTGGATGAGTCCGCCTTAACGGGAGAGTCTTTGCCCGTCGACAAGAAGCAGGGTGACCTGGGATACGACGGCGCCGTTGTCAGGCAGGGGGAGATGAGCGCCGTGGTCGTCGCCACCGGTATGGAGACCTACTTCGGCAAGACGGCCCGCCTGGTGGAAGGCGTCGTCGAGCAGAGTCACTTCCAAAAGGCGGTCATCAAGATAGCCCATTACCTTATCTTTCTGGCGGTCATCCTTGTGGCCGTCATTTTTTTGGCGGGGCTCTTCCGGGGGGAGAGCCTTTTTCAGCTCCTGCAGTTCGCCCTCGTTCTGACCGTCGCCTCCATCCCGGTCGCTTTGCCGGCGGTCCTGTCCGTCACCATGGCCGTCGGGGCCATGGCCCTGGCGCGCAAGAGCGCCATCGTGAGCAAGCTGACCTCCATCGAGGAGATGGCGGGCATGGACATTCTCTGTTCGGACAAGACGGGCACGATCACCAAGAACCAGATCGCCGTGGCGCGGATCGTTCCTCTCGAAGGTTTCGAGGAACAGGACGTCATCCGCTACGGCTGCATGGCCTCCAAGGAGGAGAACCAGGACGCGATCGATAACGCGATATTCGAGAAGGCGACCGCGATGGACGGCCTGAAGGGGCCCCAGGGGAGTTTTTCCATAAAGAAGTTCAAGCCTTTTGACCCGGTGGCGAAGCGCACGGAGGCCGATGTCGAGGCCTCGGGGAGGAGTTTCAAAGTCTCCAAAGGCGCCGCCCAGGTGATCCTCGACCTCGCCAAGGCGAAGGAGGACGTTTCGAGAGAGGTGGATAAATCCGTCTCGGAATTTGCGAAGGAAGGCTACCGCGCCCTGGCCGTGGCGAAGACCGAGGGCGGCGAGGAGTGGCGCCTGGTGGGGCTTATCGCTCTCGAGGACCCGCCCCGCGAGGATTCGGCCGAGACGGTCGCCTCGGCCCAGACCATGGGGGTCAACGTCAAGATGGTGACCGGGGACCGCTGCGAGATCGCCAAGAACATAGCCGGCCAGGTCCACCTGGGCCAGAACATCGTCCCTTCTGAAGCCATCCAGGGGAAGCCGGACAGGGAGGCGCTGAGGATCGTGGAGGGGGCCGACGGCTTCGCCCAGGTCTTCCCGGAGCACAAGTACCATATCGTCGAGTTGCTGCAGAAAGGCGGCCACATCGTCGGCATGACCGGCGACGGCGTCAACGACGCGCCGGCGCTCAAAAAGGCGGACGTCGGCATCGCCGTCGACGGCGCGACGGACGCGGCCAAATCCGCCGCGGCCATCGTCTTCACCCGGCCGGGCCTCTCGGTCATCATCGACACGATCAAGCGCAGCCGGGAGATCTTCCAGAGGATGACGCATTACTCCGTCTACCGCATCACGGAGACCATCCGCGTTCTCGTCTTCGTGAGCCTCTCCATTCTCGTCTTCCGGTTCTATCCTGTCACGGCGCTCATGATCGTCCTGTTGGCGCTCTTGAACGACGTGCCCATCATGACCATCGCCTACGACAACGTCACGTATTCCAGGACCCCCGACAAGTGGAACATGAAAGACATCCTCGCGATGGCCTCCTTTTTGGGGGCGGTGGGCGTCCTGGTCTCTTTCGGGATCTTGTATGTCGGCAAGGAGGTCTTTCACCTGAGCCGGGAGGTCCTGCAGTCGTTTATTTACCTCAAACTTTCTCTCTTCGGCCATTTTACGGTCTTCATCACCCGGACCCGGGGACACTTCTGGTCCAGCCGGCCGGCGCCCCAGCTTCTGGCCGCCGTGCTCCTCACGCAGATCATCGCGACCCTCATCACGGTCTATGGTCTCCTTCTTCCCGCTATGGGCTGGGGGCTGGCCGGGTTCATGTGGGTGACGGGCTTCGTTGTCTTCGTCTTGACCGACCTTGTGAAGGTCCAGCTTTACCGCCTCCTGGACCATTCCGGCGTCTCGATGGCGCGGTGAAACAAAGAAAAAGGCCGTCCTTGTCTCTGGGGGAAAGGGCGGCTTTGTTTTGTCTCCTTGCGTGGAAGGAGGTCAGAAAGAAGTAGAGCAAGCCCATGGCCAGACAAGGCATTTCCCGCCATACTATATCCGAGCCAGAAAAAGAGGGTTCGCGCGGGAGAGCGGGGGGGGCGAGGACGATGGAGGAGGACAGGCGCGTTATCGAAGACCGGATCACGGAAGAGATCCGCGAATGGTACAACCGGCTGGACCATTTGAAGACGCAGATGGAGCTCCTTGAGGCGGGCGCCAAGTTCAGGGCGGCGCAGCATATCGTCCAGCTGGAGCACAAGGTGGCGGCCGTCGAGCGCGCGGCCCACCGGATGCGGCAGGTGGATGAGGTGCGCTGGCCGTATTTCAGGTCCGAGGCCGAGCGGGGCGTCGAGGAGCTCGGTGCGTCGCTCGAGACCGTCCGTTCGTGGTTTGCGCCGCCGTCTTCCCGGGTGCCGTCCCGAGGGTCGCTTACGCAGGAGAACGGGCGGGACGCCCCCGTCGGTTTATGATATGATAGGGGCAGATGCGATGGACAGCCCACATTCCCAACGCGCTGACGGCGTCGCGGTTTGTGATAGCCGCGTGGCTGATCCTGGACGCTCTTGACGGGGCGGCCTCCGTTGTTTTTGTACCGCTCTTTCTTGCGGCGGGAGTGACCGATGCGCTGGACGGCATGCTGGCACGCCTGCTGCGGGCGACCTCCCTGCGCGGCACCCTGCTCGATAGTTACGCCGATATCGTCCTTTACGGAAGCGCGTTCGTTTGCGCCGTCCTTTTGTACCCCGACGTCATCCGGTCCTTTGCCGGCTGGATCGTCGCCCTCTTCGCCTTCCAGTTCTTTTCCTGGGGCTTTTCTCTCGTTAAATTCCGGCGCATGACCAGCTACCATACCTACAGCGCCAAGGCGTGGGCTGCGCTCCTTTTTGTATCCCTGGCCTTCCTGTTTGCCCTGAAAAGCACGGCTTTTCTCATCCCGATGTTCGTCATCGGCATCCTTGCCAATACGGAAGAGTCCTTCATCACGGCCGTCATGCCCTATTGGAAAGCGGGCATTACCGGCCTTCGCGAAGCCCGCCGCCTGCGTGACGCCTATAAGAACCCTCCCCTTTATTGATCCAGGAGAACCCGTGGTCCGCTGCCCCATGAAAACCCCTGCCCGCCAGACGGGGCCGCAAAAGGGAAAAAAGTCGATTTTATGAAGAATCGGCACCTTTCGGCACCCTGCCGCCCGGGCGTATCCTAGTGTCGAGAGCATATAATCATAGAAAAAAGTCAACCCCGGAGTTATAATGAAAACAACAACAGGACCGGTTCCCTCCGTTCTGCTCCCGACCATGAGTCGTTCAACGCTTCCAAGTCCGTCTTCGCACCTGCCGGTGCGCATACTGGTCGTCGATGACGACCGGGCCCTGCGCGAGGAATTTGCCGCGTGCTTCGACGATTACGGCGTGGCCCAGGCCGCAAGCGGGCCGCAGGCCCTGGAGTTCCTGCGCCGGCCCCATGAGATAGATGTGGTGGTCCTCGACGTCAACATGCCGGGCATGAACGGGCTGTACGTGCTCGAGAAGATCAAGGAGACGGACCCGGCCCTGCGGGTCATTATCTTCACCGGCTACGGATCCAAGGACGTGGCCATAGACGCCCTGCGCGCCCGCGCGGACGATTACGTCGAGAAGGTCCTCGACGTGGCGCAGATCCGCCAGGTCGTCCAGAAACACCTGCAGGCGCGCGCCCGCGAACGTTACGGTTCGGACGCCGAAGGCAAGGTCCGGCACGTCCGGGACTTCCTGGAGAGGAACTTCCATAAGAAGGTGACGCTCGAGGACGCGGCCGCGGCCGTGTACCTGAGCCCCAAATACCTGAGCCGTCTTTTCAAGGAGACGGTGCGCCGCGGCTTCAACGAGTACAAACTCGCCCTGCGCATGGCGCGCGCCAAGGAGCTGCTTCTTTCCTCTTGCGATACGGTCGAGCAGCTCTCGGACCGGCTGGGATACCAGAACCCCGAATCGTTCATCCGGCAGTTCAGCAAGATCGTCGGGCGCACGCCCGCCGCATTCCGCCGCCACGCGCGCAAGAAGCCGGCCAAAAGAAAGAGATAACCGCACGGAGGACCCCGCCGCATGTTGCGTTTCCTGAACCGGAACCGGGAAGGCGTGATCGGCCTGGCCCTGATCGCCGGCCTTTTCGTCCTCGGCCTGCGCCACTTTCTCTTCGCCCACGCGGTGGCGGAGACCTTCAGTATCGTCATCGCCGCCTCCATCTTTCTTTTCGTCTGGAATGCGCGGCGCTTCCTGGATAACGATTACCTGTTTTTCCTGGGGGTCGGCTACCTCTTTGTCGGGATCGTGGACTTTATGCACATGATCACGTACAAGGGGATGGGGGTTTTGTCCGTTCCCGCGCCCAACGTCTCCACCCAGTTGTGGGTCGCGGGCCGGTACATGGAGGCCCTGATATTCCTCTGCGCGCCTTTATGCGCCCGCGGGCGCGTCTGGGCCGTCGCGCCCTTCGCGGGCTTCGCCGCCCTGACAGGTCTCGCCTTCCTATCGATATTGGTCTGGCAGAACTTTCCGGCGTGCTATGTGGAGGGTGAAGGGTTGACGGCCTTCAAGGAGGCGAGCGAATGGGGCATCGCGGCGGTCCTGACCGCAGCCATGGCCCTGTTGTGGTATCGGCGCGCCTTCTTTGACGCCGCCGTCTTCAGGTGGATCCAGTGCGCCCTGGCGACGACGGTGGTCTCCGAGATCCTCTTTTCGCGGTACGTCAGCGTCTACGACCACACGAACCTTCTCGGCCACATGCTCAAGGTCGCTTCGTATTATTTCGTCTACAAGGCGATCGTCGAAAAGGGGTTGAGCCGGCCTTACGATCTGCTCTTCCGCAACCTCAAGCAGAGCGAGAACGAGCTCAGGTGGTACCGCGATCGTCTCGAGGGGCTGGTCAGGGAGAGGACCGCGCAATTGGAGTCCTCCAAGGTCAGCCTGGAAAAGGAGGTCGCCGAGCGCAGCCGCATCCAGGACGAGCTGAAGATGAGGAACGTCCTGTTGAAGCTGTTGAGCAAGTCCGGCTCCCGCCGGGAGTATCTTGAGAGCGTGGTGCGGCTGCTCAAGGGGTGGACCCGCTGCGAGAACGTGGCCATTCGCCTCATCGTCGCCGGCAAGGAGCTCGTCTTCGGCGCCTGGCGCGGTTTCGACCACGCCTTTTGCGCGGCCGAGGCCCACCTCTTCCTCGACAGGGACCTGTGCGTCTGCACGCGTGTCTTCAAGGAGGAGCCGGAGGCCGTCGAGAGTTCCTTCATGACCCCTCACGGGTCTTTTTACTGCGAGGATATGGAGCGGTTTTTCAATACCCTGCCCGCGCATGCCCTGCCGAGATTCCGCGGCGCCTGCCGCAGCGCGGGCTTCGTCTTCGTCGCGATCACCCCTATCCGCTACGGGGACCGCATCATCGGCCTCATTCACTTCGCCGACCGCAAGGGGCACCCCGGGCTGCAGAAGAAGGTCGCGGCGATCGAGGTGGCGACGTCGGTCGTCGGCGAAGGCGTGCGCAAGTTCGAGCTGG
>JBLMXZ010000088.1:0-7680 GCA_050258015.1 Deltaproteobacteria bacterium
TTTACCTCTTTTTTTAATAATAAAATTTGCTGTTCCTCTCTTCGTTAAACTGTTTTTTTGAGCAGATGAACGTACGGGATATTTCGACGGTTTTTAAGCCGAATGTTAAGATAATGCGATATCTAAAATTTGCCGAAAGTACATGACGGATAAAGAGATAAAGAAGAATAAAGTTTTTCTCCGCACGTTCGGCTGTCAAATGAACGTTCGGGATTCGGAGGCGGTCAGGGGATTGCTGGCGGCCGAGGGGTATGGGTGGACTGAGGACCCGCGGGAGGCCGATGTCGTCCTGTTCAACACCTGTTCCGTGCGTCAGCACGCCGAGGACAAGGTCTGGAGCGAGATCGGCAGGGTCGCGCGTTGTTTTCCCAAGAGCCAAGAGCCGACAGCCAAGAGCCGGAAGCGTCCCCTCATAGGCATTATCGGCTGCATGGCGCAGAACTATAAGGAAGAGATCCGCAGGCGCGCGCCGCAGGTGGACGTCGTGTGCGGGCCGAGCGAAATAGACAATATCGCGCTTTATCTCGAGGAGGCCCTGCGTAAAAAGGGCAGTATCGTGGCCGTCCAGGAGCGGCGGCGCCGGGAAGAGATGTACCATACCGGCTTTCGCCAGGAGAAGGACCACGCCTACGTGGTCATATCCGAGGGCTGCGATAATTTCTGTTCCTATTGCGTGGTGCCCTACGTGCGCGGCCGGCTGCGGCACAGGCCTGCGCAGGAGATATTAAAAGAGGCGGGGGAGGCCGTCGCGGCGGGCCTTACCTCCGTGACGCTCCTGGGGCAAAATGTTAACAGCTATGTTTCCGAAGGACGAGGGACACGCCCGCCTTCGGCGGGCAGGGGCGAGGGACGAAGAATCAGCTTTGTGGAGCTGCTGGAGCGTGCGGCGAACATCGAAGGACTGGGGTCGCTGTCTTTTATCACCTGCCACCCTAAAGATACCAAGGTCGCCTTGTTCCGGCTGATGTCCCGCCGGCCGAAGATCCGCCCGTACCTGCACATGCCCTTTCAGGCGGGTTCGGATAAGATCCTGCGGCGGATGGGCCGGGGCTACACGGCGCGCCGTTATCTTGCGCTGGTCGGCCGGTACCGCGGCCTCGTGCCAAACGGGAAATTGAGCACGGACGTCATCGTCGGCTTTCCGGGCGAGACCGAGGCCGATTTTGCCGCCACGCGGCGGCTCATGGAGCGCGTGCGCTTCGATACCGCCTATATCTTCAAGTATTCGCCGCGGCCCCACACCCGGGCTGCCTGCCTGAAGGATGACGTGCCGATGGGCGTCAAAAAACGGCGGCACGCCGAGCTATTGGAACTGCAGAAGAGCATTTCCCGCATCAAGAGGCGCGCAGAGGAGGGTGGGTCGGTCGGCCCGCAATAAGGGCGCGTGAAGGCAGGACTATTTTATTCGCGTGTCGTGCGTGGGGCCTTCGGGCACGGGGGCAGGAGGATCGTCGCGGTCGAAGAGCGACACCCACCATCGTAGGATCAACACCCACAGGAGGCGGCGGATGAGGGCGGGGCGGCCGGAGCGGAAGAAGTGTTCCCATTTATCCAGCCACCAGATCCTGAGCCAGTACCCGGGGGTGAGCATTTCTTCGGTGAAGAACCCTTTGGGGCCCGCAAGGAACGTCTCGGGGACGGTCTTCCACCTGGGCGCGAAAAAGTTTACGGCATTTTTGAACATGTGAAAGTGGAAATACAGGTATTCCTTGTCCGTCTCCTTTTCCCGCAGGCAGCCCTTATCCCAGATGATGTACCAGCGCCCCTGCGCCTCGATCTCGCGGCGCTCGAAGACCATGTTTTTGAAGAGCGCCTTCACGCGGCCGGCCTTCGCCTCCCGCGCGACGACGTGCGACATGCTCTGGACCTCCGCGGCGCAATCGAGGACATCCGCTCCCTTCAGCACCGCGAAACATACGGGCCGCCCCGCGGCATTGTGGCCGCATTCCGTGAAGGCGAAATGCTCCTCGGAAGTGAAGACCCTGCGGTGGTCGGGACTTTTTTCATAAAGGCGGTTGATGGGGCCGGCGTTCCGGAACAGGGTGCAGTGGCCCGCGATGAACTCTTTCCTGCCGGTGATCACATCGTATCGCCCAAGAATATCTTCGGACAGGAATTTCCGTATATCCCCCCATATCAGGTCGATGTCGGTGAAGCCCCAGAAATCGAATCCTTTGAGGTAGTCTTCGAAGATGACCCCATGGGCCGGCTTAAGATCGGTCAGTTTGTAGGGGCTGTGGAAGGCGACCGGCATGCCCAGTTTCCGCGAGGCGAGTTCCGTGATATCCTTCAATTCCATTCCGACGAACCGGACGTTCGCGGGAGGGTTTTGGGGCAGGCGGCAGTCCGTGAAGAACAGCCAGTTGACGGTCGGATTGCGCCGGCACGTTTCCAGAAAGATAGGAAACCACGCGGGCCATTTTCCGAGATAAGGGATCGCGAAGCAGATCTTTTTCATGACGATAGGTGTAACTTTAGCACAGGTCGGTTCCCGATGAAAGAAAAAAGTGCGGCTTCCTCATGAGATATGGACCCATGCGCCCGCCTTGTG
Organism: Deltaproteobacteria bacterium; assembly: GCA_050258015.1. GTDB lineage: Bacteria > Omnitrophota > Gorgyraeia > Velamenicoccales > Velamenicoccaceae > JBLMXZ01. Next base: position 2,552 of record JBLMXZ010000088.1, read on the forward strand.
TATAATAAGGAACGCGGGGGCGACCTGTATTTCCGCAAGGCGATGGGGCACACGACGAATCATGCGGTGGTTATCTAAAAGAACGCCGGGGGCCGGGCAGACACGCAGGAGCGGCAGGGGGTTTCTCATGGCCGCGGTCCTGACGCTGGGCATGCAGCAGGCCGCCGCTGCCGAAGAACCGCTGGGGAAGGCCGAGGCCTTCTATCTGCAGAAGCTCTACGTCCAGGCCATCGATGCCGCCCAGGAGGCGATCCGCGATGACCCGAACGACAGGGAGCTTGTCGCGCACGCCGACTATCTGACCGGGGCCGCCTATGTGAACCTCTTCGATTTTTTGACGGCCAAAAAGAGCTTTCAGGCCGTCGTCGCCAAGTACAAGGACACCGCGTATTTCGAGGACGCGTATCTGGGCCTGGCGGACGTCGAGTTCCTCCAGGAGAACATGGAGGAGGCGCTGCGGGCGTATGAGGCCTTCGCGGAGGCGAACCCGTCCCCCAAACGCAAGGCCACCCTTTATTTCCGGCTGGCCGAGATCTACCTGAAAAAGGGCGACCTGGACCGCAGCCGTGCCTATCTGAAGAAGCTGCACGAGGAGTTCCCGGCGTCCTTCGAGGCGCGCGACGCCGGCCGCCTCTCGGGAGAGAAGGTCTGGTACACCGTCCAGGTGGGCGCCTTCACCGACTTCAAGAATGCCGAGGCCTTCGTCAACGAGCTGAAAGTCAAGGGCTATGACGTTTACTCGGTCCTGTGCATGCTCTCCGGAAAAAAGCTTTGCCGTATCCGTATCGGCAGGTTTGCCGATAAGAGTGAGGCGGCCGCCCTGCAGGATAAATTGAAGCGGGAGGGATATTATTCGAAGGTCTTCCCGCTTACCGGTGAGAGATAGATGCAGGAACATTCCGTGAAGGGGGCGCGCGGGCGCGGCCGGCGCGCCCCCTTTTGTCCCGCCCCGACATGAGAAAGCGTCCGCGCGTCGTCTTTATCGCCGGCCCGACGGCTTCCGGCAAGAGCGCGGTGGCCCAGCGCCTCGCCGCGCTCGCGCCGTGCACCCTTATCTCCGCCGATGCCATGCAGGTCTATAAGGGCATGGATATCGTGACGGATAAGCCGGACCGGGCGGCGCGGCGCCGGTTTCGTCATGCCCTTATCGATACCGTCCCCCCGACCAAAGAATATAACGCCGCCGTGTTCTGCCGGGCCGCGCGCCGCGCCATCCGGACGGCCCTGCGCGCGAAGCGTTGTCCCGTCGTCGTCGGCGGGACAGGTCTCTATATCCGTTCCCTGATCGAGGGTCTTTTTGAGGGGCCCGGCGCGGACGCGGGCGTTCGCCGCAGGCTGGAGGGCGAAGCGCTCCGGAAAGGCCCGGATGAGCTCTGGGAGCGCCTGCGTCGCGTGGACCCGCTGTCGGCGGCCCGGATCGGCAGGGGTCCCGTCCGCCGGCTGATACGGGCTCTGGAAGTTTACGAGCTGACAAAGAGGCCGCTCTCGGAACTCCAGGGGCGCTCGGCGGGGATCGCGCGGGACTACGATGTCCGGCTCTTTGTCCTGCGGCGTTCGCGCGAGGACCTCTATGCGCGGATCGATCGCCGGGTGGACGAGATGATGGAGCGGGGCCTTATCGGCGAGGTCAGGGGCCTGCTCAAGAAAAGATTGAGCCGGACGGCGCGCGGGTGTATCGGTATCCCCGAGGTGGAAGGCTATCTCGAGGGCCGCTACGACACGGCGGAGGCCGTCCGTCTGATCAAACGCAACACGCGGCACTTCGCCAAGCGTCAGATGACGTGGTTCCGCAGGGAGAAGGGCGCCGTTTGGCTCGATGTGGCCGCGGACGCGGACCTGACCCGGGCCGCCGGCCGGATCCTTTCGGCGCTCAAATGAGGCGCGCTTCTATGCGGTGCGTCTCCGGCTTTGTGCCCCCCCCGGGTCGGCATTCCACGGGCCGGCCCGCGGGGTTCCAGGAGGAGGAACGGTGAAGATCGACTTAAGCTATGACGGTGAGTTCGGTCCGGAGCTGCAGTTGGTGACGCCCTACGCCTATTATCTTCATAAGCAGGGCCTGTTGGGCAGGACCGCCGGCGCGCGCGACACGAAATGCCTTTATTATTTTTCTCCGGACCACGAGGAGAAGTATGATAAGCGCTTTTTCCGCAGCCCCAGGGAGGCCATGCGCAGCGTGCTTCCCAATCCCGACGAGCACGTGGCGCGGCTCGACACGTCGAAGTGGACACCGCCTCCGTATAAGACGCAATACGCGAACGACAGGTTCCGCTGGACAAAAGAGCCGCTCGTCATCATGAACAAGTTTTGCACCGAGTGGAAGATGCGCACGTATAACTATATCGACGTGCCGGCCCTGGAGCGCCTCATCCGGATGCTGCGGGACAGGTTCCAGATCGTTTATTGCCGGCCGGGCGCCGGGGATATCGTCAACGACGGCAACCGCGTCCGGGACCTGGGCGACTTCAAGCTGCTGACCCGTTATCCCGAGGTGGTGACGATCCAGGACTTGAAGCGCGCCAACCCGGACCTGAGTTTTAACACCCTGCAGATGATGGTGTTCGCCAACTGCGGCAAGTTCATCTCGGTCCAGGGCGGCAACTCGGTCCTGGCGAGTTATTTCGGGGGCGTAAATATCATCTACGCGCGCCGGGGCCTCGAGCTGGAAGCGGGGGATTACCATCACTTTTCCCTTTACAGCGGCGCCCGCATCTGTCCGTGCCTGGACCGCGGCGCCCTGCTGCGCTGCGTCCGCGTCCTCTTCACGGGCAAGGGGGACCATGTCCGCGACGTCGTGTCCCGTCAGTTCGCGCTTTATGATGCCGGGGTGGCCGCCCGGAAGGCGCGCCAGCAGAAAGAGCGCCTTAAAGAAACGGCGAGGTCGAAGCCTCTTTTGATCTCTTTTCTCAGGAAAGCGGGCCTATTGTCCGACGAGGACATGGCGGACGCATCGTGAGTCTTGCGGCGCGCCGCTGCTTCGGCCTGCCGGCTGTTCAACGGCGGCCTTGATCTCTGCGGGGTTCCATGGAGCGGGCGATCCTTGTAACGGTCAAGCTGGATAAAGACAAGCACACGTGGGATGTCGTGGAGCGTCAGCGCGAATTGAAGGAGCTCGCCGCGACCGCCGGCGCCGACATCCTGAGCGAGGACCTGTGCCATCGCGACATGCCGACGCCGGACCTGTATCTGGGCGAGGGCAAGGTGAAGGAGCTCTCGGACGCGGTCCGGGCCCACGAAGCCCAGCTCCTCATCTTCAACAACGACCTTTCGGGGACCCAGCATCGCAATCTCGAAAAGGCGCTCGAGACCAAGGTCGTGGACCGCACCCAGCTGATCCTTGATATCTTCGCGCGCCACGCGCGCAGCCCCGAAGGCAAGGCCCAGGTGGAGCTGGCGCAACTGGAATACCTGTTGCCGCGCCTGGCCGGCAAAGGGACGGAGCTCTCGCGGCTGGGCGGCGGCATCGGGACGCGGGGCCCGGGCGAACAGAAACTGGAGGAGGACCGCCGCCGCATCCGCGACCGCGTCCGCGCGCTCAAAGAGGGGCTCAAAGACCTCGGTTTCCGCCGCGAGACGCGCCGCCGCAAGAGGCGCGAGGTGTCGGTGCCGACGGTCACCCTGATCGGCTACACGAGCGCCGGCAAATCCACGCTCTTTAACGCGTTGACGGGAGAAGGGCAGACCGTCAGCCGCGGCCTCTTCACGACGCTCGACCCTTTATCGCGCCAAGTCGCGCTGCCGAACGGCCAGCACATCGTGCTCTCCGACACCGTCGGTTTCATCCGGGACCTGCCGGCCCATCTCGTGGAGGCCTTCAAGGCCACGCTCGAGGAAGTGGCGGAGGCGGATCTCCTGCTGCACGTGATGGATGCCGGTCATCCGCGGCTGCGCGACCACGCCGATGCCGTGCAGGAAGTCCTTGAGGCCCTGGGGGCTTCCCATAAGGAGACGCTCGTCGTCCTCAACAAGACGGACCTTTTCGAAGATCCCCGGGTCCTGGACCGTCTGGGCCGCGATTGGCCCGGAAGCGTCGGCGTTTCCGCGCTGCGCCGGACGCACCTGGATGCGCTCCTCCATAAGGTCCAGGAGACGCTTTGCGGTTATTTCGAGGAGGTATCGGTCGTGCTGCCGCACGCGCGGCGCGGCCTGGTGGACGTTCTTTACCGGGAGGGCCGCGTCCGGGAGATCGCCTATCTCGAGGACGGCATCCATGTCCGCGCCGAGCTTCCCGCCGTCGCCGCCCGCCAGTTCCGTAAGCTCGTTCAGGAATAAGCCTCTGCCCCGCCGGCGCGAACAATTTAGGTCGCTTCGTGTTTATAATTAGATTACTTGACAAATACAATTAAGTATGATAAATTTAAACAGGAGGCGAGGAGGGCCATGAAAAGCCGCAGACGCATCCAGCGCAAAGAGGGGCGGATCCAGATCCCGCATGATGCCGCCGTTTACACAATCGGGATCGTCAGCAAGCTTTTGGACATCCCCGAGTGGACCTTGCGGGCGCTCGAGAAAGAGGGTCTGGTGAGTCCCGAGAGGATGAACCGCAAGGTGCGCGTGTATTCCTTGAAGCAGATGCGCAAGATCGAGCACATTTGTTACCTGATGGAGGAAAAAAGGGTGAATATCGGCGGGGTCAAGGTTATCCTTCAGATGGAAAAGGTCTGGGAAGAATGATTTTTTTTGCCTGATTGTTGGCACTCTCATCCGGAGAGTGCCATGGTTGCAGATCGTCCGGGGAAGACGGAAAAGGCCGGGCCGCGACAGATCAAGGTGGATAGAAAATAAAAGAACGGATGTCTTCCTCGGACATTCCCCATATAATAGTATAGGTATAGGAAAGGAAGGATGGGCGGGATGAGGACCGACAAACTTACCGTTAAATCCCAGGAGGCGCTCAACGAGGCGGTCGAGCAGGCGCGCCAGCGCGGGCACCAGGAGGTCGCGTGCGCGCACCTGGCCGTGGCGCTGCTGCGTCAGCGCGACGGGCTTGTGCCGGCGTGGCTCGAGCGCGCCCATGTCGGCGTCTATCCTTTGATCCGTGCCCTGGAGGCCGAGCTGGACAAGCTCTATCAGGTGCAGGGCGGCCGCGATGCGCTGGGCCAGCCCTTCGACGATAGCCGTCTTGCCCACGC
>JBLMXZ010000089.1:0-3731 GCA_050258015.1 Deltaproteobacteria bacterium
TCGTGACGACGTGCAGCAGTTTCGGACCCTTGAAAGAAAGGATGTTCTGCAGCGTCTTGATGAGAAGCGGGATGTCGTGTCCGTCGAGCGGCCCGAAATAATTAAAGCCCACCTCCTCGAAAAAGATGCCCGGCACGATCATGCCCTTGAGCATCTCCTCGAAGCGGTCGACGAGGCGCATCAGCCGCGGCCCGATGCGCGGGATGCGCTGTTCCAGGAACTGGTCGCGCGCCTTCTTGAAACGGTTGTAGACGGGCTTGGAGATGATCTTGTTCAAATACGTGCTCAGCGCCCCGACGCTCGGCGCGATGGCCATATCGTTGGAGTTGAGAACCACGAGCATGTCGGCGCCCACATGGCCGGCGTGGTTAAGCGCCTCGAAGCACATGCCTCCCGTCAGCGACCCGTCGCCGATAACGGCGACGATCTTCTCGTCGCTGCGCTTCAGGCGCCGGCCCAGCGCTCTGCCGAGGGCGAGCGAGACGGCGGTCGAGCTGTGGCCGGTCGTGAAAGGATCGTGCGGGGATTCCGTCTTTGTCGGAAACCCGCTGATGCCGTCCTTTTGACGCAGCGTGTCGAAGCGCACGTTGCGGCCCGTCAGGATCTTGTGCGCGTAGGCCTGGTGGCCGACGTCGAAGATGATGACGTCGTCGGGCGAATCAAGGGTATAGTGCAGCGCGACGATGAGCTCCACCGCCCCGAGGCTCGAGGCCAGGTGCCCGCCGGTGCGCGCGACGACGTCGACGATGCGCTCGCGGATCTCCCGGCAGATATCGGGCAGCCGATCGACCGCGCATTTCTTTAGGTCCTGGGGGCAGCGTATCTCGGCCAGAGTCATCAGGCGGCGGCCTCGTCGTCCTCGGTGGGCTCTTCCAGGCCGGCATCCCGGACCACGAGCTTGCCGTCCTTGGTCTTGGTGACCGTCTCCACGCGCCGGCGCATGTCGTCGAGCGCCTTGAGGCAGGTATCCGCGAGTTTGACCCCCTCCTCAAATTTGGCGATGGCCTTGTCCAGGCTGATCTTCTCGCCGTGGAGCTCGTCGACGATCTTCTCCAGCTTCTTCAGGTTCTCTTCGAATGCCATAACGTCCTCACCTAAGGGGTCTGTCTGCACCTTGGCTCTTTGCTCTTGGCTCTTAAGCGCCAAGAGCTACGAGCTAAGAGCCCGATCTATTAATTGCAGTATACCGCCATCTATTCGCGCACTTCAAGGACTTCGCTGTCCAGACGGCCTTCGCTCAGCCGCGTGGTCAGGCGCTCGCCGGGCTTCGCGTCCCGGGCGCGCATGACGAGAGAACCGTCCGCGCGCACGGTCACGCTGTAGCCGCGCCCGAGGATCGCCAGGGGGCTCAACGCGTTCAGGCGCTCGTAGAGACCCTTGAACCGCATGTCATCGAGACGCAGGCGGTTCTTAAGGGCCCGCGGCAGCTCGCGCGCGAGGCTGTCGCAGCGCTGGGCGTCGAGGCGCAGACGCCGCTCCAGGCCGCGGGTCAACTCCTGCGTCAGATCGTCGACGCGCTGCGCGTACTGGGGCACGATATCGGCCAGCGCCTGGCGCAGCGCGCGCTTGTCGGCCTCGATCCGGGCGACAAGCTCGGCGCGCGCCGGCAGAACGATCTCGGCCGCGGCCGAAGGCGTGGGGGCGCGCCTGTCGGCGACAAAGTCGGCGATGGTGTAATCGGTCTCGTGGCCGACGGCCGAGATGACGGGGATGCGGGAAGCCGCGATGGCCCGCGCCACGACCTCTTCGTTAAAGGCCCACAGGTCTTCGAGGCTGCCGCCGCCGCGCGCCACGATGATGACGTCGACCGGCGTGTCCGCGTTAAAACCGGCCACGGCCGACGCGATCTCCGCGGCCGCCCCCTCTCCCTGCACGCGCACGGGGCTCAAGATGAGGTGGAAGCCGGGAAAGCGGCGGGCGAGCACGTGCAGGATGTCGCGGATGACCGCGCCCGTCGGCGAAGTGACGACGCCGATCCTCTGCGGAAGGAACGGCAACGGCTTTTTTCGGCTGTCGTCGAACAGGCCTTCGGCCGCAAGCTTCTTCTTAAGCTGTTCGAAGGCGAGCTGGAGCGCCCCGGCGCCGCGCGGCTCGAGGGTCTCGGCATACAGCTGGTACTGGCCGCCCTTCTCATAGACGCCGACGCGGCCGCCGACGAGGATCTTGACGCCGTCCTGGACCCGGAATTTAAGGCGGGCGGCCGCCGAGCGGAACATGACGCACCGCAAGGTCGCGGCTTCATCCTTCAGGGAAAAATAGACGTGGCCCGAGGCCGGCCGGCTGAGGTTCGAGACCTCCCCCTCGACCCACACGGCCCCGAAGACCTCCTCGAGCACCAGCTTGATGTCGCGCGTGAGCTCACTGACCGTCAGGATCCTGGGCTTCATCCACGTCTCCCGGCAGGTCCGAAGGACCGTCCTTTTGGGACAACGTCTCGCGGACCCTGGTGATGGAAAGGGCGCGGCCCGTCTCGGCGTCCACCTCGACGACGGCGCCGCACAGGGCCACGTCGCCTTTGGCCAACTCGAAACGCGTCGGCATGCCGGTCAGGAAGCGCTCGATGATCTTGTCCTTGCTGCGGCCGATGACCGAATCATACGGCCCGGTCATGCCCACGTCGGTGATGTAGGCCGTCCCGCGGGGCAGGATCCGTTCGTCCGCGGTGGGAATGTGCGTGTGCGTCCCCAGGACCGCCGTCGCCTGGCCGTCCAGGAACCAGCCCATCGCCACCTTCTCGGAGGTCGCCTCGGCGTGCAGGTCGACGATGACGATCGGGGTCTCCTTCTTGAGCAGGGCGATCTCGGCCTGGGCGCTCTGGAACGGACAAGACACCATCGCGTCCACGAAGACGCGGCCCAGAAGGCAGACGACGCCCACGCGCGGCCCCGCCGCTGAACGAAAGACGCCGCTGCCGCGCCCCGGGGTGTTCGCCGGGAAATTCGCGGGCCGCAGGACCGCGGGGTTCGTGTTCAACAGATCCACCACCTCGGGCCGGCGCCACACGTGGTCGCCCGATGTCAGGACGTCGCAGCCCGACTGAAAGATGTCGCGCGCCGTGCGCGGGGTGATGCCGGAACCGCCCGCCGAATTCTCCGCGTTGACGATGACGAAGTCGACGTCATGCTCGCGGCGGACCTTGGGCACGAGCGCCTTCACCGCCGCCCGGCCGGGCGAACCCACCACGTCTCCTATAAACAATATCTTCATGGTTTTCGCTTCGAGGTCCGATGTCCGAGGTTCGAAGTCCGACAAAACAATAATCCTGCGGGTTTTTTCTGACTTCTGTCTTCGGACTTCCGACTTCGGTGTTTATTTCGCGTATTCGATCGCCCGGGTCTCCCGGATGACCGTGACCTTGATCTGGCCGGGATACTCCATACCCTCCTCGATCTTCTTGCGGATATCGCGGGCCATCACGATCGTATCCCCGTCCGAGATGCGCTCGGGCTGCACGATGACGCGGATCTCGCGGCCCGCCTGGATGGCGAAAGCCCGGTCGACCCCCTTGATGGCATTCGCGATGGATTCGAGCTTTTCCAGACGCTTGACATAGGTCTCGAGGGTCTCCCGCCGGGCGCCGGGGCGCGCGGCGCTGATGGCGTCCGCGGCGACCGCCAGGACGCCGTAGAAGCTCGTCTTCTCGACCTCCTCATGGTGCGCCTCGATGGCCTCGATCACGATCTTGCTCTCGCCGAACTTGCGGGCGATCTCGGCGCCCAGCTTGGCATGGG
>JBLMXZ010000090.1:0-16895 GCA_050258015.1 Deltaproteobacteria bacterium
AGCTCTTCGGCAACAAGGGCGTCACCAAGGTCTTCTCGACCTGCGGCCCGGAACCGAAATACTGGTCCTCCATCTGCTGGTCCTTGGGCGAGGAGGCCCCCACCAGGGTGCGCCCCGTCAGGACCAGGTCCGGACGCAGCTTGTAAAAATTCTTGTCGATGAGGAAGTACTCCTGTTCCGGGCCGCAGGTCGAGAAGACCTTGGTGACGCCCTTGTTGCCGAAGAGCTTGAGGAAAGAGACCGCCGAACGGCTCAGGGCCTCGATCGAACGCAGCAGCGGCAGCTTCTTGTCGAGCGCGTAGCCGTGGTAGGACACGAAGATCGTGGGGATACACAGCGTCTTTCCGAGCGTGCTCTCGATGATGAAGGCCGGACTCGAGGGGTCCCAGGCGGTGTAGCCGCGCGCCTCGAAGGTCGTGCGGATGCCGCCCGAGGGAAAACTCGAGGCGTCGGGCTCGCCCTTGATGAGCTTGGAGCCCGAGAACGTCTCGATGACCTTGCCGGGCCCCGAGAACGAGATGAAGCTGTCGTGCTTCTCGGCGGTCATGCCGGTCATCGGCTGGAACCAGTGGGTATAATAGGTCGCCCCCCGGCCGACCGCCCAGTCCTTCATGGCGTCGGCGATCTCGTTGGCCTGGGCGAGCGTGATCTGTTTGCCCTCTTTCAGCCATGCCTCGAAGGCCTCGAAGGTCTTTTGGGCGATGCACTTCTTCATCGTCGGGATACTGAAGGTATTCTCCCCGAAATAGGAAGAGACCTTCTTGAGCGTTTTGGGCGGGGCCAGCTTTTTGGCCTCGAGGTTCTTTATGACGTCTTGACGTATGGACATCGTTCAGCTCCTGTTGTGTTTCCTGGTCTTCGGTCTTGTGTTTTTGTCCCGCTTGATCCCGGATACGAAGGCCTCGATGCGGTCGAGGGCCTCGGTAAGTCTTTCCATGCTGCTGGCGAACGACAGGCGCACGTATCCCTCCCCCTCGTCGCCGAAGGCCGTGCCCGGCACCACCGCGACCTTCTGGTCCGCGAGAAGCCGCTCGGCGAACTCCATCGAGGAAAGACCCGTCTTTTTCACCGACGGGAAGGCATAGAACGCCCCCTCGGGCCGCGAACAGGCAAGCCCCATCCCGTTCAGGCGGTCGACGACGAAGGCGCGCCGGCGCGCGTACTCCCGCTTCATCTCTTCGACGGGAACGCGCGACCCCGCGGCCGCCTCGCACGCGGCCATCTGAGAAGCGATCGGCACACACATGATCGTGTACTGATGGATCTTCGTCATCGCCGCGATCACCTCTTTGGGGCCGCAGGCATACCCCACGCGCCAGCCCGTCATCGCCCAGGCCTTGGAGAAGCCGTTCAGATAAAGGGTCCTCTCCCGGGCGCCCGGCAGGGACGGAAAAGGCGTATGCTCGAAGTCGTAGGTCAGGGCATCGTAGACTTCGTCGCTGATGACAAACAGGTCATGGCGGGCCGCCGCCTTATTAAGCGCCAAAAGCTCTTTCCTCGTGTAGGAGGCCCCCGTCGGATTGCACGGGTAATTAAGGAGCAGCGCCCTGGTCCGCGGCGAGATGTGCCTTTCGAGCAGGCGGGGCGTGAGCTTGAACCCTCCGGAAGCCTCCAGGGGGATGACGACCGGGACCCCGCCGGCCAGCTGGACCATCGGGGCGTAGGAGACATACCTCGGGGACGGGATAAGGACCTCCTCGCCCGGTTCGAGCAACGCGCGCATCGCCAGGTCGACCGCCTCGCTGACGCCGACCGTGATGAGGATCTGCGCATCGATGTCGTAGCGCAGGCCGAGCCGATCCCTGAGGTCCTGGGCCAGATAGGTGCGCAGCTTGACGAGCCCCTTGTTGGAGGTATACGAGGTGTACCCTTCCTCGAGGGAAAAGATGGCGCTCTCCCGGATATGCCAGGGCGTGACGAAATCCGGCTCCCCCACGCCGAGGGAGATAACGTCCTTCATGCCGAGCACCAGGTCGAAAAAAGCCCGGATGCCCGACGGCGGCATCCGTTCAACGACGTTGGAGATCTTTATTTTCTTAGGCATGATAAAAATATTTTCGGGGTCTCAATGTCTCAACGTCCCAAGGTCTCAACGTTTCAAGGTCTCAACGTCTCAAGGTCGCAAAGTCCCAAGGTCTCAAGGTCCCAAGTAAACGCAAAACCTTCTAGAGCATTTTGGTTCTACTTGAGACGTGGGACTTGCGACATGAGACCCATCCTGGTTTCTAGTAGGTGATCGCCAGGCGCCTGTCTTCGTCCTTGCCTTTGAGCAGAATGCCGTCTTCTTTATACTTCTTCAACAAAAAGTGCGTCACCGTTCCGCGCACGTTCTCCATGGGCGAAAGCTTTTCGGCCACGAAACGGGAGACCGCGTGCAGGTCCCCGCCCTCGACGACCAACAAAAGGTCGTAGCTGCCCGACAACAGATAGCAGCTCGTCACTTCCGGAAAACGGTAGATGCGCTCCGCCACCTTATCGAACCCGAGGTCCTTCTGCGGCACGACATTGACCTCGATCAGGGCCCGGACCCTGCGCTCTTTCTCTTTCACCAGTTCCTTGTTGATGACCGTCTTATACCCCACGATGACCCCCTGCTTCTCGAACTGGCCGATCTTTTTCTTGACCTTGTCCGCCGTGGACCGCGTGAGCCGGGCAAGCTCCTTCGGGGTCATGCGCGCGTCTTTCTGCAGATACTGAAGTATCGGATCCATAAGAACCTCCTTGATCTTGCCTATAACGGGTAATTTTTTCCCGCAAAACCCCCGCCGTAGGCGGGTCCGCCTTCGGCGGAAACCCCGACGCTTACGCCGGAAATTTCTCGATGCTGCGCACCAGGAAATTCCCAAGCGCTTCATCTAGGGGTGGCTTCTCGCCTTTAAATCGTTTAATTGTAGCATCTTTTGGCTCCGTGGAGCAAGCCAAAAATGGCAACAAAAAACCAGGTCCGAATAAGCTGACCCGGCCGTCTGTTGTCCTGTTTTCAAGAGGATCTGCGGGTGCTCAAAACCTCCCAAAACCCCTCATAAAGCCGCCGGGCCTGTTCGCGGTACGCGGCGCCGATCTGCTCATACGTCGCGATCATGCGCGCGCCCGCACCCGCCGGAACCTCGTCCGGCCGGGCTGCCGCCACCCAGGAGCGGATCATCGCCGCGTCCACCTCGACGTGGAACTGCAGTCCCCACGCCCGGTCGCCGCAACGGAACGCCTGATTCAAGCCGCCTCCCTGCGCCAGCAGGAAGCTGTTCGCCGGCAATTCAAAGGTATCCTCGTGCCACTGAAAGACCGGCACGCTCGGATCCAGCCTGCGGAAGAGCGGATCATCCGCCGCCGCCGCGCGCCGGTCCACCGTGCCCCAGCCGATCTCCCGGTCCGCAGCCTTGGTGACGCGCCCGCCCAGCGCGCACGCCAGCATCTGCGCGCCCAGGCACACGCCCAGGAAGGGAATCCCTGCCGGAACCAGCTCCCGGATCAGGCGCTTCTCGACGGCAAGAAAAGGATGCTCGGCCTCGTCGTATACCCCCATCGGACCGCCCATGCTGATGATCCCGAGGGCGCCGGAGAGATCCACGCCGCTCAGGGCGCGGCCGCCGTCACGGTAGGCCTCCCGTATCTCGCAGACCGCCCCCTTCTCCTCTAAAAACTCTCCCAGTGTCCCCGGTCCCTCCTGCGGGACATGCTGGATGACGAGCACTTTTCTCAACTGTACACCCCCCGCAACCAGGTTGCGACAGCTGGCACGTTAAGCGCGTCAGGCGCGGTAACGGTTCGTGATGGGCATGCGCCGGTCCTTGCCAAAGGCGCGCGGCGTGATCTTGATGCCGGGGGCGGCCTGGCGGCGCTTGTATTCGTTGGCGTCCACCATGCGTATGACCGCGCGGACCACCTCGGGCGCCAGGCCGCGGGCGGCGATCTGGCTGAAGCTCAGGTCTTCCTCGACGTAGAGCCTGAGCACGCGGTCCAAGACGTCATAGGGCGGCAACGTATCCGCATCTTTCTGGTCCGGCCGAAGCTCGGCGGTCGGCTCCTTCTCGAGGACGCTCGCGGGAATGGCCGGCCGGCCGTCACGGCTGTTGCGGTAACGGCACAAACGGTAGACCAGCATCTTCGGCACGTCCTTAAGGACGCCGAAACCGCCGGCCATGTCCCCGTAAAGGGTGCAGTAACCGCAGGAGACCTCCGACTTATTGCCCGTGTTGAGCGCGAGATAGCCGAATTTGTTGGACAGGGCCATGATGAGGGTGCCGCGGATACGCGCCTGCAGGTTCTCCTCGGCCACGTCCGGCGGCCTGTCGCCGAACGCGGGCTTGAGCTCCTCGAGATACTTCTCGAAAATCCCCTGGATGGGCACGGTCAACAGCGTCACGCCGAGGTTCCCCGCGAGCGCGGCCGCATCGCCCGCCGACGCCTGCGAGGAGTAGACCGACGGCAGGCGGACGCCGACGACGTTGTCGGCGCCGACGGCATCCGCCGCCAGCGCCGCGACGAGAGAGGAGTCGATGCCGCCGGAAAGACCCAGAACGGCTTTCTTGAATCCGTTCTTGTGCATGTAGTCTCTCAGCCCCGTCACGAGGGCGGCGTAGACCTCGGCCTCCTGCGAAAGCGGCGGGACGCGGGTCGCGGCGGCCGGCCCGGGCCGCGGCCCGGGCCGCAGCCCGGACTGCGCCTTCAACGCGACGGACGGACGCCTGCGGGACGCGGACACCGGCAGATCGACGCACAGGAGCTCCTCTTCAAAGGCCCGGGCGCGGGCGATGACGCGGCCCCGCGCGTCGACGACAAAGCTCTGGCCGTCGAAGACGAGCTCGTCCTGTCCTCCGACGCAGTTGACGTAAACGATCGGCACACGGCCGGCCCGGGCCTGGCGCCGCAGGATCCCCTCGCGCACCCGCCCCTTTCCCATATGGTACGGCGAGGCATTCAGGTTGACGATGAACCGCGCGCCCCGGCCAGCCTGGGTCCGGGCCGGGCCGTCGAGCTTCCAGATGTCCTCGCAGATATTGACGCCGAAGGCGCTCTTCCCCAGTCCGTAGACGGGGGACGCGGCGCCCGGCGTGAAATAGCGCACCTCATCGAAGACGCCGTAGTTGGGCAGATGGATCTTGTGGTAGACGGCCCGCACGCGGCCGCCCTGCAGGAGCGCCGCGGCGTTATAGATGCGGCCGGCCTTCCTGTCCACGAAGCCGACGACGGCGGCCGTCTCCGGCACGGCCTGCGCGACGCGCTTCAGGGCCGCGATATTGTCGGCGACGAAACGGGGCTTGAAGAGCAGGTCTTCGGGGGGATAGCCGGTGAGGGCGAGCTCCGGGGTGACGAGGAGATCGGCGGATCTCTGGCGCGCGCGCTGCAGGCATGCGACGACCTTCGCGACGTTCCCGTCGAGGTCGCCGACGGTCGGGTTGATCTGGGCCAGGGCTATCCGCAGACTCTCGGTCTTCATGGGATCAGAGCTTGTTCTTCATGTCGTGCGTCAGAATGATGGCCTCGGCGACCTGGCGCATGGATTTGCGGTGGTCCATGCTGTACTTCTGCAGGAGCCGGTAGGCCTCGGCCTCCTCCAGCTTGCGTTCCCGCATGAGGATGCCTTTGGCGCGCTCGGTCAGCTTGCGCGTCTCGAGCTCCTCCTGGATGACCTTCGTCTTGACCATGAGCTCGGTGTTCTGGATAACGAGGGCCGCCTGGGCCGCTACGGAGGTCAGGGTGTTCGTCTCGGCCTTCGTGAACTTGTGCGGGTCGGAGGTGTACACGTTCAGGACGCCGATGACCTTGCCGTGGACGCTCAGGGGGACGCACAGCAAAGAAGAGATCCCCTCCTTCTGGGCCATCTCCTTGTATTTGTAGTTCTTCTCCTTCTGCACGTCGAAAACGGCGATCGCCTGGTTCTGCGCGGCGACTTTGCCGCTGATGCCCTCTCCGATACGGATAGGCGCCTTGCGCATATACTCCTCGGAGACCGTCTGGGTCGCGCGGATGATCAACTGCCCCTCTTCGTTGAGGAGCATGAGCGAACACAGCTTCGAACCCATCGCCTGCGCCGTTACGGTGACGATCAGTTTAAGGAGATCCTCGAGATACACGTCCGAGGAGATCGCTTTGCTGATCTTTGACAGCGCCTCCAGCGCCGAAGCCGAACTCTGTGCCATATGTCTACCCCCTTTGCCGCGATGTCCCTCGCCCGATGTTTGACGTCCGACAAAAATTTTCGGATCCCTGTCTTCGGACTTCGGTCCTCGCGGAATTCACCTGTGGTCTTTTGTTGGATGACGTCCCTTGCCGCGGCACGCCTTCACGCACACGCCGCAAACATATTGCCCGACGATGTTCTTGCGTTGAAAATCCTGGAGCAGCTTGAAGCACGCCTGGTGGTCGAAGACGGCCGCGCTTTCACCGATGGCGCCGGCGGGACAGACGCTCACGCACGCGCGGCACGCGCCGCAACCGCCGGACAGCGGCCTGCCGGCCTTGAGCGGCATATCCGTCAGCACGGTCGCCAGGCGCAAGCGCGCGCCGAACCGCGGATGCACCAGCAGGTTGTTGCGCCCCAGACGCCCGACGCCTGCCGCCAACGCCATTTTTTTATGCGACAGGTGCGCCTTCTGGCTCTGCCAGTCCGTGATCTGCGACGCCGGGACCGCCAGCGCCCGGTGCCCGCGCTTCTCGATCCAGCGCGCGAGGCGCAGGGCGAGCTGGTCCAGAAAAAGGTTCGCGGTGCGGTAATGGTGAAAATAGAGCTTGGTGGGCCGGTCCGCGATCTCCTCCAGCACGCCGCCGGACAGAGGGATCCCGAGGACGACCGCCCTGTCCAAAGCGTCCAGCGCCTCGGCGGCGATGGCAAAAGACTCCCGGTGCGCGGCGGCGTCGGCGACGCCGAGGATCTCGGCCCCCGCGCGTCGGGCAAAAGACCTTAGAAGGAAAGAATTGACCGCAGCGCGCAGCATAATGGGTCTATTCGAGGGCGGGGCTGGAGGCGTCCACCGACGCGTTGGCAGCGGCCCGGACGGTGCCGCTCGCGTCCACGAAGAAGCTGCGCACGCCCGTCACGTTCTGGGTCACCGGCGTGCCGGTGGCGCTGAAAGTGCTGCTGTTGCCGTTCACCGTAAAACTGTATCCCTGCTTGAGCCCCGTGCCGAGGAACGAATCTATGTAGGCGGGGGAGGTATTCGCCAGGTCGGTCAGATTGGACGGAAAACTGGGATTGCTCGAGCGATACGTGACCGCCGCGGTCGCGATCACCCGCATGCTCTCGATCGCCGAGGCCTCGTTGGCGTTGAGGCGCGCCCGCAGGAGGTTGGGAATGGCGAGCGAGGCCAACAGGACGATGATCGCCACGACGATCATGATCTCGACCAGCGTGAAGCCTCGATAGCCTCTGACCGCGTTCATTTCGGCTCTTTCCCCCCCAAAGCGGCGCGCAACCTGTCTTTGGACGACCCGCCGGTCCTCTCCGCTTTCCGGCGTATAGAGATATTTAACCACAACAGCCCCAAAAATAAAACAAAAAGCAGGCCGGCCGTCAGGCCGTACGGACCGTTCCAGGCATGGTCCGAAACCCCCACGTGCGCCAGGTGGAGGAAGGCGAGAAGCGCGCCGAAGCCGCTGAGCCGGATGAGCTCGCCGTTGCGCTTCACGTGCGCCCACGAAAAGGCGCGTTTCTCGCGCGCGCGGAAACCGAAGGGCGCGGGGAAGAACGGCGGCACCGAGACCGCGTAATCGTCGAAATCCTTGCCGAACTTACGGCGCAGGTCCGTCTCCTCCTCGCGGATCGTCCCCGCATACAACAGGTAAAAACTGACGACGTAATAAAGGATGAACAGCGCGTTGCCGGACATGGCCGCCACGCCCAGGCCCACCAGGAAATTGCCCAGGTACAACGGGTTGCGGGTATAGGCATAGGGACCACACGTCGTCAGGTGATGGGACTTGATAAGATAGCCCGCCGCCCACAACCGGACGGCCGCGCCGGCGACGAGGATCAGCGACCCCGCCGAGACCGTCGCGTCCGTGAACCGCGCCACGAACGGGTAGACGACAAAAGCCGGATACACCAGCCACAATCGCAGTTTCTTAAACCTGATCTTCCCGGCCATCGTCCCCCCTTTTATGGTTGCGTAGGTATACCATGATCAGCGCCGTCGCGGCCGGCGTGACGCCCGGCACGCGGGCCGCCTGGCCGACGGAAAACGGCCGGCGACCCTCCAGCTTTTCGACGATCTCGTTGGAAAGCCCGCGGACGCGGCGGTAATCGAAGTCGCGCGGGATCGCGATCCTGTCGATCCGGCGCAGACGCCGCACCTCTTCCTTCTGGCGTGCGATGAATCCCGAGTATTTTACCTCTATCTCCACCTGTTGCGCCACTGATAATTGCCGCAGGGACGCGGGCAGCTCCAGGATCCCCTCTTCTTCCAGGCGCCCCAGCGTCACCTCGGGCCGCCGCAGCAGCTCCTCGAAGGTCACGGCCCGGCTCATCGCCGGCAGGCCCAGGACGGCCAGAAAAGAATTCAAGCCCTTCATCGCGGGGCGCGCGTCCCGCAGGAACGCGCAGCCTTCCTCGACGGCCCGCCGCAGCTGCTCGACGTCATGGTAGCGCTGCGCGCCGACGAGCCCCAGCCGGTAGCCGTGGGGCGTCAGGCGCAGGTCCGCGTTGTCCTCGCGCAGGAGAACGCGGTATTCGACGCGCGAGGTGAACATGCGGTACGGCTCGTCCGTGCCGCGCGCCGTCAGGTCGTCTATCAGGACGCCGATGTAGGCCTCGTCGCGGCCCAGGATAAAAGGCGGCCGCCCCGTCACCCGCAGCGCCGCGTTGATGCCGGCCATCAGCCCCTGCGCCGCGGCCTCCTCGTATCCCGTCGTGCCGTTGATCTGGCCGGCGCAATAAAGGCCGCTGACGCGCCTGGTCTCCAGCGTCGGGGCGAGCTGTGTGGGATCGAGGAAATCGTATTCGATCCCGTACCCCGGCCGCACGATGCGCGCCCGGCCGAGCCCCTCCATCGAGCGCAGGATCCCCAGTTGGACATCGAGCGGCAGGCTCGTCGAGATGCCGTTGGGATAGACCTCCAGGGCATGCCGGCCTTCACGCTCAAGGAAGATCTGGTGGCGCGGGCGTTCCCCGAAACGAACGACCTTATCCTCGATGGAAGGACAATAGCGCACGCCGGTCGCGTGTATCCTGCCCGCGTAGAGCGGCGAGCGGTCCAGGCTCCCGCGGATAAGGGCGTGCGTTCCCGGATTGGTATAGGTGATATGGCAGGGGATCTGCTCCCGGTCGAGGCGGCGCGTGGCGAAAGAAAAAAAAGGAGGCGGCTCATCTCCCTCCTGGCGCCGGAGCGTCTCAAAATCGACGGTCCGCAGATCGATGCGCGGGCAGGTGCCTGTCTTAAAGCGCCCCAGGACAAAACCCAGCGCCCTGAGGCTGTCGCTTAAGGCCGTCGACGGCGGCTCTCCCAGACGGCCGCCGGGAAAAGCCCTGAGACCGATATGCAGCAGCCCGTTCAGGAAAGTCCCCGGCGCCAGGACGACGCTGCGGCCGCGGACACAGGCACCCGCGGCCGTGCGGATACCCGCCGCCAGGCCGTTCTCGGCGAGGATGTCCGTCGCCTCGGCCTCGAGGACCTCGAGCCCGGCCTGCGCCTCGATACAGGCGCGCATGAATCCTTTATAGAGGGACATGTCCACCTGGGCGCGCGTGGACCGGACCGCCGGCCCCTTGGAGCCGTTGAGCCGCCGGAACTGGATCCCGCACGCATCCGCCGCCGCGGCCATCGCCCCGCCCAGGGCGTCGATCTCGCGCACGAGCTGACCCTTGCCCACGCCGCCGATCGCGGGGTTGCAGGACAAAGCCCCGATCGTCTCCCGGCGCAGCGTGACCAGCAGCGTAGAGCACCCCATGCGGGCGGCGGCCAGCGCCGCTTCGATACCGGCGTGTCCGGCCCCGACGACTATGCAATCATAAATAGACATGACGATTTTCAGGCCCGGCTAGAATCAAGGTTAAGGTTCAATGTTTTAAAGAACTCGCCCAAACCTTGACCCAAACCGGCTTCTTCACCCTAACCATAACCTTAACCCGGGTTACTTCCGTATGGCCGGTTACCGGTCACTCCGCTCGCTTGCCTTAGGGTGTTTCTCGAAAAACTCCCAGATGAGAGGCGTGGCGACCAGCGCATCGCCGGGGTCGTCGAGGAGATAGCGGACCGGGGCGCCGCCCGGCCAGGTGTGCCCGCCGCCTTTGATGGCATAGAGGACGACCTCGGTCCCGTCAAGACACGGCCCCCAGAGGACGCGGTCGAAACGCTTGTTGCCGGTGCGCCAGGGCTTGTCGGGGCACTGGTCGCGCCGGACCCATGCCTCGAGCGAAGCCGCGACCGAAGCGTCTTCGCGCTCACAGGCGTCGTAGTTGATCTCGGGACGGCCGCCTTCGTAGGGGACGCGGCGATCCGCCGTGCCGTGGAACGCGATGACGGAAACGGGCGCGCGCGGCAGGCACGGCGTATCGAGCGCGCCGGCGACGACGGCTATCGCCGCGATCCCCTCGGACCATTCGCAGGCCAGCCGGTACGCGAGCATCCCCCCGTTGGAGATCCCCGCCACGTAGACACGGTTGGGATCGACGGGATAGCGCGCGGCGACCTCGGCGACGAGCTGTTTGATGAAACCGACGTCGTCGATATCGTTCTCCCACGCGAAGCCGCAGCAGACGCCGGCGTTCCATGTCAGATACCTGTCCGCGAACATGCCCGAGCCGTACGGATAGGCGACGATAAAACCTTTACGGTCGGCCAGCCGGGAGAGCCCCGTCAGTTCCTCCATCATGGGCGCGTTGGCCCCTTCCCAATGCAGGGCGACGACGAGCGCCGCGGGCCCGCCGGCCTCGAGGCGGGCGGGAACGTAGAGAAGATACGACCTGCGGTGTCCGTCATGCTCCAGCGCGCACAGCTGCGACGCCGACGGCGCGGACACGTCCTGCGCCCGGCACGTCCCGCCGACGGCCAGCAAGGCCACGACCAGCAAAATCCCGCGCAACGCACCCATCACGGCTGTCCTCGAAAGGATCGTCGGTTTAAGACCCTGCGTCCCGCCACAAAAAAACCTCTGCCCGGTATCGCGCAGAGGCCCCGTCCGACGTCTCCCCGTTTGCGGCGTTTCAGCGCCCCGCCAGCGCCCTGGCCCAACGCCTGGCCTCATCGGCCGCGTCCTGCGGCTGACGGCGCAAGGGTTCGACGAAATGTTTCTCCCCGACGATATCATTGCCCCAGAGACGCCGGCGCATCTTCGCGAGCGTCCTGCCGCAGGCGCCGCCTGAACAGCAGAACAAAGCCACCTTCTTGCCCGTCACCGGGAAACGATCGAAAAAAGCCGCAAGCGCGGGGGTATACGTGAACGCCCAGACGGGCGTTCCGATGAACAAAAGATCGTAATCCGAAGGATGGTATTCGAACGGCAGCAGCGCCGGCACCCGCTTCATCATCACTTGGAACCCGCCCCAGAAGAACTTCGAGAAGCCGTGATGCGGCGGCTCCCTCTCCGGCTTGAGCTCCAGGAGGTCCGCGCCGATCTCCCGGGCGAGCGCTTCAGCTATCAAGCGCGTGTTTCCGTCGAAAGAATAATAGATGACAAGGGTGCGGCACGGCATGTCGTGGTTACGGCGTGGCCCCGGCGCGGCGCTGGTCCAGCAGACGGATCTGGGCCATCTGCCTAAGGTTTTTGGCCAGCTGGGACGTGCTGTCGATGTTCGCGAGAATATCTTTGCACTTGTTCAGGGCGCCGGCGTAATCCTTGGCGTCATAAAGCTTCTGAGCCTCCGCAAGGGCGGCATCCAGGGTGCGCGCCTGTTTGATCTGTTGGCGCGTGGGCTGCGGTTTCGGCGCGGCGACGGTCGCCTTCGCCCCCGCTTTAACGGCGGCGGGCGCCGTGCCCCCCTGCTTCTTGTGCCCGGCCACGGACGCGATAACTATCCCGGCGATGACCAACACGACCACAACGGCGATGATAACTGGCAGGTTCTTCTTCATATCCCCCCCTTAATCTTGCCTATAACGGGTTTTTCTTCCTTACAAGATTAACCCCGCAGCCTACGAAGTTTAGGCAAGGGGCAACAATTGCCTATAACGGGTTTTTCTTCCTTACAAGATTTCCGCCACTAATGCATTGGCGGACCCGCCGATCTTTGTGGCGGGAACCCCAAAAAGATACCTTGATTAATTCACCTTACCTCAAGGGCCTGTTTTTGTCCACAATAAAATTTTCCCCAGGAACCTAACTTTTTGCGCCCCCGCTATATATCCGTAACGGCGATCTGACGGCGGGCCCTCTCCATGCTCTGGGCGAGCCCGGGATCCTCCCGCAGCCCCAACGCCCGCCCCTTGTCCCAATAATCCAGCGCCTCATGATAACGGCCGGCACCGTAACAGGCGACGGCGGCGTTCTTGTAGGCGTCGGCATTCCTGGGATTGCGCTTGATCGCCTCTTTGAAGAAAAAGATCGCCTCTCCCAGGCGCCCTTTTTCGGCCTCGATGACGCCAAGATTGCTGTAGAACTCGCCGAAGCGCGGCTCAACGGCCATGCCGTTACGCCACGCGGCCTCCGCATCGGCCTTACGGTTCATCCTGTAGTAAAGGGAACCGAGAGCGTTGTATGCCACATAATCCCGGGGGTCCTCTTTGAGGCTCTCCACGAGCAGCTTCTCGGCTTCCTCGAACCGCTCGGCTCCCAAATAGGTCAGCGCCAGGCTCACGCGGGCCCGCGTGCTTTGCGGGGCGAGCTTGACGATACGCTCAAAAAGCATGGCGGGATCCGCCCAGAAACGGTTATGGTAGAAAGTCGACGCCCCCCAGAAAAGAAGCAGCAGCGCCGCGACGGCGCCGCTCGCAACGGGCGCGGCGTTCCAACGACGGCCCAGGAACCAGGCAAGGATGAAGAAAAGGCCCAGGGAGGGCAGGTAAAGCCAGTGCTCGGCCATCGTGGCGTCCAACGGGGCAACGACGTTCAGGAAGGGCAGCAGCGCCGCGAGGAACCACGCCAGGCCGAAACGCACGGGACCGGGCGTCCCCTTGCGAAAGAGCGCCCCGAGGAAGAAGCAGAACGCCAGGATCCCCGCCGTCACGCGGACGTCCGTCCAGGCAACCAGACGATTGCCGTATTCCATGTGCAGGCCCACAGGGAAAAGCAAAACGCGCAGATAGCCGGTGAACGCGGCAAAAGCGCCGGGGAGCCTCTGGGCCAGGGTGTATTGCGCCAACGGCTCCGACGGCCAGATGGAACGCAGCACCGTCAAGCGCAACGCTGCATAAAGGACCGAGACGCCGAGGAGCCCCGCCCAGGCGCGGCGGGAAACACAGCGCCCGAGCGTCACGCAGCCGAGAAACACTAAAACGGGCAGCAGCAGCGCGCTCTCGCGCGCCAGCAGGGCCAGGGCATACGCGCCCAGCCCCGCAAAAAAATAAAGACGGGACGGCGTCCCGTCTTTCAAAAGAAAACAGTAGGCCAGGAGAACAAAGGCCAGGGACAAAGGGTCGGCGCGGCCCGAGACAAAGCTCACCGCCTCGGTGTGCGCGGGATGCATCGCGAAGAAGAGTGCGGCGAGCACCGCCGGCCGCTCGTCGGCAAAGATAAGGCACCCCAGCCAAAAAAGCGCGGACGCGGCCAGAAGATGCAGGAGGACGTTGACGACGTGATATCCTGCGGGGTTGAGCTTCCAGAGAGTGAAATCGACGAGATAGCTTAAGACCTGCAGGGGCCGCCAGAAATCATATTCCCGGCCGGCGCCGTTGGCGATATCCGACGCCAGGATCTGCGGCACGTGGGTCCAGCTGCGCAGGTAGGTATTGTTGACGACGAGGTGCTCGTCGTCCCAGAGGAACGGGCCTTTGAGCGACGGGCTGTACACGACGAAGACGAGGACCGCGATCACGCCCAGGATCAGGACCGCGCGGCGCGGATCGGCTGGCCGCGGGCTTGCGGGTCCGCAGGGGCCCGCAGGACTATGCTTGAGTCTCACCATCGTCGTCTTCGGACTTTTCGGCGGGCGGCTCGGTGAATCTCCAGGTCTCGATGATCTTTTCCATCTCCAAACGAAAGACCTCGCGGGGCGCCTCGAAATAAACGTCGAAAAGGTGTCCCTTGCTGAAAAAGACGATCGAGGTGGCCTGACGCATCCCTTCAGGGGTAAAAAGCAAAAAACCGGTCTGAAGCGCAAAGACCCCGTCCATGTGCCGCTCGACCCTCATCACGGACTTGCCGTGGCGGGCGACCACCTCCCGGCGCCGGTCTTCGCGGGCATCGAAGACAAGCTGACGCGCCGCGGCGGCGTCAGCGACGTTCTCGACAGGCGCGAAACGGATCACGATGCGATCGCTGCCGTTGAACTCGGCGATCGTGACCCGGCCGGGCTCCTGTGTCCACACCCAACCCTCGGGCACGTCGATCCAGAAGAGCCCCGCGCTCTCGCCGCGCATCTCGGCGCGGACGCAGGACGGCGCGGCCAGAACGGCGAACAAGATCATGAGGGAGATCGGAATACGGTATCTCACGCGTTAACGGTGCGGCACATGCTGGCGGGTGCGGCGGACGTCCTCTTTTTTGCTCTCCCCCATGACCTCGACAACGACGGCGTTGGATTTGATGCGGCCGCGCCAGACCCCCGGCGTCCGGGGATCATCGAGATATTCTACGCTTATGCGATAGACGCCTTCCGGCAGGGGAACGAAAGCGAAATCCTCGAGGTAGAAAACAGCCAGAAGTTCATGATCGTCATCCGTGGCGGGCCCCAACCCCACCACCGCGCTGCCGCCCTCGATCAGCTCCTTGCGGAGGGCGGGATCGACCTGATACTGTCCGACATCGACCTTGTCGTTCTTAAGGTCGGTCACCTCGATGAAAAAGGATCCGAAGAGACTCAGCTGAACGGGGCGCCTGGGGTCCGCCGCAAAGAGCCGCAGGAAAAGGTCCAGCTTCTCCCCTTCCCAGTAATAATAATACGCCGTCTGAAGGACCATCCCGAGCCCGTCCTCGACGCCGGCAGGGGGCTCGTTACGCAGGCGCAGGAGCTCGGCATAGCGGCCGAGGACAAGGGAGTGATCGACCGCATCCTTCTTCGGCGAGACGACGATCGGCGTCCCCCTCATGTACATCTGGGCCGCGCGCGCCGAAGCACCGCAGGACAATACCAGACAAAAAACGACGCAAAACCGCGCTCTCCGCGACATAGGTCTATTGTAATACCGCGACGGAAGCAACACAAGAGTTATGCGACGGAAAGGAAGCCCCCGGCGCCCGCCGGCACGGGCTCATTTCCCCGGATACGTCCGCACGATCTGGATGATCTGCCGGACATAAGCGCAGGCGCAGTGCGACGGGCAGGCGTCCAGGTTGTCCTGACGCAGGCAATAGGAAGGGCACTCCGCCGTGCCCGTCTTGCGTTCCTCAAAGACCGGGCCGTCATAAAGGCCCCCGAAATCGCGGACCTCCAGGGCCAGCGTCGTCCCGCAGGTCTCGTGATTGAACAAGAACAGGCCCAGCTCCAACTCCTCAAAGTTGGCCTGGTACCCCAGCAGCTTCACGCCTGTGTCGCCCAGGAAATCCGGGCGCCGGGACCAGCGGGCCCCGCAACTGCAGCGTTTGAACATGGCATCTCTCCTCCCGGGACAAGATACCCCGAAAGACAAAAGGCCCGCTCATGAAAACGAGCGGGCCCAGGACATGCCGTCTGCACACCATGCTAACACTTCGAGTAACCGCAGGTGGAGCACTTGACGCAGCCTTCTTCGTGGCGCACAACGCTGCCGCAATCCGGACAGACGCCCACGATGTTGCCGGCGATCTGACGCTCGAGCTGCTCCTCGCTCTTGGACATCTGGCTGTACATCTCGGGCTCCGCGCCCGCGGCAGCCTCGACGGGCGCGGCCGCCAACGCCTCCGCCTCGATCTTGTCGTTGACCAGACGGCGCTCGACGACGCGGGCGATGGCGTCCGCGCACGAAAAGATACGCGAACCCCTCTCCCAGGAAGGCGACGGGCACCGGATGGAACGCAGCTGCTCGATGATGACCTTGACGTCCACCCCCGAGCGGAAGGCGAGCGAGACCAGGCGTCCGATAGCCTCCAGCTGCGATGCGGCGCAACCGCCGGCCTTGCCCATCTGCGTAAAAACCTCAAAGGGCGTATTCGTCTCGTCGGTATTGATCGTGACATAAAGGTTGCCGCAACCGGTGGCGACTTTGGTCGTCGTGCCCGTGACGACCTCGGGGCGCGGCCGGGGGCCGATCTTGGTCCCCTCGGGGACGATCGTCTGGCCGGGCGCGGCCTTCTCCTTGGAGCCGATGTTCAAGACCTGCTCCTCGCGGCTCTTATCGCGGTAGATGGTGACACCCTTGCATCCCATCTCATAGGCGAGCATGTAGGCGTCGCGCACGTCCTCCACCTTCGCCTCCTGGTGGAAGTTGACCGTCTTGGAGACGGCATTGTCGGTGTACTTCTGGAAGGCGGCCTGCATCTTGATGTGCCACTCGGGCGTGATGTCGTGGGCGGTCACGAAGACGCGACGGATATCCGCCGGTATCTCCTCGAGACCCTGGATGGTGCCGCTCTCGGCGACCTTCTCCATGAGCTTGTGGGTCAGAAGACCGCGCTTTTCCAGCGCCTCCCGGAACGCCGGCTCCACCTCGATCATCTTGTCGTTATCGAGGACGTTGGCGCGATAGTAGGAAACGGCGAAGATGGGCTCGATGCCCGAAGAACAGGGCCCGGCGATGATGCTGATGGTGCCCGTCGGGGCGATGGTCGTCAGGGTCGCGTTGCGCTGTCTGCTGCCGCCCGGCGCGTCGTAGGTGCTGCCCTTGAAGGCCGGGAAAGCGCCGCGTGTCCGGGCCAGGTCGATGGATTCCTTGCGCGCCTCGGCGAGGATG
>JBLMXZ010000091.1:0-5076 GCA_050258015.1 Deltaproteobacteria bacterium
CTGACGCTTGGCTTCGGTGACATAGTTGTTCCCCGGGCCGACGATCTTGTCCACGCGGCGCACCGTCTTCGTGCCGTAGGCCATCGCCCCGATCGCCTGGGCGCCGCCGACCCTGTAGATCTCCTGGACCTTCAGCAGGTCCGCCACCACCAGGATATGGGGATTGATGTGCCCCTGCTTGTCGGGGGGCGTCATCAGCACGATGTCCTGGACGCCCGCGACCCGCGCCGGCAGGACGCTCATGAAAACACACGAAACAAGGGGCGCGGTCCCGGCCGGGACGTAGACGCCGACGCGCTCCAGCGGATCTATCTTCTCCCCGAGCATCACGCCGTCGGGCCCGGTCTTTCGCCAGGACCGCGCGAGCTGCTTCGAATAGAACTTCGTTATGTTCGCGAAGACCCTCTTCAGGGTCGTGACGAACTCGGGCTTGATGTCCTGATACGCCGCGCTCTTCTCGGCTTCTGTGACCCGCAGCTGGCGCGCGGTCAGCTTCACGCCGTCGAAACGCTGGGTATACTTCACCACCGCCGCGTCGCCCGTAAGGCGCACGTCGGTCAGGATCCGGGCCACGCGCTCCTTGATGCGCCGCTTCTCAAGGTAATCAAAGCGGGCCAGGATCTTCTCGAGTTCCCGGGATGGAAGCTTGATGATCCTCATGGCTGCGTCTCGGCCTTATGCGCGCGGATGAGCTCAAGCGCCGAACGGAAGACGCTCTGCGCGTCGTTGAAATTCCTGATCCCGCCCTGTGCGAAATCCTTGCGGCCGCCGCCCGAGCCGCCCCTTTCCTTGAGCGCCGCGCTCAACAACGCATGGGCGGAGACGGCGCACGTCGAGCCGAAGGCGAAATAAAGATCGGCGCCTTTGGGCGAGCCGGTAAGGATGACGCTCTCCTGCGGAAACTTCTTCTTGAGCGTATCGACGGCCGTCCTTAACAGCCCGGGATCATACCCCTCGAAGAGAACGGTAACGACGGAAATCGGACCGGCCTTTTCGATGCTCGGCGTCGCCCGCACGATGTCCGCTTCTTTCTCTTTGCTGCGGGCCTTGGCCTCGGCCTTTTCCAGCGCCTTGACCCGCGCGCGGCTCTGTTCCAGCTCCTCCGCAAGGCCTTCTATCCTGGAGAAGACCTCCGCATAGGCCAACTTCCCCGTCAGGGCCTCGATACGCCGCAGGCCGCTGCCGACCGAAGAACTGTTCGTGATATATATCATGCCGATGTCGCCGGTCAGGTCCAGGTGCGTGCCGCCGCAGAACTCCTTGCTGTAATCGGCGATCGTGACCACGCGCACGCTCTCTTCATACTTCTCGCCGAAAAGGGCGATGGCGCCGGTCTTAAGCGCCTCCTCCTTGGGCATGACCGCGGCCGTCATGCGGTCGTTGCGGATGACGTATTCGTTCAGGAGGCGCTGGATATCCTCCATCTCCTCTGCGGCTATCTCCTTGAAATGCGTGAAATCGAAACGGAACCGGTCCGGCTCCACGTGAGAGCCGGCCTGCTGGACATGCCCCCCCAGGACGCGCCGCAATACGGCCTGAAGGATATGCGTGGCCGTGTGGGACCGGCGCACGGCCTGACGACGTTGCGCGTCCACCTCGGCCAGGACCGTGTCTCCCACCTTAAGCCGCGCGCCCTCTTCGAGCCGCACCTCCTGAACGATGGCCCTGTCCTGTTTCTGCGTGTTGACTACCGACGCGAGCGCGCGGCCCGAAGCATCCCTCAACACCCCCGTATCGCCGACCTGCCCGCCCTGCTCGGCATAAAAAGGCGTCACGTCCAGGACGACGCCGAAAGCCTTGTCCGCCGGAGCCTCTTGGGTCTCTCTGCCGTCCGCCGCGATCTGCAGGACGCGCGCCTTCTGCGTTAAAGTCTCGTAACCGACGAAAGCGGACGGCTTAAAGGACACGCCGCCGCCTGAAAAGATGCTCGTGGCCATCTTGCTGGCGCTGCGCGACCGTTCCTGCTCCTGCGCGATGAGATTGTCGACCGCCGCCTGATCGACGGCAATGCCGGCCTTGGCGCAGAACTCCCGGGTGAAGGACGGCTGGATGCCGTGCGTCACGTACAGGTCGAGGCCGGTCTCCGGGGGCAGCGCCGTCTGCCCTTTTTCTTTAAGCTCGGCCACGACGGCGGACAGGCGCTCGTTGCCGTCCTCCAGGATGTTCTTGATGAACTTCTCTTCCTCGACGCGGATTATCTGCGCGATGTTGTCGCGCCTCTCCAGGACCTCGGGATACGGCCCGCGCATGACATCGGCAACGCTGGCCACGACCTTATACAGGAAGGGCTGCGGGCGGTCGGCGCCCAGGAGAAAGTGGCAGCGCCGGATAAGCTTGCGCAGGACATAGCCCCTGCCGTCGTTCGACGGCAGGACGCCGTCGCCGATGCAAAACGTCACGGCCCGCGCGTGGTCGGCGATAAGCCGCAGGATGCGGGGGACGCGCGCCGCGCACGCCTTTTCGACGGCGGCCACAACCGGCAGGAATATGTCCGTCTCGAAATTCGAAAGCACCCCCTGGAGGACCGAACTCATGCGCTCCAGGCCCATGCCGGTATCGATGTTCCTCTTGGGCAGCGGGGCCAACCGCCCCCCCTCCTGCCGGTCGAACTGCGTAAAAACGAGGTTCCACACCTCTACGTCCGTGCCGTCGCGGCGCCGGTAATAGATCTCGGAACACGGGCCGCACGGGCCGTTCGGACCGTTCTGGATGGCGTTCGACGGCCAGAAGTTATCCTTGGCGCCGAAGGAGCGGATCTTCTCTTCAGGCAGGCCCACCGACTTCCTCCAGATCTCCCGGGCTTCGGCATCGTCCTGATAGACGGAGACCCACAGGTCCGCCGGGTCCACCTCGAGGACGCCGGTCACGTATTCCCAGGCCCAGGCGATGGCCTCGGCCTTGAAATAATCCCCGAAGGAAAAATTACCCAGCATCTCGAAAAAGGTATGATGGAAGGGCGTCGCCCCCACTTCCTCGAGATCGCCGGTCCGAAAGCATTTCTGGCAGCTCGCCGCACGCGCAAGATCGGTCCTCTTGCCCAGAAAATAGTCCTTGAACTGGTTCATCCCGGCGGACGTGAAAAGCACCGACGGGTCGTTCGCGGGCACGAGCGCGTCGCTCGGCACCACCGCGTGGCCCCTGCCCTTGAAGAAATCAAGAAAACTTTCCCTCAGCTCATGCGTCGTCAATCGTTTCATCGTCGGATACTTCCCGGTCCAGGACGTCCATGATGATCTCCTGGCTGAATCCACGGCGCGCCAGGAAACGGTAAAGCCGTTCTTTGATCTTTCGCGAAGGCGACCCCGAAAGCCGGGCAATGCGGCTCCTCACGAGCGCCCGCACCACGTCCTCTTCCCGCATACCGGCGCCGGCAACGGCGAGCGCCTTCTCGATCAAAGGAGGCGCGATCCCCTTGCGGCGCAGCTCCCAGCGCAGACGGCGCGCGCCCAGAGGCCTCTTGATGCGGCCGGCGACCCACAGGCGCGCAAAAAGCGCGTCGTCGATAAGACGCGCCCGCCTGGCGTACGCCAGGGTCGATGCCACGACCCGCGGCGTAAATCCCTTCACAAGGAGCTTGTCCGCCGCCTCGCGCTCGCTGCGTTCGCGGATCTTCAGGAGTCTGAGCAGATACGCCCTGCCGGAAGCTTCGTCCTCGGGATCGAAGGCGCGGGCGCGGGGCCGGCCGGTCATTTCTTGACGGGTTGCGGCGCGGTATCGGCCTGACGCCGCGCGTGCTCCTCGCGAATGCGTTTCTCTATCTCCGCGGCCACCTTGGGTTCGTTCTTCAGATACAGGCGCGCCGTGTCTTTTCCCTGCCCGAGCTTCTCCTCGCCGAACAGGAACCACGAGCCCGATTTGGTCACGATCTCGAGGCGCACGCCGGTGTCGATAAGATCGCTCTCGCGCGAGATCCCTTCGGAATGCAGGAAATCGATCTCCGTCTCGCGAAACGGCGGCGCGACCTTGTTCTTGACGACGCGCACGCGCACATGATTGCCGATGATCTGATCGCCCACCTTGATATAGGCGATACGCCTTAAGTCCAGGCGTACGGAAGCGTAGAACTTGAGCGCCCTGCCGCCCGTCGTGGTCTCGGGATTGCCGAACATGACGCCGATCTTCTCGCGTATCTGATTGATGAAGACGACGCATGTCTTCGATTTGGCGATCGTGCCGGTCAGCTTGCGCAGGGCCTGGGACATGAGACGCGCCTGCAGGCCCATATGGCTGTCGCCCATATCCCCCTCGATCTCGGCCCGCGGGGTCAAGGCCGCCACCGAATCGATGACGACGAGGTCCACGGCGTTGGAACGCACGAGGGTCTCCGCGATGTCGAGCGCCTGTTCGCCCGTGTCGGGCTGCGAGATCAGAAGATCGTCAAGGTTGACGCCGATCTTTCTGGCATAGGTGGAATCGAAGGCGTGCTCCGCATCGATGAACGCGGCGACCCCTCCCTGTTTCTGGACCTGCGCAATGAGGCTCAGGGTCAATGTCGTCTTTCCCGAAGCCTCGGGACCGAATATCTCGATGACGCGGCCACGCGGAATACCCCCCACACCCAGGGCGAGATCGAGCGAAATCGATCCCGTGGGGATGACCGCGACGTCCTGATGGACGTCCTCCCCCATCTTCATGATGGAGCCCTTGCCGAATTGTTTCTCGATCTGCGCCAGGGCCAGCTCCAACGCCTTGGCCCTGTTGCTCATCTCTTCCTTCTTCTTACCCGCGAGGTCGGTCTTTTTGACGTCTTTTGTGCTCATTCTCTTCCCCTTTCATTTGCTAAACGGTTTCTAATTATACATCGCAACTGACGTCGAGTCAACCGCTTTCACACTATCTAAAAAGGTATAAAAAGTGACTTTTCCGGCTGCCGGCGCCCTTGAATCCGGCCGTTCCATATGTTACCTTTGTTTTAGAAGCTGTTCTCTTATAAAAAGGGCAAACTATCCGTAAGGATAGGGCGCAAAGCCATGAGCCCGCCAGCGATCGGCGGCGGGTCGTCAGGCTGCCGGAGACCCCAAAGGGGCTTCGTGACGTTCGGGGACCCATTCGTCCTGGACGCGAATGGGTCTTTTT
>JBLMXZ010000092.1:0-24678 GCA_050258015.1 Deltaproteobacteria bacterium
GAGGCGAAACCAACATTAAGGAGGCGTAACGGGTCCAGAGGCCCCGTTATTCGCCCTTTGTCGCCAGAGGCGACAAAGAGGCGAAGGGCTATTTATAACATATTTAAGGTAAGGTGTAAAGGGGGCAACTTCCCGCTTTGCCTTTGTTGCCAAACACGCTATAATTAACTCACACGACTCTGGCCCATGGAGAAGACGACTTCCACCGCACCCTTATCTGGCTGGATCAGCATCTTCATCTCCGCGATGCTGTTCCTGCTCTTCCTTCTTAACGCCGTCGCCTACGTCACGATCCGTGATTACGGCGAGGCGGCCGGCGTGCGCCGCACTATGTTGCGCACGATGGCGCTGCTTGAGCGCTCCCTTGCTTCCCTCTACGTCATCCAGTCGGACCTGCGTGATTTCCTCGCCGGCGGGGACCGCTCCTATCAGGAGAGCTATGAACAGGCCGTGGCGCACCTCGACAGCGCCCGTGAGGAGGCGGCCCGCAGCCTGGTCGTGCCGTCCACAAAGGACAGGTGGGATTCCCTTTTCGGCTTGACCCAGGAACAGGTTGATTTTTCCCGTCAGGTGATGGACCTTTACGGCGAGGCCGGCGCGGCGGCGGCCCGAAGTCAGCTTGCTTCCGGCCGCGGCGAGTCTTTGCTCGAAAGGGCCCGCATCCTGAGCACCGAATGGCGCGAGGATCTCGAACGGCGCATCTTCGAGGCCGACGAACGCCTGGCCGGGATCGGGCGGCGCGCCCGGCTGTTCCTTGCCTTCGGCGGCGTGCTGGCGGCGTTCCTGCTGGTGGTCGGCGGCGCCGTTTTGGCGCGGGAACTGCGCATCCGGGATCGGATCGAGCGGGACCTCGCGCGCCTGGCGAACGTCATCGCCTCGTCGGATGACGCGATCGTCAGCGAGACGCTGGACGGCCGGATCGCGACATGGAACAAAGGGGCGCAGCAGATCTACGGGTTCACCGCCGAGGAGACGGTCGGCCGCCACCTTTTGGACATCGTGCCCGTGACGCACCAGAAGGAGACCCGGGAGATCGTTGAGCGCGTGGGGGGCGGCGAGCATCTGCATCATTTCCAGACCAAGCGCATGACGAAAGACGGCCGGGTCATCGATGTTTCCCTCACCATTTCACCGCTCTATGACCGTTATGGCCGGATCGTCGGTCTATCGACCGTCGGCCGGGACATCACCGAGCAGAAGAGGATGGAAGAGGAGGTCCGCCAGGCGGTCGAGGTCAAGTCGCGGTTCATCTCCATCGCTTCCCATGAGCTGCGTGTTCCTTTGGCGGCCATCCGGGAGAGCCTGGCCTTGATCCTGGAGGGCGTTCAAGGGCCGGTCACCCCGCAGCAGAAGGAGCTTCTCGGCGTGGCCCTGGGCAACATCGACAGGCTGACCCGTCTTTCCACGGATATCCTGAAATTCCAGAAGATCGAGACCGGTCAGTTCCGGCTGACGCGCGGGTGGCATAGTCTGCGCGACATCCTGGATGACGTGAACAAGACGGTGCGGCCTCTCGCGCAGGAGAAGGGGTTGGGTTTGACGGTCGCCGTCGCCGACGACCTGCCCCCGGTCGTCTGCGACAGGGATAAGGTCACCCAGGTCCTTTTGAACCTCCTGAACAACGCCATTAAGTTCACGCAGACGGGCGGTGTCGCCATCGAGGCCAATAAGGAGGTCGAGGCCGTTCGTGTGTCGGTTCGGGACACGGGGCCGGGCATCGCGGAACGCGATAAGCCAAGGCTTTTCCAGAGCTTCCAGCAATTCGGGCAACCCGCCGGCAAGGGGGGCAGCGGACTGGGGCTCTTTATCTCCAAGCAGATCGTCCAGGCGCACGGCGGCCGTATCTGGGTCGAGTCTGAGCCCGGCAAGGGCTCGGTCTTCCACTTCACACTTCCCCTGCGGTAACAGGCTCCGGCCGTCGGCTTCGGACCGGAGGGACAGCCTTAATCTGTTGCCAGCAGACCCTCAACTCGTTATAATAAAAAAAGCTATGTTTTTTATCCTGTTCTTCACCTTTTTGGGCTTCCTGGCGGGGCTGATATGGACGCTGCGGCGCCAAGGGTTGACTTTCGGGAAGGCTGTCGCGCTCTCCCTGAAGGACATATTCAGGGGATGGACGGAGCGCGGCGGGCCGGACCTGTTCCATGAGGGGAGATGGTACAGGAAGAGGAGATAGGGTGCGGTTTCGATGTCTGGGGTCCCGCATCCGCGCAAGATCTTTCGTCTTTTCGATATTAGCTGAGGCCTTGGGACCCGGCATCCCTATGGCTCCGATGAAGCGCGAGGACTGAAAAGGAGGTTTTATGGGGGCTTTGATATTATTGGGCACGGGTTTTATTCTGGGACTGGTCTTCGTGCAGGCATCGAAGACGGGGTCGGTCAAGCCCGTTATTGTCCTCGCCGTGGTGGGGTTGGTCGTCGGTTTGACCCTGGCCTCTGTGCGCGTGGTACCGGCCGGTTACGTGGGCGTCGTCGACCTCTTTGGCCGCGTGGCGCCGAAACCCTTGAGCGCCGGCATCAATCTCGTCAACCCCCTTGCCAAGGTCGTCCTGATGAGCGTCCGGACGGTCGAGGATAAGGAGACGATGAACGTGCCCTCCAAGGAAGGGTTGACGGTCAATCTCGACATTTCCATCCTGGAGCGGCTCGATCCGGCCAAGGCCGTCGATATCTATAAGACCGTCGGTCCCAATTACGACAATGTCATCCTGATCCCGCAGTTCCGCGCCGCGGCGCGCGGGGTGACCGTGGCCAACGAGGCCAAGGCCCTGTATACGTCGCAGCGGGAGGAGCTCGCGCAGAAGATCCATGACGCGCTCTCCGACATGGTCAGCGACAGGGGCGTCATCGTCGAGCGCGTCCTCTTGCGGGCGATCGTCCTGCCGCCGACCGTGGCCCAGGCCATCGAGAGCAAGCTGAAGGCCGAGCAGGAGGCCGAGCGCATGAAATTCGTGGTCCAGCGCGAGGAGCAGGAGGCCGAACGCAAGCGCGTCGAAGCCAAAGGTATCCGGGATGCCCAGTCGATCATCGACCAGAGCCTGACCCAGCGCTATCTGCAGTATCTGTGGACGACGACGCTGAACCAGAACCCGAACGTCATCTACGTGGCCACCGAGGCGAACCTGCCGATGTTCCGCACGCTGCCCGAGCCTGAATTGAAGAAAAAGCCGGCGCCTTCGGGCGAATGAAGGAGGCCGTCATCCGCGCGGGAAAAGGCCGCCGCACAAGGTCGTTGTCTGGTTTTCGCCGCGCCGCGCGAGGAATAAGCCGTGGAAGCGCTGGGGAGAGCTCTTCGGATTTTGATTTGACCACGGCCTATCGTCTATAGTCTGTCGTCTCTGTGCCAACCGATGCCCATGAACAAGCGTTTCACGACCTTTGAGGGGGTTTTCACGCCGACGTTCCTGAGCATCCTGGGCGTTATCATGTATCTGCGCCTGGGATGGGTCGTGGGACAGGTCGGCCTGGTGCCGGCCCTGGGCATCATCGTGACGGCGAACCTTGTGACGTTCTTTACGGGATTGTCCATGGCCAGCATCACGACGAACGTGCGCGTGGGTGCCGGCGGGGCGTATGCCTTGATCGCCAAGTCCCTGGGGCTGGAGGTGGGCGGGGCCATCGGTATCCCGCTTTACCTTTCTCAGGCCATCTCCGTAGCGTTTTATATCGCCGGTTTCGCGGAGTGCTGGGTGGGGGTCTTTCCGGGACATGACTTTAAGACCGTCTGTCTTGTCCTGTGGGGGTTGTTATTGCTTGTTTCCTACCTCAGCGCGCGCCTGGCCTTCCGGCTCCAATATGCCGTCATGGCCGTCATCATCGCGTCGCTCTTCTCCGTTTTTTTGAGCGACAAGGTGGCGCCGCACGCTTCCGGGTTCTGGAGCGGGACAGGGCAGGTGCCGTTCTGGCACGTCTTTGCCATCTTTTTCCCTGCGGTGACGGGCATCCTGGCCGGCGTCAGCATGTCCGGAGAGCTTAAGGAGCCGGAAAAAAGCATCCCCCGGGGGACCCTGTCGGCCATCGGCATCACCTTCCTGATCTACATGGCGCTGGGGGTCTGGTTCGCCCGCGCCGGCGACCCCGCCGGCCTCGTTGCCAGCTCGACGTTCGTCATAGACCACAGCCGCTGGCGCGGCGTGGTGGTCGCCGGCATCATGGGCGCGACGCTTTCTTCGGCCCTGAGCATGTTCGTGGCCGCGCCGCGCACCCTCTTCGCCCTCGGCCGTCACCGTCTGTTGCCGGGCGGCCGCCATTTCGAGCGTCTCAACAAGCGCGGCGAGCCGACGCCCGCCATCTTTCTTACGGCATTCGTCGCCCTGGTAACGATCTCCCTGGGCACCCTCAATGCCATCGCCGGCATCCTGACGATGTTCTTCCTCATCACCTACGGCGCGCTCAATGCCTCGGTCTTTATCGAGAAGACGATCGGCATCGTGAGTTTCCGGCCGACGTTCCGGGTCCATCCCGTCATTTCCCTCGCGGGAGCGGTCGGTTGTTTTTATGCGATGTTCGTCATCAATCCGTTCTTCAGCATCGTGGCCATCGGCGCGACGGCGGGCGTGTATGCCCTGCTCTTCAACACGCAGACGCGGCGATACTGGCCCGACGTGCGCAAGGGACTTTTTATCTTCTTCGCCGAGCAGGCGTTGAAGGTCGCCCAGGGTCTGCCGTACCATCCCAAGATCTGGAAGCCGAACCTCCTGATCCCCGTCGAGAACCCGCGGGACTGGACGGGTATCGTCGAGTTCCTGAGGGCGGTCGCTTTTCCCGGCGGCCGCGTCCAGTTGTTCAAGATCTGCTGGCATCAGGCGCAGGCCCAGGAGGCGACGGAGCGCAGGAAGACCCTCGAAGAGCTGGGGGTGATCGCCCGGCCTCTGCGGGAGGAGGGTATTCTGGTCTCATCCATGTGCGCCGCCGCAGACAACTTCATGCAGGCGGCTTCCGTCATTATGGAGTCGCAGAAGGGCAGCGTTTTCCCGCCCAACGTCCTGTTCGTAAAGCTGGGAGGCTCTTGCGAAAAAGACGGCATGCTCCGGGAGCTCCTGGGCAAGGCCGCGCTCCTGGACCTGGGCCTCATGGTCTTCATCTGGCACGCCAAGGTGGGGCTGGGCCGCAAGGAGACGATCAACCTGTGGATCCGCCAGGGCAGTCCCAACCTGGACCTGGCCATCCTCGTCGCCCTGCAGCTGGAGAAGAACTGGGACGGCAAACTGCGTCTCGTGCAGGCGGTGGGCGATGCCCGGGAGCGGGCGGACGCCGAGAGCTACCTGACGAAACTTCGCCGCGTGATGCGTCTGCCGGGCGATATCGAGCCCTGCGTCCTGGAGGGATGCTTTGACGATATCTTGGCCCAGGCCCCCGCGGCCGATATCAATATTTTCGGCATGGCCGAGGGGACCGACATGGCGTGGATGAAGGGGGTCTCCCGCAAGGTCAGTACGTGCGCCCTGTTCCTGAGGGATTCCAAACAGGAGAGCGCGGCGGTGTGATAAGAGACCGAAATCCGAAGTCGGAAGACCGAAGTCCGAAAAAACCGCAGGCCGAAGACCGAAATCCGAAGTCGGAAGACCGAAGTCCGAAAAAACCGCAGGCCGAAGATCGAAATCCGAAGTTTGAAAGACCCTTAATGCAATGTTTTTTCGGACGTCGGACATCGGACAACGGACAACGAGGCAAGATATATAGCAAACGAAAGGGGGAACCATGGCAACGTACCTGATGCTGGGCAAGTACACGGTCGAGGCGCTCAAGGGGGCGTCGGCCGACAGGACCAAAAAGGCGCTCGACGTCATCGCCAAGGCCGGCGGCAAGGTCAGGTCGATGTTCGCGCTGCTGGGTCCTTATGATCTGGCCCTTATCGTCGATATGCCCGATAACGGCGCCGCGATCCGCGTCTCCGCCGATCTCGCCAAGATGACGGGGGTGGGCTTCACGACGTCGCCGACTTTGTCGGTCGAGGAGTTCGATAAGGTTATCGCCTGAGACAGAGTGAGGCGTTGGGAACTCCTCTCGGGGTCCCAGCGTCCCGAGTCCTAAGGCCTCAGGTAACCCCTAAAAACATCGAAGACGTGGTGTTTTTCCGGGGACGTGGGACGTTGAGACCTCCCGGGGGTTGTATGGATTTTCGTCCGTATCTTTGCATTTTTCTGGCCGCCGTTTTCTTTCTTTGCCCGCCGTCTGCGCGCGCCGAGATGCTGATGTCGCAGGAGACGCCGGCGTCCGTAGAAGGGGCCATGCTTGTCTCCGCGGAGGGGACGGCCGCCGGGCGGCAGGAGAGCGCGGAGGCGGCCGATGTCCCTCAGGTTGAGGTGATCGCCCTGGAGGGTGACGTCCAGATAAAGCCCGAGGCGGGGGCATACGCGCCGGCTGAAGAGGGGGCGCTCCTCGAAGCGGGAACGACCATCAAAACGGGCAAGGACGCTTCCGTCGAGTTGGGATTTGACGAGGCGGACAAGAACATCGTCCGCGTCGATGAGAACACGACGGCTGTCCTCCTTTTGGACGCGCGCGAGAAGATCAATCTCCTGGAAGGGGCCGTTTTTTCCATCATCAACGATCTTCCGGCCGGAGCGTCCTTCGAGATTCGGACGCCGACGGCGGTGGCCGGCGCCCGGGGGACGGAATGGGCGACCCTCTACCGGGACGGCACGACCGAGGTCGAGGCGCTTGCCGACGTGCCCTATGTCAGGGGGTTTGACGAGTCGGGCAAGGCGCTCGACGAGGCGGTGGATATCAAACCGGGTTTTATGCGTTCGGTTCGCCGTGCTCAGGCGCCCGCCGGGGCTGTGCGTCTCTCCGATGCGAAGCGTCTGGGCTGGAACCGGATGAAGCAGGACATGAACAAGCGCGTGCGCGCGGTACGTCAGCAGCGGGGTTTTCCCCAGCGCGACCCTGGTAAAAAAGGTCGCCTTAAGGATAAGGCTGGCCCCGGGGAAACGGGCCGGAAGGCGCCGCAGGAGCGCGCGGCGCAGGGTCCCGGCAAGGACGGGCAACGGCCGGCCGGTCCCGGCGGCACGCGTCGCGGCGAAGGCGCCTCTTTCAGGGAGCGGGTGGAGAAAGGGGATGCGTGGCGCGAGCGGATAAAGGACCAGTTGCCCGGGCAGGACAAAAAGCTCCTCGAAGGAACGGCAGACCGTCCCGCCGGAGACCACGGTAAGCCCGGCCGGGGGCTCCGCGATACCGGCGCGCCCGATCCCGGAAGCACGGCTCGCGAAGAAGAGGGTCCGCGGCGGCCTAAGGTAAAAGATAAGGAGGCGGGGGATCAGGCGCCCGCCCCGGAGGGCGGCGTTAAAGAGCGTTCCCCGGATAGCGCCGGGCAGAAGCCGTTTGCCGCAGGCGCCGCCGGCAAACGATCCCAAAAGGCGTTGCGGCCCGTCCGTCCTCCCGCGCGTTGAGCATGCCTTATTCGTCGACAAAGGACAATTTTGTGGGTACCCGTTACCGGTCCGGCAGATGTGCGTTCCGGGTCTGGGCGCCTTTGCGCCGCGCGGTGGACCTTGAGCTGCGGCCGTCGGGCAAACGTCTGCCGATGCGGCGGGACGATGCCGGGTACTGGTCGGCCGATGTCCGGGATATCGCGCCGGGCGACCGCTATGTCTATGTGCTCGATGGCGCCGAGGCGCGGCCTGACCCGGCCTCCTCTTTTCAGCCGGAGGGCGTCCATGCGGCCTCGGCGGTCGTCGATCACGAGGCGTTCGCCTGGACGGACGCCTCGTGGAAGGGGCTGCCTCTTGCCGGCTACATCCTTTATGAGCTGCACGTCGGCGCCTTTTCGCCCGAGGGGACGTTCGACGGCGTCATCGCGCGGCTCGACTATCTCAAGGAGCTTGGGGTCAACGCCGTGGAGCTGATGCCCGTCGGCGCCTTCCCGGGGGAGCGCAATTGGGGATACGACGGGGCGTATCCCTTTGCGGTCCAGGCTTCCTACGGTGGGCCGCAGGGGTTAAAGCGTCTCGTTGACGCGGCGCACGCCCGGGGCCTGGCGGTCGTCCTCGACGTGGTCTACAATCATCTGGGGCCCGAGGGCAATTACCTTGCCGCCTTCGGGCCCTATTTCACCGATAGGTACACGACGCCCTGGGGGGCCGCCATCAATTTCGACGGCGCGCAGCGGGAGGGTGTCAGGCATTATGTCATCGCCAACGCCTTGATGTGGTTCAGGCAGTATCATATCGACGCGCTGCGTCTCGACGCCATCCACGGCGTCTTTGACGCCAGCCCCACGCATATCCTGCAGGAGCTCGCCGAAGCGGTGGACGCCTACAGCGAAGAGGCGGGCCGGCCCCGTTATCTGATCGCGGAGAGCGATCTGAACGAGGCGCGCGTCATCCGGCGGCGCGCCGACGGCGGTTTCGGGGTCCACGCCTCCTGGTGCGACGACTTTCATCATGCCGTGCACGCGCTTTTGACGGGCGAAAAGACGGGTTACTACCGGGATTTCGGACACCTGGAGCAACTCGCCAAGTCGTTGCGGGAAGGATACGCCTATACGGGGGAGTTTTCCGCTTACCGGCAAAAAGAGTTCGGCACGCCGTCGGGGGACCTGCCGGGCGCGTCGTTCGTCGTTTTTTCCCAGAACCACGATCAGGTCGGCAACCGGATGCTGGGCGACCGTCTTATCGCCGTCGCCGGATTCGAAAAAGCGAAACTGGCCGCCGCGGTCGTCCTCCTGTCCCCCTATATCCCGCTTTTGTTCATGGGGGAGGAGTACGGGGAGCAGGCGCCTTTCCTTTATTTTGTCAGCCACACCGATGAGGGGCTCGTTCGGGCGGTGCGCGAGGGCCGCCGGCGCGAGTTCGCCGTCTTTGCCTGGCAGGGGGAGCCGCCGGACGCGCAAAGCGCGCAGACTTTTGAGCGGTCGCGCCTGCGCTGGGGGCTGTGTTCGCGCGATCCCCACCGGACCCTTCTTGAATATTATCGCGCGCTCATCCGTCTGCGCCGCGGGACACCCGCCTTCGCCTGCGGGGATAAGAAAGATCTGGCGGTCACGCTCGACGCCGAGCGCCGGCTCCTGGGGCTTGTGCGGGGCGCGCCGGGCGAACGGGCCTGGACGGTCTTTAATTTTTCCGCGGTGGAGGAGCCCGTGACCGCGCCGCCGACCCGTGCCGTGTGGGCGCCGGCGATGGACTCCTCGTATCAGAGCTGGAAGGGGCCCGGCATCAAACATCCCGCGGCGTTCGACGCGGGCGCGCTCGCGGCCGTTGCGCCCTACAGCTGTCTCGTTTGTCTGGAAAGGGAATCGCAGTAGAGAACGCCGGATCGACACATCCGTGTCCACGCAGAGGTGTTTTATGAATCGTTATGTCTGTATCCATGCGCACTTCTACCAGCCGCCCCGGGAAAACCCCTGGCTCGAAGAAGTCGAGCGGCAGGAGACCGCCTATCCCTATCACGACTGGAACGAGCGCATCACCGCCGAGTGCTACGAACCCAACACCGCCTCGCGCATCCTCGACGACGAGCGCCGGATCGTCGATATCGTCAACAATTACGAGCATATCAGCTTCAATTTCGGACCTACCCTCTTGAGCTGGATGGAGCGCCATAGCCCGGAGACCTACCGGCAGATCCTCGCCGCCGACAAGCAAAGCCTCGTGACCCAGAAGGGCCACGGCAACGCCCTGGCCCAGGTTTACAACCACATCATCATGCCGCTGGCCAACGGACGCGACAAGCGCACCCAGGTCCTCTGGGGTATCGAGGATTTCCGCCGCCGTTTCGGCCGTTCCCCCGAAGGGATGTGGCTGGCCGAGACGGCCGTGGACACCGAGACGCTCGAGATCCTCGCCGAGTGCGGCATCTCTTTCACGATCCTGGCGCCGGGCCAGGCCGCCCAGGTCCGCAAGATCGGCGAGAAGAAGTGGCACGACGTGGCCGGGGCCAAGGTGGACCCCAAGCGCGCCTACGCGTGTCCCCTGCCTTCGGGCAGGAGCATCACCCTTTTCTTTTATGACGGACCGACGGCCCAGCAGGTCGCCTTTGCGGGACTGCTCGACAACGGCGAGTTCTTTGCCCGCAAACTTCTTTCGCTCTTCGCGCCCGACGACGGGACGGCCCAGCTTGTCCACATCGCGACGGACGGGGAGACCTACGGCCACCATCATCGTTTCGGCGACATGGCCCTGGCGTATTGTCTTTATCGCCTGGAGAAAGAGGAGGGCCTCGAGATCGTCAACTACGGCCGGTTCCTCGAGCTCAACCCTCCGGCCTACGAGGCGCAGATCATCGAGAGTTCTTCCTGGAGCTGCTTTCACGGCGTTGAACGCTGGCGGGCCGGGTGCGGCTGCAGTTCCGGCGTGCATCCGGGCTGGACGCAGGAGTGGCGCGCTCCCCTGCGGGGGGCCATGGACTGGCTGCGCGACAATGCGGCCCGCATTTTCGAGGGGGAGGGCGGCAAGCTGTTGCGCGACGTCTGGGCCGCGCGCGACGCCTATGTCGGCGTCATCGCGGACCGGACCCCGCAGGCCGTGGATGCCTTCCTGAAGGCGCACGCTTTAAAAGAGCTCACGAAGGCCGAGGAGGTCCAGGCCTTGAGGCTTTTGGAGATGCAGCGCCACGCGCTCCTGATGTTCACCAGCTGCGGGTGGTTTTTTGACGAGATATCGGGGATCGAAACGCTCCAGATCCTGCAGTACGCGGCGCGCGTCCTGCAATTGGCGCGCCAGACGGCCGACGCCGATCTCGAGGAGGCGTTCCTCGGGATCCTCGAGCGCGCCCCCAGCAACATCAGGACGCTGGCGAACGGCAGAGGGGTCTACGAACAGTTCATCCGGTCGAGCATCCTCGACATGCTGCGCGTCGGCGTGCATTACGCCGTTTCCTCCATCTTCACGCGGTATCCGCAGCGCACGCGGCTCTACGTTTACGAGGCGGAGAGGCTGGCCCACGACCGCCAGGCGATGGGCAACAAGAAGGTGGTCTCGGGATGCGTGCATCTGCGCTCCCTCGTGACGCGCGAGGAGGAGGACGTCAGCTTCGCGGTCGTCCACATGGGAGACCATAACGTCGTGGGCGGGGCGCGCAGTTTCACCTGCGACGCGGAATTCCAGAAGATGCAGGAGGTCTTCCGGGAGACCTTCCGGCGCGGGGAGATGACGGAGGTCATCCGCCTGATCGACCGCCAGTTCACGAGCCACAGCTTCTCGTTGTGGCACCTGTTCAAGGACGATCAGCGCCGCGTGCTCGACCAGATCTTCGCGGAAGCGCACGTCGAGATCGAGGCGGCGTTCCGGCGCATCTACCAGCATCACTTCTCGCTCCTGCAGACGATGGAAAAGCTCAACCAGCCCCTGCCGTCCTATTTCAAGACGGTGGTAAGTTTCGTGCTGAACACGGACCTGGAGCGGCACCTGGAAAGCGGCGACGCGGACCTGGCCCATTTCCGGGAGCTGGCGGAAGAGGCCGGACGCTGCGGGGCCAAGCTCGATACGGCCGGCCTCGGCCTGCGCCTGAACCGCCGCGTGGACGGCATGATGGAGCATCTCGTCGCGGCGCCGCAGGACATGCCGCTCATCGAACAGATACTGGGTTTCCTGCGGGTCGCCGAGGACCTGGGCCTGCCTCTGGACCTCTGGAAGGCGCAGAACACCTATTTCGGCCTGTGCTGCCGCTATCCGGAGCTCAAATCCAAGGTGCCGTCCCTGGGCGTTTCCTTTGCCGATTGGAGCCGGGCCTTCCAGGAGCTGGGGGGCGCGCTCAAGGTCAAGGGTATGGTATGAGACGTCTTTTGCCCGTCGCCGCGTTATTCCTGGCGGCGACTGCGGCGGCGGGACAGGAGGTCAGGCCTGCGCTCATCGAAAAGATAGAGGCGGCGACCGGGATCCCGGTGACGCAGGCCCAGCGCGAGGCCATCGCCGCCGCGGCGCACACGCTGCTGCGCGCGATGGGGCAGCGTCAGCGGCAGTTCATCGCCGCGCTCAAGGAGCGCGGCACCATTCCCGCCGCCGCCGAAGAGGCGCTGACGCCGACCGACGGGTTGCCGTTCGATTTCGACCAGGATGCCCTGGCGGTCATCGCGCAGAGCGCCGAGGAGCCCCCGGACCAGCCCGCAGGGGACGCTCTTATCGACCAGGGGGAGCGGGACACCATCCGTTTCTTGGACGCGGCCCGCCGGCGGGACATCGCGCGGCTGCGCCGGGACTACGCCCGGGCGCTCTCCGGGATCACCGACCTTCCCGCGTCGTCCCTCACCGACATGCTGACGCCGCCCGCCGTTGCCGCCCGCCAGGGGGGAGCGCCGAAGGCGGCGGGCCGAAATAATCCTTGACAAACATATCAACATATCGTAATATTTGGATATGTTGATATGTTTATTTTAAGGAGGATGCCGTGAAAGATTACCGCAACGAGAGCGTTTTCTTAAGGGCGATCGCCCACCCCGCGCGGC
Source organism: Deltaproteobacteria bacterium (assembly GCA_050258015.1). Classification (GTDB taxonomy): domain Bacteria; phylum Omnitrophota; class Gorgyraeia; order Velamenicoccales; family Velamenicoccaceae; genus JBLMXZ01. The sequence goes on from JBLMXZ010000092.1 coordinate 12,383, forward strand.
TTAAGATCTGCCGGGGGCTCCTGCGTCATGATTGCAACGTCGGCAAGATGGTGCGGGGGCTGGGGCTGCCGCAGTCGACCGTGTCGCAGCACCTGGCTCTCCTGCGCGCGCGCGGCATCGTGGCGTGCGAGAAGAAGGGGAAGAAGACCTGTTACCGGGTCGCCGATCCGCGCGTCCGGCGGATCCTGGCGGCGCTGGAACAGGCAAAAGGAGCCCCATGCTGAATCTGTTCCTGGGTTGGGCCTTTCGGCGCACGAAGCTCGTTTTCGCCATCACGGGCGTTCTGACCCTTGCGGCGGTGGCGCAGTTCTTCCGCCTGAAGGTGGACACCGACCCCGAGAATATGCTGCCGCACGACACGTTCGTGCGCGTCTTCCACCGCGAGGTCAAGCAGGAGTTCACGCTCTACGACTACATCGTGCTGGGCGTGGTGGACGAAAAGGACCCGGCGGGGGTCTTTAACCCCGCGACCCTCGGGAAGATCTACCGCATCACCCGGGCCGTGGAAGGCATCAAGGGCGTCATCGCCTACGACCTGATGAGCCTTTCCAACAAGGACGATATCGAGAACGACGGGGCCGGCGTCCTGCGTTTCCGCTGGCTCATGGGGGCGCCGCCTTATTCGCAGGGGGACGCCGCGCGGATCCGCGACAGGGCCATGGAGAACCCGATGTTCTACAACACCCTTGTCTCGCAGGACGGCAAGGCGTTGGCGATCTATATCCCCATCAAAGAGAAAAAGGTGAGTTACCGCGTGGCCCGGCAGATCCGCGGCATACTCAAGGGCTATGCGGGCGCGGAGAGGTATTATCTGACGGGCCTGCCTTTGGCGGAGGATGCCTTCGGGGTGGAGATGTTCGTCCAGATGGGCATCTCGGCGCCCCTGGCAATGCTCGTCATCTTCCTGCTGATGTGGTTTTTCTTCAAGAACGCGCGTCTGGTCCTGATGCCGTTGATCATGGCCATGGACGTCGTGCTTCTGACCATGGGGCTTTTGATCGGGACGGGCTTCCCCATCCACATCATGAGCTCGATGATCCCGATCTTTCTGTTGCCCATCTCGGTCCTCGACGCCATCCATATCCTCAGTGAATTCTACGAGGTGTACCCTCGTTTCGCAGACCGCAGGCAGGCCATACGCCACGTCATGCAGGACCTCTTTCTGCCGACGCTCTTTACGTCGCTGACGACGATGGCGGGGTTCTTTTCCCTTTCCTTCGCCCCCATCCCGCCGGTCCAGGTCTTCGGCGTCATGGTGGCGGCGGGCGTGGCCATGGCCTGGCTCGAGACCGTTATCCTCATACCCGCCTATGTGTCCTTGATGAAGGAGGAGGCGCTGCGCTCCTTCGGGGCCCGGGAGCAGGCCGCATCCGCCGGCGCGCTGGGCCGCCTGTTGAAGGGGGTGGGGCGTCTTGCCGTGGGGCGGTGGCGGAGGGTCCTGACGGCCTCGGGCCTGCTTACGGTCGCCGCGATCATCGGTATCACGCGCATTCAGATCAACGATAACCCGACCAAGTGGTTCTCCCCGCGTCATCCCATCCGCGTCGCGGACCGCGTCCTGAACAGCCACTTCGGCGGCACCTACAGCGCCTATCTCGTCCTTGAGGCGCGCGACCGTCAGGCGCAGGTCTTTGCCGAGCCCGAGATGCTGCGTTACATCGGGCGCCTCGAAGAGCATCTGACGAAAGGGGGGAAGGTGGGCAAGGCGACGTCCCTGGCGGACGTCGTCAAGAAGGTCTATTATGAGCTCGTGAGCGGAGATCCGCGGGACGCGCGCGTTCCCGCCACCAAACAGGCCGTAGCCCAGACGCTCTTCAACTTCGAGCAGTCCCACAAACCGGACGACCTGTGGCATTTCGTGACCCCCGACTACGACAAGCTTAACCTGTGGCTGCAGCTGAAGTCCGGCGACAACCGGGATATGACGGCGGTCGTCAAAGACGCCGAAGGGTTCATGAAGGCGGACCCGCCGCCGTACGCGGTCAAGACCGGATGGGCGGGGCTTACCTACATCAATATGGTCTGGCAGGACAAGATGGTATGGGGGATGCTGGTCAATTTCCTGGGAAGTTTCTTCATCGTTCTTTTCATGATGACGGTGCTCTTTCGCTCCCCGGGCACGGGACTTCTGTCCATGGTGCCGATGTCGGTGACGATCCTGTTCACGTACGGCAGCCTGGGGTTCATCGGCAAGGATTACGACATGCCCGTGGCCGTGCTTTCGGCTTTGACGCTGGGCCTCTCCATCGATTATGCCATCCACTTCATCGAAAGGTCCCGCGCGGAGTTCCGCAAGACAAAGGATTGGGCCGCGACCGCCGAGGCGATGTTCGGGGCGCCGGCGCGGACCCTCGTCAAGAACGCCCTCGTCATCTCGATCGCCTTCCTGCCGCTTATGGTCTCGCCGCTCGTGCCGTACCGGACGGTCGGCTTCTTCATGCTGATGATCATGCTGTTATCGAGCGTGGGCACGCTCGTGATCCTGCCCGCCCTGATAACGGCTTTTCCGGGCGTGGTCTTCCGTAAGGAGCTGTCGCAGGAGCGGCCCCGCCGGTGCGCGTGCGGCCAGTGCATGCTGCTGGCCTTCATGGCGGCGGCCGCGGTCCTCTATGTCCTGCTGGGGTACAATCTCGCGCGCTGGAACGTCGCGACCTGGACGGCCGCGGCCGTCGTGGCCCTGATCGCGGGCGCGTGTTTTCTCTTGGGGAGAAGATCGAGGATAGAGGATAGAGGATAGAGGATAGAGAGATCCGCAAGACCCCTTACAGGTTAAAATCGGACATTAGGTTATCAGAAGATCAGGCGGCAGGGTATCAGGAAATCAGGAGATCAGGACAAGCCGGACCACGGGACATTTTCCGGCATCCTGGTACCCTGATATTCTTCGCTCTGATATCCTGATGCTCTGGTCTCCGTTTTGAGGCAGAGGACATCATGAAGAGGGAGGCCGTCAGATGAAGAAGCCGTGGATATTCGTTTTCGTCATATGCGTAGGCCTGTTCTTCGGCGGCGCCGCGGCGCGGGCGGAAATGACCGCGGATGAGATCGTGGCCAAGGCCGACCACATCGCTTATTATCAGGGCAGGGACGGCTCGGCGCGCGTCTCCATGGCGATCACGGATGCCCAGGGGCGCACGCGCGACCGCGAGTTCAGCATCCTGCGCATGAACGAGGCCGCGGGCGACGGCGCGCAGAAGTATTATGTCTATTTTCACAAGCCGTTCGACATTCGCGGCATGGCCTATCTCGTGTGGAAGCACCCGGACCGCGACGACGACCGGTGGCTGTACCTGCCGGCCCTGGACCTCGTGCGGCGCATCGCCGCCTCCGACAAACGCTCGAGCTTTGCCGGCACGACGTTCCTCTATGAGGATGTTTCCGGCCGGTCGGTCGATCTGGACACGCACGAGCTCGAGGCGGCCGAGGCGGACGCCTATGTGGTGAAGAATACCCCCAAGGATCCGGGAAGCGTTGAATTCGCCTACTACGTCACGAAGATCCGCAAGGCCGATTTCGTCCCCGTGGAGGCGGAGTATTTCGACAGGGAGGGCAAGCTGTATCGGCGGATCACGGCCCTTAAGACGAGCGAGATCCAGGGATATATCACCGTGACGTCCATGAAGGCCGAGGATTTGAATGCCGGGACGGTGACCGTGAGCGCTTTCTCGGACATAAAATACGACGTGGGTCTGACGGACGACGTCTTCACCGAGCGCTATCTGCGCCGTCCGCCGTTGCAGTGGATCGGCGAGTAGGAGAATATGCGCAATCGCCTGTCGATAGGCATCCTTGCACTGGGACTGGCGCTGCCGGCGGCGACGGCACAGGCACAGGTCGTCTGGCACGGATTCGCGGAACAGGCCGTCGGGGTACGCCTGCAGGAAGATACGACGAAGCACGACGGATACAACATGCTGGAGCAACGGCTCCAGCTTAAGACGCGCTATGTCTTTAAGGGCGATAATCTTCTCGGCGCATGGCAGAGTTGGGTCTCCTGGAAGGCCGACCTGACGGCGGACTGGTATTTTGGGGGCAAGACCGATTTTGATCTGCGGGAGTTCTTCTGGAGCGCCAGCCCGGTCTCCTGGTGCGACGTCAAGGCGGGCCGGCAGGTATTGACATGGGGCACGGGCGATTATCTCTTCATCAACGACGTCTTCCCGAAGGATTACGTCTCTTTTTTCATCGGTCGGGACGACGAGTACCTGAAGAAACCCAGCGATGCCGTGCGGTTCTCCTTTTATCCGTCCTTTGCGAGCGTCGATTTTGTCGTGATCCCGGTCTTTGAGCCCAACACGATCCCCAAGGGCGATCGTCTCTCGTTCTTCGACAGTTTTCAGGGCGGGGTCGCAGGCCTCGCCTCGGACAGGAAGTTGACCGGGCCGGGTCTTCGGCCCGGGAACTTTGAATACGCCCTGCGCGTCTACCGGCCGGTGGGCAGCGCCGAGGCGGCCGTCTACGCGGCGCGCGGTTTCGACAAGATGCCGCGCAGCTACCTCAATGAGGCGGCGCGCGAGCTGTTCTACGAGCGCCAGGACGTCTACGGGGGCAGTTGGCGGGGACCCGTCCTCGGAGGCATCGGCAGCGTCGAGTTCGGTTATGTGCGCTCCCCGCAGGACGCCCGCGGCGACAACCGTCTTATCGCCAACTCCATGGTCAAGGCGATGGCGGGGTTCGAAAAAGATTTAGGTAGTGACTGGAAGGTCGGTTTCCAGTATTATTATGAGGAGACGCTGGACTACGGCCCCTACCGGGACGCGCTCCTGCCGCAGGATTTCTCGTGGCCGCGGCGCCGGCACGTGGTGACGAACAGGATCACCAAGCTCTTCAAGAACCAGACGGTCCGGGTGACGCTCTTTACCTTTTATTCGCCTTCCGACGGCGACGGATATGCCCGCCCGTCGGTCACGTACGACATCACCGACCGGTGGCAGCTTACGGTCGGGGCGAGCGCGCCCTGGGGCGACGACGGGACATCCGAATTCGGTCAGTTCGCGAAGAATAAGAACGTCTTCATGAGGGTGCGGTACAATTTCTGATCCGGCGTATTTCAGGGATAGCCCCGCATCTTCTTATAAATAACCACATCGTCAAGGAGGTCGTCGTGATCGAGAGGAGCGAGTTCAAAGGCAAGCCCATCCTGATCCTCAAGCGGGATGAGGAGGACCGGTATCCTTTTTCATTCGGCCTGAGCAAGGCCCGCCTGATCGTCGAAAATTTTGACGAGATCAAAAAGTTCGTCGAAGAGAACGCCCAGCCGGAAGGATAGGGTCTTTTGGGCACCTTCGGGCGTCTCGGCGCTTGTTGTGTCGTTATGTATCTCGCCCTGGGCGGGGTCTGTGCCCGGGGCGAGATTTCTTTTGACGCCGGCGCGGCCCTCCGGCTGCGCCACGAGTACTGGCGCAACTGGCGGGACATGAACGACGACGCCAAGGACAACAGGAATTTCTTCCGCGTGCGCGCCTCTGTGTGGGGCTCATGGGACGCGGATAAGACGTTTTCGGTCTTTCTCAAATTGACGAACGAAAGCAAGGCCTACGCCTATTTTGCCGGCACCACAGGCTCTGCGGCGGACAAGTCGGCGTCCAAGAAGGGCTATCACTACGATATCAACGAGACCGTCTTCGACCAGCTTTATGTCCGCCTGCGGCAGCCGCCCGGCCTGGAGGCGACCCTGGGCCGCCAGGACCTCGAAGGTCTTTATGCGGAAAGCTTCCTGGTCTCCGACGGCACGCCGGGGGACGGCTCCCGCACGCGTTATTTCAACGCCGTGCGCCTGCGCTGGGGCGGCGGCGAGGGCGACTCCCTCGATCTCGTCTATATCAACGACCCGCGGGACGAGGAGTTCCTGCCCGTCATAAACGAGACGAGGCTTGTCCGCGCATCCGCCCCTTCCCGCGACAAGGCCCCGTATCCCCTCAATACGACGGATGAGCAGGGCGTTATCCTGGACGGGCAGCTGCGGGGTTTCGGTCCCCTTTTCCTCGAGCCTTATTTTATCTATAAAAGCGAAGACGGGGAGGGCGGCACGGGATTGCAGGCGCGGCCCAGCGATATCTACGCTCCGGGTATGTTTTTGAGCTATGGGAGGGGGGCGTATGTCCTGCGCGCCCAGATCGCCGCCCAGTTCGGCACCTATGGGTCCGACGCGCGCCGCGGGCGGGGAGGCTATATTTTTCTCGACAGGAAGTTTGCGGGCGCGCAGGGTCCTCAGGAGGGACGGCTTGGTTTCATCTATCTCTCCGGAGACGACCGGGGGACGCCGCGGCAGGAAGCATGGGATCCTTTGTTCTCCCGGTGTCCCTGGATATCGGACACGCTTTCTTTACAGGAGGCGAGCGAGACGGGTATCAGCTATTACTGGACGAACCTTAAGATCGCGCGGCTGGGCGTCACGCTGCGGCCCTGTCCCAGGACGGCCCTCGATCTCCATTACAATTGCCTGTGGGCGGACGAGCAGGTGGCGCCGAACGCCGTCTTTTCCGGCAGCGGCATGGAAAAGGGCCATCTTTTGCAGGGGAAGATCTCCTATCAGTGGACCAAGAGCGTGGCGACGTATTTCCTGGGGGAGGTCCTTTTGCCGGGCGATTTCTACCGCAACCGGGACGCAGCGGTCTTTCTGCGCACACAGGTGGAAGTGAAGTTCTGACACCCGGTTAGAGAGAATTTTGTTGACAGCCCCGGGTTTTTTTATTACAGTGAAAGTACCATATGTGTCACGTGCGCCGTCCCAAGAATTGAACCGCAGTCCCGGAACGTTCCGGGGTGCGGTTTTTTTTGGGGCCGGAGAAGGAAGGAGGCTGAGCAGTGGCAAGAGGCAAGGTGAAGTGGTTCAATAACCAGAAGGGGTACGGCTTCATCACCACGGATGCCGGCAAGGATGTCTTCGTCCACTACAGCGCGATCGCGCAGGAGGGATACAAGACTCTCGAGGAGGGCCAGGAGGTCGAGTTTGACGTTGAGACCGGCCCCAAGGGAGAACAGGCGACCAACGTGCGTAAGGCCAGCGCGTAATCCTGACAATAAAACAAAGAAGGGCCCGTCCGCATCCGCGGCCGGGCCCTTTTCATTTCAGGACGTGTTTGAGGATAAAGAAGCCGCCGATGAGCAGCGCCGTGAAGACGAGGGAGAAGATGTCGAAGTACCGCTCGATCGCGGCCCCGATGCGCCGGCCGAAGAGGCGCAGGCTGGCGGCGACCAGGAAGAAGCGGCCGAACCGTCCCACGAGCGACGCGCCGAGAAGGGTTGCGAGATTGATGCGGAAGAGCCCGCCGGCGATGGTGAAGACCTTGTAGGGGATGGGGGTGAAGGCGGCGGTAAAGACCGCGAGAAAGGCGTTTTCCTGGTATCGGCGGCCGACCAGTTCCATGGCCTGCTCCAGGTGATAGGTCGTCACGATCCATTGGCCGACGGTCTCATAGAGCCCGAACCCGATGGCGTAGCCGAGGAGGGCCCCGGTCAGCGATCCCAGAGTGCACAGGGCCGCATAACCGAGCCACTTCCTGGGTTTGGCGAGGGTCATCGCGATCAAAAGGACGTCGGGGGGGATGGGGAAGAAGGAACTCTCCATGAAGGCGATGCCGAAGAGGGCGGCCCGCGCCTTGGGCGTCTTGGCCCAATGGAGAGTCCAGTCGTAGAGGCGGCGCAGGAATCGGGAGGGCGCGGTGAGGACGCGCAACACGATATTCATGTTGTCGCCATCATAAACCCCCGCCGACGGGTTGTCAAGCGGCGAGAGGGTGGTATAATAATAAATTAAATAGTCATGGGAGCGGCCGGGGGCTTCTTCCCCGTCAGACGAAGTTTTTCGCCGTCCGCTTCGGCTTGCGCTTTCGACATTACGCTCCATTGACCCGTGTCGCTATGTCGAAATCGCAATCCCTCGCGGACAATTGCCGAAAAACTTCTTATTGTCTGACGGGGAAGAAGCCCCCGGTCGCCCATTACCTCTTTGGCGCATTGTAGGAAAATGCATTTTGGGAGGGAGCTATGTTCAGCCTGCACTTAAGAATGTATCTGCTGCTGGCGGTGCTCTTCGCCATCATTTATGCGGTGGTGACGGTCATCGGCGCCAGCATGGGCATCACGAACTTCTATTTCTATCTTGTTTTTTCGGTCGTTCTGATGGCGATCCAGTTCGCCATCGGTCCCAAGATGGTCGAGTGGTCCATGCGCGTGCGTTATGTCTCACGGGAAGAGGCGCCGCAGCTGCACGGCATGGTGGAAGAGCTCGCGCGCAAAGCGCGTATCCCCAAGCCGCGCGTCGCGATCTCGCCGCTGCCGCTGCCCAACGCCTTTGCCTTCGGCCACGGCCTGTCGGACGGCCGCGTGTGCGTGACCCAGGGGATCCTGAATCTCCTGGAGGAAGGGGAGCTGCGCGCCGTGCTGGGGCATGAGTTGACCCATTTGAAGAACCGCGATGTCGTGACGATCACCGTCCTGTCGGTCATCCCGATGCTCCTGTACCGGCTGGCTTGGTATTTTCTCTTTTTCGGCGGCCGGCGCCGGGACGGCGGCCAGGCGGCGCTGATCGGCCTGGCGGCCTTCCTTTTTTATTTCATCACCAACCTTCTTGTCCTCTACGCCTCGCGTATACGCGAGTACTTCGCGGACCAGGGTTCGCTGGCGCTCGGCAATTCCCCCTCGGCGATGGCCACGGCCCTCTACAAGCTCGTGTACGGCTCGGCGCGGACGAACCGGGAGGCCGTGCGCGACGTCGAAGGGCTGAAGGCGTTTTTCGTCAATGACCCGTCGCGCGCCTACAGGGAGATCCGGGAACTGAGCCAGCTGGACCTCGATAGGAGCGGCACGATAGACGCGGACGAGCTCGCGGTCCTGCGCAGCCGCACCCTGCGGCTCTCCTTCTCCGACAAGATGATGGAGCTGTTAAGCACGCATCCCAACATGCTTAAGCGCATCAAGGCCCTTTCCGCGCGAAGATAAGGATCGTCAATAATTCCCAATTTCCAATCGGCATTTCTAAAGCTGTTTTTTATTGGAAATTGGAATTAAGGAATTAATTGGTCATTGGGAATTGGCCATTGGAAATCAATGCGGTCCGAATTCATTCATAGGAATATTTTTTCATGATCACTGTTAGCGGCGTTGCCAAGAGCTTCGGCGCCAGGACCCTTTTCGAAGACGTGACCCTCTTCATCGGGCCGGGGGAGAAGATCGGTCTTATAGGCCCCAACGGCGCGGGCAAGAGCACGTTCTTCGGTCTCCTGCTCGCCGAGGCGGAGCCTTCCGCAGGCTCCATCCAGATCCAGAAGAACACGGCGATAGGCTATTTGCCCCAGGAGTCGCGCTTCGCCTCCGGCCGCAGCGTCCTGGGCGAGCTCCTGGAAGGGGACGACAGGATCCGCCGTCTGCGCGAGGAGAAGCGCGCGCTGGAGCTGGCCCACCGGGCCGACGAACCCCGCTACGGCGACGTCCTTCACGAGCTCGAGGTCCTCGATTTTTTTGAGCTCGAGCACAAGGCCGAGAAGATCCTTATGGGCCTGGGGTTCGAGGAGGCCGACTTCGAGCGGCCCATCGCCCAGATGTCCGGAGGGTGGCAGATGCGGGTCCTGCTGGCGAAGCTGCTGCTGCTGCCGTACGACCTGCTTTTGCTGGATGAGCCGACGAACTACCTCGACCTGAATGCCGCGCTCTGGCTTAAGGATTTCCTCAAAGGGTACCGCGGCACCTTCATCATGATCTCCCACGACAAGGCGTATCTGACCGAGGTGACGAATTACTCCCTCATCCTCGAGCATGGGCGGATGACGAAGCTGCGCGGCAGCTACGAGGACTACGATCGCCTGCGCGAGGAGCAGCGCCGCGTGCTGGAGAAGAGGCTGGGGGCCCAGACGAAGAAACGCCGGCAGCTGGAGGATTTTTGCGCCCGGTTCCACGCCCAGCCCAACAAGGCGTCGGCCGTCCGCAACAAGCGCAAGACCATCGAGCGCATGGAGGAGATCGTCCTGCCGCCGGACCCGCGCGAGAGCATCCGTCATTTTTCTTTTCCCCGGACCCGGCCCAGCGGCCAGCGCGTCATCACCCTCGAGAGGATGTGCAAGGCGTACGGCGAGAGGAAGGTCTATCAGGACCTGGATTTTACCATCGAGCGCGGCGACAAGGCGGTCCTGGCCGGCGTCAACGGAGCCGGCAAGTCGACGCTGCTCAAGATCCTCGCCGGCGTCCTGCCTTTCGACAGCGGTGTCCGCGACGTCGGCCACAACGTCGAGATCGGCTACTTCTCCCAGACGCGGCTCGATACGCTCCATCCCGAGAGCACCGTTCTGCAGGAGGCCTACAGCGCCGCGCCGGGGATCATGGCCCAGGAGGATATCCGCACGATCCTGGGCGCCTTCCTCTTCCAGGGCGACGACGTGGAAAAGAAGGTGGCCGTCCTCTCCGGCGGGGAGAAGAGCCGCCTGAACCTGGCGAAGTTCCTTATCCGGCCGCCGAACTTCCTGCTCCTCGATGAACCGACGACCCATCTGGATGTCGACGCCGTCGACGCGCTGATCATGGCGCTTCAGCGTTATGAGGGGACGTGCGTCTTCATCAGCCACGATATCCATTTCGTGCGCAGCATGGCGAACGTCGTCTATGAGGTGAAGGCCGGACGCGTGCGCAAGTTCTACGGGGATTTCGATTATTACCTCGAGAAGCGCGACGAGGCTCGGCCTTCGGCCAGGCCGCCGTTACATAAAGCGCCTGAGGAAAAGGAGGTCTCTCAGGAGCAGGCCGCGCGTCAGCGCGCCAGGGAAGAGCAGAAGAAAGAGCGCGAGGCGGAGCGGCAGCGCAAGGCCCACAACCTGCGTCTCGGGGCGATGATCCAGAAGCTGGAGAAGGAGCTCGAGCAGTTGGACCTGGAAGCGAATGCCAAGGCGCGCGCCCTTTCGGATCCGCGCACGTATGCGGACGAGAAGAAGGCCCGCGTCTATGGCCGCCGCCTGAAGGAGATCGAGGCCCGCCGGTCCGAGGCCGCGGCCGAGATCGCGCGCTTCAAGGAGCAGCTTTTATGACGACCTCCGTCGATCTGCGCCGCGCCTGGCGGTTTATCTTCCTCATGGGGCTGGTGAGCCTTTTGGGCGACATGACCTATGAGGGCGGCCGCAGCATCAGCGGGCCGTACCTGGCCATGTTGGGCGCGGGCGCGGTGGCCGTCGGTTTCTTTTCGGGCCTGGCGGATTTCCTGGGGTATTTTATCCGTCTTTTTTCCGGTCTTCTCTCCGACCGGACCCGCGCCTACTGGTCGCTGACCTTCCTCGGTTACGGCCTCATCCTCGCCGTTCCTTTTTTAGCATTCAGCCACGCCTGGCCTTGGGCGGTCCTGTGCCTGTCTTTGGAACGGATCGGCAAGGCCATCCGGTCCCCGGCCCGGGACGCGATACTCTCCCATGTGACACAGCACACGGGGCACGGCAAGGGATTCGCTTTTCATGAGGCGATGGACCAGATCGGAGCGATCGCCGGGCCGCTCCTCCTGGGTTTTTCTTTTTACCGGACGGGCGGCTTCCGGACGGGCCTGTTGTTCCTTTTCCTGCCGGCGCTGGCGCTCCTGGCGGTCCTGGCCTTCGCGAAAAAAGAGGCCGGCCGGATCGAGGGGGGGCGGGAGGGCGCCCTTCGCCCCTCCTGGGAGACGGTGCGCCGGTTGCGCGGGCCGTACTGGTTCTACGGGCTCTTCACTTTCTTCGCCGTCGCGGGTTTCGCGCCTTTTCCGATGATCGCCTTTCACCTGAAGGCGGGGGCCATCGTGGGCGATGCGGCCATTCCTTTTTTCTTTGCCGGCGCCATGGCGGTCGACGGCGTGGCCGCGCTCGTCGTCGGCAGGATCTACGATAGGGCGGGGATGCGGACACTGGCGCTGATCCCATTGTTGACGGCGGCCGTTCCTTTCTTCGTCTTTCGGCCGTCCGTCGGGCCCGTTCTCTGGGGGGTGGGGATCTGGGGGGTGGTCTTGGGCATCCATGAGACCGTCATGCGCGCGGCGCTGGCGGACATGACGCCCCTGGGTATCCGCGGTTCGGCGTACGGCGTCTTCAACACCCTCTACGGCCTGGGAGCCCTCCTCAGCGGCCTGACCGTGGGTTTTCTGTACCAGGCCCGCCCGTTTTTTATAGGCATCTTCGTTATCGTCTGCGAATTCGTCGCCGCCCTCTGCCTTTTGCGTCTGTTGCGCAAGAGCGCCTCCCCCGCGGCCTGACCCATTTTGTCGCAACCTGGTTGCGGGGGGTTGACAAGAGAGTACGTATGTGTTACATTTACTTTGACACCACGAGGGTGTCAGGGAAGGCGATGAGGCG